>JBATNE010000053.1:0-28900 GCA_049290195.1 Candidatus Zixiibacteriota bacterium
ATCTCATCGAGTCTCGATGGATCATCCGGAACCGAGCTGCCATACTGCTCAACGGCCCTTCGGAGTTCTTCGAGCCTGTAGTCAATGTCTGCAAATTCCGAAGCCCTTGCTTCAAGCGACTCATCCGAGCCGGCCATCTTATCGAGTTCCTTGCGAGCGGCACGGATTTGGTTCATCACCGAATTCTCTTCGCCGTCCAGGATCGAACAGACTGTCGCTGCCGAAGCTGTCAGTGTCCGGGCTGAGTCCAGAATCTTTCGCTCCTTAAGCAGCGCCTCTTCTTCGCCAATCCGGATTTGCGCCTTGTCGATCTCCTGCTTCTGGTACAGCAGCAGTTCACGCTGGCTCTTGAGCTGATCTTGCTTCGAGGCCAGGCGCCGATACTCCGAGGTCCGGTCTTCCCATTCTTTGAACTGCTCATTTACGGTCTCGCGCAGCTCAACCAGATTGGCAAATCGATCCAGGAAGTAGAGATGGTTATCTTCGCTCATGAGCTGCTGGTTAGCGTGCTGTCCCAGTATCTCGGCGAGGGGAGTGGATATCTCTTTGAGGCGAGCAAGGGTAGCGACTGCGCCGTTAATCTTAACTTTGGAGTTCCCGTCTCGAGAGATCTCGCGGGCGATGTGAATCTGGTTGTCAACGATCACATCTGCAAACTGACGCTTATATGCGGCAGGCATGGTTCCAACCAAGAACGTCGCTTCCACCGAGGCCCTGTCCGCGCCGTGACGGATATATTCCTTTTCCGCCCGGTCACCAAGCGCGAGAGCAAGAGCTGTAATCACAATAGACTTGCCGGCTCCGGTCTCGCCCGTAACCACCGTCAGCCCTTTGTCAAATCCAAGCTCCAGTTTCTCAACCAGCGCGATATTCTCTATAGAAAGCGACTTGAGCATCAGAGTCCAAAGCTCCTGATCTGGGTTAAGATTTCTTCTGCCTTTTTTTGATCCCCAACCGCCTCGGCTTCGGCTAGCTGCTTCTGAAGTTCCCCGCGTATTTTCTTCCGTTTCCGGTCGGTCAGCATCTTGACATAGCTACGCGTCTCCGCCTCAACATCCCGCATGGGCCATTCGATAGTAGCGAGTTCAGTCAAAAGAGATATCATCTGCTCATCGGCGAACGTTTCGATCAACCGGTTGGCATTGAGCATCCCGGATTCACGGTATTGCTGTATCATCGCCATGTACAAACGGTGAAGTTCCTTTGAGTCCAGGTCTTCAGGTGCAATGGTCTCGAGCGCTTCGTCCAGGCATCCCGGATTCCCCAGCAGAAGTGACAGATATTCCATTTCATTCTGGTGTCGCCGCGACCGTGTAGTCGCGCTCCCCGGCTTCCGCTCCGCCGGCTTCGGCGAGGCACCATACATCAGGGAAGAGTCAACAGAAAGCGCCACCGCGGCTTCATCGAAGAACAACGCCCGTCTGGTCGGGTCCGTTATCTTGTTGCCGAGCGCGCTCAACTCCTTAATCAATTTCTCCTTGGCGATCAATCCGGTCGACTCCAAGGCGACATTCCTGATTCGAAACGGAATATACCCAAGTGCCCCAGCCTTGAGTTCTTCAAGTTTGTCCGGCCCATACTTGCGGGCGGTGCTGTCTGGATCCTCTCCCGGCGGCGGGATCATCACGCGCACATCGAGCCCGGAATCATACAGGACATCAACCGACCGAAGCGCCGCATTCTGTCCAGCCGAGTCGGCATCAAAGAATAAGTACACCATCTCGCAGAAACGGGCGAGAAGTCGCGCTTGCTGCTGGGTGAAGGCCGTCCCCGATGATGCTACGACATTTTTCACCCCAACCTGCCAGAGAGAGATGAAGTCAAAATACCCTTCAACGACCAATGCGTGGCCGGCCTCTCTAATCGAATCCTTCGAGAAGTTGAGTCCATAGAGCACATTTCCCTTGGAATAGAGGGGAGTCTCAGGGGAATTGATATATTTGGCCGGCTCCCCTTTTTTGAGGGTGCGGCCGCCAAACGCTATCGGCTTGTTACTCAGATTGAATATTGGGATCATGAGTCGGGCGCGGAACCTGTCGAAACACTGATTGGTGGTATCGGATCTCAGCGCCAGCCCGGCCTTAATCATGTCTTCGTCCGAAAGGCCCTTCTTGCGGGCATACTGAAGCAGTCCGTCCCATTCTTCTCCAACCAGCCCGACATGAAAGAACTTGGCCACTTCCGGCTCAATCGCTCTCTTACCGAGAAGGTAGGAGTCGAGAATCGATTTGTATTTACTGCTTCCGAGCTGAGACTCAAAATACTCCAGCGCCACCTGATGCGCCCAATTCAGTTTCTCAAGTTCCTCGCGCCGGAAATCAGTGACTGCTTCACGGATGGTGATATTGGCCTTGCTCGCCAGATGGCGGACCGCTTCGATAAACGTCATCTTCTCATGTTCCATCAGGAAGGAGAAGACATTCCCACCCTTGCCACAGCCGAAACAATGGAATATCTGGCGATCGGAGTTGACCTTAAATGATGGTGTCTTTTCGGTGTGAAAAGGGCAAAGTCCTTCGAAGTGCCGTCCCTTCCGCTTGAGACGGACATATTCGCCGATTATCTGAGCGATATCGGTCGCCTGACGAACCTGCTCTATCGTTTCCTGGGGAATCATTCTTTCAGTCTGACCACCGTTACGCCGGCGCCCCCTTCGTTCCAGTCACCCAGCCGGATCGAATCCACTTCTTTGTGTTTCTTGAGATATTCGGTCAATGTCCGCCTCAGCACTCCGGTTCCTTTGCCATGGATAACGTATACCTGGCGCAGCCCCGACACAACAGCGCGATCCAGAAAGCGATCCAGTTCGTCCTGAGCCTCCTCGGCGGTCATTCCGCGAAGATGTATTTCCGGCGTAACCAACTGCTCTGAGTTAACTCCAGCTACCGGCCTGAGCGCCTTCTTCACCGGTTCAGGGTCAGTTCGCCTGAGATTCCGTATTTCCACCAGGGTAACCACATTGCCGACTCGTACGCGTGCCTTTTCTTTTCCAACCAGCGCTTCTATCGTGCCGTTTTGGTTCAAGGTGGCGATCCGGACATTGTCCCCCTTCATGAATTTCACCGCTGCAATCGATCGCGCCCTGCTCGATTCCAGAGACTCCGACACCCGCTTGACTGCCGCATCCGAGTCCTTAAGTGTCTTGTGGATCGCCTTAACAGAATCTTTCGATGCCTGAGTTGTCCTGATCTCCGCCACGAGCCGTTCGGTTTCCTTGCGAGTTGACTCCAGAAGGTCCGCGGTCTCTGCCAGCGCCTTCTGGCGCTCAGCTTCAACCTCACGCTTGAACACCGCGAGCTGCTCGTTGTATTTTTCTTCGGCTTGTTTGGCCGTTGCAAGCCGCTCGGAAAGTTCGGTTCGATCATCCCGGAGCTTCTTCAGTTCCGATTCCATCGATGATATCAACTCAGTCAGAGACCGTTCCCCTGACCCCACCAGCTGCGCCGCGTGTGAGCAAATCGTCTGATCAAGTCCAAGCCTTCCGGCGATCTCAACCGCGTACGATGATCCCGGCATACCGAGGGAGAGGCGATAAGTCGGCGCCAGTGTCTCCCGATCGAACTCCAGCGATGCGTTTTCTATCGCCGGATGAAGTTGGGGGAGAGTCTTGAGCTGAGAGTAGTGAGTGGTTGCCACCAGCCGCGCACCGGCGCGGACAATGTGCAGAATGATCGCCTCCGCCAGCGCCGCACCCTCTTTGGGATCAGTCCCGGCCCCGATTTCATCCAGGAGAACTAACGCTTCCGGCCCTGACTGCTGGACCGCCTTGATGATATTTCTGATATGCGAAGAAAATGTCGAGAGGGACAGTTCCAGCGACTGTTCGTCCCCAATATCGGCATACACCTGCTTGAACATCCCAATCTCGCTCGACTCATCCGCCGGGATCATCAGCCCGCTCTGCGCCATCAGCACGAGCAGTCCGATCGTCTTAAGAACAACCGTCTTGCCACCAGTGTTAGGCCCGGTGACAACGATCGACTGCCGGGTGTCATCCAAAGTCAGCGACATCGGCACAACTTTGTCGATACTCCCAAACTTGTTTATCAAAAGCGGGTGTCTGGCGTTGACCAGTGCAAAACTGGCCCGATCGGTCAAAAGCGGTCGATTCGATCTGGTCCGCGCCGCAAACATCCCGGCCGCATGGAGTGCATCCAATTGCCCAATCAATTCTGCATTTCTCAGAAGTGCTTTGGCTCGCTTGGCAATCTCGGTCGTGAGTGCCCGGAGAATCCGATCCATCTCCAGTCGTTCTTCCTGGAGAAGCATATTCAGTCGATTGTTGTGCTCGACCGCTTCTTTTGGTTCGACATACAGAGTCGCACCGGACTGGCTTCGGTCGTGGAGAATACCAACTTCGGCTCTGAACTGATCGACCGGAATAGAGACCACGTACCGACCGTTGCGCATGGTGACGACATCGTCCTGTAAGCCTGTCCGTTTGGACCCCGATGACAGCGACTGCTCCAGCGCCCTGATCAATTTCCTTCGGCCATCCACCAATTCAAGGCGTGTCGATTTCAATTTGGATGACGCATCATCCCGTATGTCACCTCGTTCATCAATCGCCTTCTTGATCTCCTTGACCAGTTCGGGGAAGGGGCGAATCCCTTCGAGATACTCTGTGATGTGCGGGAAATTGGGGCGCTTCTCCTTGTCGTAATCTGCCAGGTCATTCCCGATGCAGACCAAATCCAGCATCAGGAGAATTTCCTTTGGGTCAAGAAACATCCCCGGCACCTGCGCATTTTCGATCAGGTCCCGGCAATCTTCCATCCGGGCAAGGGGGAAGGCCAGCCCGAACCTGACCAGGTCGGTCATTTCGGAGACTTCGGCCTGACGAAGCTTTACTGCCTTAAGATCAAATCCCGGCGCAAACGCCTGCACCGCCTCATGCCCGAGCGGGGTGAGGCAATGCCCTTCGATCATGGCGATGATCTTGGGAAATTCAAGCGTCTCTAAACTGTGCTGGTCAATCATAATTTCTCTAAGCAAAAGGCCGGCATAACTGCCGGCCTAATATACAGGGACGGGGGAAGAATCAAAATTGGTTTAGGTGCCACTGGAGATATTGAAAAACCGATCGATCTGGTACATCACACGATACACCTGCTCACGATCGTTCCCCATTTCTCCTTTGCCGGAACTCGGCTTACCCTTGGCCTGTGCCCCGAGCAGGGTATTTTCGACCTTTCCCATAAAAGTCGGGTTGGCCGGATGCATCATCTTGGTCCCCTCATACATGAGGGGGACGGTCTTGGCGGCCAGCTTGCCGAGGAAAGAGCCATCAAAAGTCGTATAGAAATTGTCCGGGAGCGGGAGGAAGAAGACCACAAAGGTCAGAAATCCGATCATGACCCAACCCCGGAAGAATCCCACGATGGCGCCACCTACCTGGTCCTGCTTTCCCTGGCTCTTGATCGAAGCCACTTTGTAGAAAATCCAGGCCAGTAGCTTGAAAAACCCATACGATGCCGCCGCTAACAGGGTAAAGGAGATGAAAGCCGAGATGAGGGGGGAGCCGCCGATCCGGTCGTACACCCACACCGCAAACACATCGACATAGTTCACCGTCAGAATAATGGCGGCAAAGAACACTACAAATGCGGAGATTTCCCTTACCAGCCCCTTCTTTGAACCGACAATAATGGCGGTCAAAAGCAGAGCGATCAGGACAAAATCAATCCAATTCACTGTCGCCTCCCATGGCTACACGCTACAAAATGGACCAATCGAACCGCGAGGGCGGTCTGTTTCGGTGACATGGTAGAGATGTTTATAACTACTTGGCAAGTAATTCTGAAACGATCCGGCTGAGCAGTTTGCCATCAGCCTGACCCTTGGTCTTGGGGATGAGTGCCTTCATCACCAGGCCCATCTTCTGCGGAGAATCAGCTCCGGTCTCGGCTATCGCCTCAACCACCAGCTTTCGTATCTCATCTTCGGTCAATTGCTTGGGGAGATAGCTGAGAATAACCCCCAGCTCAAATTCTTCCTTTTGAGCCAGCTCTTCACGCCCGGCGTTCCGGAACTGCTCGATAGAATCCCGGCGCTTCTTGGAGGCAGTGGAGAAGACCCCACGGACATCATCATCCGTCATCGGATGACCAAGCTCGATCTGCTTGTATTTGATGTCAGATTTGAGGCCCCGGAGCACAGTCAGCTTTTCTTTCTGACCGGCCTTCAGGGCCTCTATCATATCATGTTCAATTTGTTCGAGTAGTGTCATTCAATACTCAATCTTCAAACATGCGGTTCCGACGCGATTTCCGTCTTGCCGCGGCCAGCTTGCGCTTCTTAGTCTCGGAAGGTTTCTCATAGTGCTGGTGTTTCTTGTAGTCAGAGAGGATTCCAGACTTTTCGCAGAACTTATTAAAACGTCGGAGAGCTTTTTCAAAGGACTCATCGTCCCGTACTCTCACACCTGTCAAACGAATTCACCTCCTTCGACAGTTTCTAACTTACTCTTACTCAACATCATATCGGAAAGTACGACGCTTTTACACGCCTTGTCAATCAGATTCAACCCATTTTTTGGCAAAAAGGACCGCTCAACGCTATTTCTGCGGCCCGAATTGTGTCAAAGCGGAAGCCAGGTCAGCCGGTCGGCCCCTTTGTCGGAGAGGAAATGGAAGTGAATATGGTCGACTTCCTGCCCGTAGCCATTGTTGATAACTATCCGGTAATGGCCGGTTACCCCGAGCTTCTCGGCCACTAATTTGGCTGTTTCGCTAAGTTCGGCAAGGACTTCGGGCGGAGTGGACTGGAAATTGGTGTACTCGGTCTTGGGCAGAATCAACAGGTGGACGGCGTCTTTGGGCCGATGGTCGGCTATGACGATGACCTTCTCGGTCTCATAGAAGATCTTGGCCGGTATCTCCCGGTTGATTATTCGTGTGAATATAGATGGCATGGGGGGGAAGATAGGTGCTAGAGTAGAATCTGTCCAGTGTCCTCCTCTAGCGGTGAGGGTCGTTGATCTCCAGTACTGAGGGATCGATTTCAGTCGCGTCTCCTGGAACATTGTTCTCTCTTATTGGGATCGAGTAAGCTGAAAGAGACTCATTGTTGGAACATCTTGCAGCAATTACTACGCGCTTATTGGTCTGGGTCCAATCGTCTCCTTGGGTTAAATAAATGCAAACCCCTGTCGAGTCAGATCGGTCGACAACACATTTGGAATTGAGGAATAGTGGATCCCCGCGAAGCGCGATGTGGGCCAATTCAAATTCCGGAAAAGTCGTCCACTTCTTGGAGTTGTGCAGCCGAAACGATCGAATTCCATTGTAACCGGTAGAGTAGTAGTCGCTCTTGCTCTCCGGAACTATGCTTGAGCGCACATAGAGGTTCTCTGCAATTACTTTCGCAAACCCTATTCCGCTGTTCCTCCGAAATTCCGCAGTTTGTGGATGCGGTATCGCGGACAAGAATCCTTCCAAATTTTCTAACAGCGCTGAGTCACAAAAAGTGAAGTTGGGATAGAAGTCGGTCCAGGTGTCCCTGTAGCAATACGAAAGTGAGTCCTTCTGACTAAACCAATCAAAAGTTCTTTCCCGTTGACTTACCTTTCCGTTTGATGGTCTCGTGCGCTCTATGAATAATCTCACTCCAGGAATTTCTTCCGATGCCCTTATCAGGTCGACTAGGCCTTCGCATTGACTTAATAGAGTATCCCCATTCATAATTGTAGAATTTCGAAATTGGAAATTGAATTCACACGAATATTGAACGTGGTTCTTTGAATAGGAAGAGGGCATCGATAAAGCAACGACGAAGGATACAAGGCTGTCGTTAGCGGTCTCGTCAGGTAACGTTCTGAGGCACCCTTGCTCAAATTCCAACCGGAGATTGGAGACACCCAGAAACGTCCAACCTCGAAACTGATCAAAGCCTCTAAATTTTCTTGCCAAAGTGATTTGGGCAGCCAGATCCGACTCAGTGGGTACAAGGACCATAGTCCCCTGAGATGCGAAAACCGTTGAGCAAGAGGTTGCCGCAGTTACAATTAGTAAGCAAATTCTCAACGATGGAAACTTCATCACTTCTCTACTCCCCCGACCTTGCGGTCGGCGCCATTGAACTATTCATGCGCCAAACGACGTCAAGCTAGCCACTTCCTCTACGGCCCGCCTTTCCCCAAAACCCATTATAGGTCAGACGTTTGAGCGGCGTCAACCGTCCAATTAGACTTTTATTCCCCCTCTTGCCAAAGTCGAGCCGGTACTTTACATTAGGTGGCTGTAAGATATTGTTAGACAACATTTCGAATTAAAATACCAGGAGGGTTGCCCCATGTCAGGTCATTCAAAATGGGCGACAATTAAACGCAAAAAAGGTAAACTCGATCAAGAGCGCGGGAAAGTCTTCACCCAGCACATCAAAGAAATCACGGTAGCCGCACGCGAAGGTGGGGGAGACCCGGTTAATAACGCTCGTCTCCGTACCGCCGTTGCCGCCGCCAAAGGCGTCAACATGCCGGCCGACAACATCAAGCGCGCTATCCTCAAAGGAACCGGCCAGCTTCCCGGTGTCACCTATGAATCAGCCACCTACGAAGGTTACGGCCCGGCCGGAACCGCCGTCTTGCTCGAAGTCATGACCGACAACAAGAACCGCATTGTCGCCGAAATCCGCCACATCTTCACCAAGTACGGCGGCAACATGGGAGCCAATGGTTGTGTCGGATGGATGTTCCACAAGAAGGGTGTCCTGACGATCGAATTGACGGCGGCCGATGAAAACACGGTGATGGAGATCGCCATGGAGAACGGCGCCGAAGATATCAACGGTGAATCCGGAGCCTGGGAAATCACCAGCCAGCCCAATGATCTCGAAACGATCAAGTCGGCCTTCGAAGCCAAGAAAATCCCGATCGCGGCGGCTGAAATCACGATGGTGCCGGAAAACTCGGTCAAGATTACGTCCGAGTCCGAAGCCAACTCGATGATGAAAATGTACGAACTGCTCGAAGAACTCGATGACGTCCAGAAGGTGTACTCGAACTTCGATATCGCGCCGGAAATTCTGGAAAAACTGGCGTAACGAACTAATTGTGATAAATGCGAATGCCGCCCGGCTGAGTGATCAGCTCGGCGGCATTTCCACACCCAGAGGAATGGATGCACATCGGTAGCCTGACATCGCCAGGGATTCTCCTCTACCTGATCATCGCCGCGGTCGCTATCTTTCTTGCCTGGCGCTCCGCCTCTGCTATTCTGCAAGCCAAAGCCAGCGACCCCACGCAACTCAAGAAGAAGCTATTTGTCCCCTTACTGATCTTGGTCGTCGTCATCGCCCTCTTCCAACTCATGAGTGTGTTTTTCAAATCATGAAGACAGATTTCCTGAAATCGGCTCGCGGATTCCTTTTCGACCTCGACGGTGTCTTCTTTGTCGGGTCGACACCGATCCCCGGCGGGGCAGAGGCAATTCGATTCTTGAAAGAGCGAAACATTCCCTGTCGCTTCACCACCAATACCACCACAAGGTCGCAGGCTACTCTGTATGCCGAGATCCGGGCAATGAGGATGCCGATCGAAGCCTCGGAGATTTTCAGCGCGCCACAGGCGGCGGTGCGGTTCCTTCGCACAAAAGGGAGCTGCTCCTGCCACTTCCTCTTGAACGATGACACCCGTCGCGACTTCGCTGAGTTCACTGTCAATGACCGGAATCCTGACTACGTTGTGATTGGCGACATTGGCGAGCGATGGAATTACCCACTCCTGAATTCAGTTTTCCAGATGCTCATGTCCGGCGCGGAGATGCTCGCCCTTCACAAAGGACGGTACTGGCAAATGCCCGATGGTCTCAAGATGGATATTGGTGCATTCATCGCAGGGTTGGAATTTGTGTCAGGCAAGACCGCTGCCGTAGTCGGAAAACCCTCGAAAGAGTTTTTCCACTACGCACTCGCTGACATGGGAGTCAGTCCGAGTGAGGCGGTCATGATAGGGGATGATCTGATTTCTGATGTCGGCGGCGCTCAGAACGCCGGCGTTAAAGGAGTGCTGGTTCGAACCGGGAAATTCCGGGAAGAGCTTGTGGCACGATCAGCGATCCAACCCGACCTAATAATCGATTCCATCGCCGATCTGCCAAAGTATCTCCAGTTTATCTAGGTAGCCGACTTCGCGTCGTACGCCAGGAACTGCCGGAATTCTTTGTTGATTGATAGTGCCAGACACAAAACTGTCCCGATCCCTCCGCACAGCAAAATAATCAGCGGCACATTCTTATCCATCAAATCCACCACGACACCGGTAAGCCCCATCGATATCGGCATCAACCCGGCAGACAGTGTGGTTAACAGCCCGAACACCCGCCCCCGAATCGCCGAAGGTGTAGTAAGTGCCATAATCGTTCCAATACTGACATTCACAAACGAATTGAGCATCCCTGCAAAGAACGCCAGCACCAGCGCCTGTAGTGGAGTGTGGGTCAGCCCGAGCGCCCCAAACAGCGCACACATTACGATCACACCTGAAATAACCGCAAATGACCTTCGACCGCCATTCAGTTTCAACGTCCCGACCGCCAACAGCCCCAGCAGCGCGCCGGCCCCTAACGCCCCTAGGATGTAGCCAAACCAGTCGGTCGATGCATGCAGATGATCTTCGACCAGAAACGGCAACAGCACCCCAATTGGCGAGAAGAAAAAATTCAGCGCCGCCGCCAACAGCATCAGATTCCGCAACCCGACATTACTCCAGGCATACCGGAGCCCTTCTTTCATGTCATCTAATAGCTGCCGAATCTGCTGTTTGGCTCCGACCGCCTTCTCTCCGGTTGTTACCGGCATTGGTACCTTAGCAAAGAGGGAAGAGATACCGGAATAGATGAAGCTGAGTCCGTCGAAAAAAAACAGAAGTGGCGCCCCAAGAAACTTGAACAATACCCCCGCTGCACTCATACCGAGCAGGCCGGCGAATTGGTCGGAGAACCGATTCATCGAATTCGCCGCCGCCAGTTTCTCTTTGGGGACCAGATCCGGAATCGCCGCTGAAAAGGCGGGGGAAAAGAATGAAGCCGAGGTCCCTACAATCACACTCGCCACCATCAGCGCCGTTATGATCGTAGTAGTTTGATCCGGTATCCAGAAGAGCAGTCCCACCAGTGACATCACTGCCACTCCGCTGACCAGATCGGCTATAGCGATAATCCCGCGCCTTGAATGTCGGTCCGCGAACGCCCCGGCAATTGGAGCCAGAAGCACCATCGGGAGGGTGGCCAGCATCATGAGTGTCCCCATAAGGGTCGCTGACCCGGTGGCGTGCTTAATCCAGAACATGACCGCGATATAATGCGCCTGATTCCCCAGTTTACTGATCAACTGTCCCTGCCAGAGGAGGAGGAAGTCGCGATTGTAGAGGCGGGTCGGTGCAGCCATGATTCAGATACGATAGTCCCCGGGCGGACGTTTCACAACCTGAATCGCTCGGAAGCTATTTCCCAGTTTGTTATTGATATTTCAGCCTTCAGACCGTACTTATCCGCTATGCGAGTTCTTGGAATAGACCCCGGTCTGAACATTACCGGCTATGGCGTGCTGGAGGCGGATGGTGACTCCCCCCGGGTGCTTGAAGCCGGCGTCCTTAAATGCAATCCTCGCTGGAGTCTCGAAGAACGGCTCAAAGAGATGGCGAAGGAGATGCAGGGGGTTATTGAGCAGTTCCGTCCCGATGCCCTGGCCATCGAAGAACTCTATTCTCATTACAACCACCCAATCACTGCCGTGGTCATGGGGCATGTCCGAGGCGTCCTGATCCTGAAGGCCGCCGAGCAGGGAGTTCCGATCATCTCCTATGCCTCGACTCGCATCAAGAAAGCCCTCACCGGCAACGGCCGTGCCACTAAATTGCAGATGCAGCAGATGGTCACGGTGACACTCGGGCTCAAGGCCATTCCGGAACCGCCCGATGCGGCTGACGCTCTGGCCATTGCCCTCTGTCATTGCCGTGCGATTCTCCATGCCGAGGAGCACTTGGTATGATCAGCCGTCTTCGGGGCACTCTCTCTAACGTGACCGACCAGTCCGCGTTTGTCGATGTTGGCGGGTTGACCTACGAAGTCATGGTTCCATCCGGACTCGTCAGCCGGCTTCGGGACAACGGCTCTATTGGCACTGAAGTGCAGTTTGATACGATTTACTATATCGAAGCCGGGGATAAGAAGTCGAACGAGTACCCCCGCCTGGTCGGTTTTCTCAATCCGATCGACCGGGAGTTCTTCTCCCTCTGGACCCAGGTTCCGGGACTTGGCGTGAAGAAGGCGCTCAAATCGCTTGTCCTCCCGATCAAGGAAATCGCTTCGGCTGTGGAGACCAAAGATTCAGGCACGCTCTCACGGCTACCCGGTGTTGGTGCCCGGCTGTCTGAGAAGATCATCGCCGAGCTCCATGGCAAGACCACCAAGTTCGCCCTCTCCCGCGAGGAAGAGCCGCTGGCAGTTAAAGAGAAGACCACCACCCCGTTTGCCGAAGAAGCTACCGCCGTCCTGGTACAGCTTCAGTACAAGCCGCACGAGGCCCAGCAAATGATTCAGGCCGCACTCAAGACCAACCCCAAAGTGGACAAGGTGGAAGATCTGATTACGCTGATTTTCAGGCTGGAACGTGAATCGAAAGTGTATCAATCATGACTCGTGAGCGCATAGTTTCAGCCGCGCCTATCGGCCCCGAAGAAGAAGTTGTCCAGTGGTCGTTGCGCCCGCAATCTCTTGATGAGTACGTGGGACAGAAGGAATTGAAGGACAAGCTTAAAGTATTACTTCATGCCGCCCGAGGACGCAAAGAGTCAGTCGAACACATCCTGTTGTATGGCCCACCCGGCCTCGGCAAGACAACCCTCGCACATATTATCGCTCACGAGATGGGCTCACGATTAATCTCCACCTCCGGCCCTGCTCTTCAGCGTACCGGCGACCTGATGGGGATTCTGACCAATCTGAACGACGGCGATGTTCTTTTTATCGATGAAATCCACCGCCTCTCGCCGGTGATCGAAGAGTTCATCTATCCTGCCATGGAAGATTTCAAAGTCGATTTCGTCGTGGACAAAGGTGCGTTCGCCAAAGTCATCAATGTTCCGCTAAAACGATTTACCCTGGTCGGCGCGACGACCCGAGCAGGAATGCTCTCAGCGCCGCTTCGTGACCGATTCGGCCTCTACTACCATATTGACTTCTACTCGCCGGAAGATCTGGAGCAAATCGCATTGCGTTCGGCCCGGTTACTCTCAATCCCGATCGACAATGAGACCGCCCGTGTGGTCGCCTTGCGTTCCCGTGGTACACCTCGAATTGCCAACCGGCTTCTCCGCAGAGTCCGTGACTTTTCTGCCGTGAAGGCTGAAGGGAAATTGAGCCCGGCCATTGCTGAGTCTGCGCTCGATACGGAGGGTGTCGATTCGATGGGGCTCGATGCCATGGATCGTAAGATCCTGCAGATCATTATCGAATTCTACAAAGGCGGACCGGTCGGGGTCGAGGCTATCGCCGCAACTCTCAACGAAGAAATCGATACACTCGTCGATATGGTCGAGCCGTACCTTTTGAAGATTGGTTTTGTCCAGCGAACCAAGCGGGGGAGAATGGCTTCCTCCGAGGCCGCCCGCCATATGGGGCTCAAACTTCCGGGACCCGCCGGCCAGCAGGATCTATTCTAGAACAGCCAGGAGCAGCAATGTCAGACGATGCCCTTTTTCTCCTCATGCAGTCCTTTGGACTCCATATCCTATCTGAGGAAAGCGATCCACGTGGTATTGTTGGCATGCTCATGACCGAGACCACCAGGTTCAGGGACAAACTCAAAGGAGAGACCGGCGCGATACTCACTGTCGAAGACACCCGTATCGCGCTCGACGCACTCGAGCAATACCTGACCAAGAACGAATTGCCATACAAACTTACCTCGGAGCAAAGAGCCTTGGCGCAGATATTTGTCGACCGGGTCACCATGTTCCGCCGCCGCTAGTGCCTCTTTTTCATCGATGGATATTTCACTTTTCGATTACCACCTCCCGAAGGAATTGATCGCTCAGCATCCACCGGCCAAGCGTGGACAGTCTAAACTTCTCGTCTACGACCGTCATTCTCATTTGGTCCGCCACACCAAGTTCCCATCCCTTCTGGAGTATCTGAAGCCGGGAGACGCTCTGGTCGTCAACAATACCAAAGTGTTCAAGGCCCGAATCTGGGGAGAAAGAAAAACGGGAGGGGCCGTGGAAGTCTTTCTCGTTCGGCCGGTCGCCAACTCATCCGAAGATGATTGGGAGGCACTGGTCAGCCCGACCCGCCGTCTCAAGGCGGGGGAGACTATTTTCTTTGATCCTAAGTCAGTTGTCCACTTGGTGGAATACATTGACAACGGACGATGGGTGGTCCGCTTCGATTCACCGTCCGCCCGCAAGAGAATTGTCCGCGCATTCGGTCATGTCCCGCTTCCCAAATACATCTACCGCGAAGACGCCCCCGAAGATGTCCGCAAGTACCAGACCGTATTCGCCAACAGCGAAAAGGAAGGGGCGGTAGCCGCTCCAACGGCCGGCTTTCATTTTACGCGCGCTTTGCTGGATGAAATCGAAAGGTCGGGCGTAAGTATTCTCGAAGTCACCCTTCATGTCGGTCCCGGAACATTCAAGCCGGTCAAGTGCGACCGAATCGAAGATCACATTGTTGATCCTGAAATGGCGGAAGTCACCTCGGACACGGCGCGCAAGCTCAACTCTATCCGATCAAAAGGGGGAAAGATAGTCGCAGTCGGGACAACGTCGGTTAGGACCCTTGAATCTACAGTATCTCCCAAAGGTGAGTTTTCGCCGATGGCAGGATTGGTTAACCTGTATATCAAGCCGGGCTACAGATTTCAGGCCGTTGATCATATGGTGACCAATTTCCACCTCCCTAAATCATCCCTCCTCATACTCATATCAGCCCTGATTGGCCGGGAAAAGGTGATGGAGCTGTATGCTGAAGCTATCGCCAATCAGTATCGCTTCTACAGTTATGGCGACGCCATGCTCATTCTTTGAATACTTTCACTTCAACTTCAAGTAGCGTATATTTCCGGCTGTGAAGACTTACGCCTTGATAGTAGCCGCCGGGTCCTCAAATCGATATGGGGGTGTGGTCCCCAAGCAGTTTCGCCAGTTGGCAGGAAAACCTGTCCTCAGCTGGGCGATCTCGCGATTCCAGGAGGCGGAGACAATCGATAAGATCGTCGTGGTAGTGTCCGAAGAGAATCTGCTCTATGCGAACCAAATGGTAGTCGATCCCTACAATTTCACCAAAGTGGAAAAACTGGTGATCGGCGGCGATACCCGTCGCGAGTCAGTCTTCAAAGGCTTGAAGTCTCTGCCGGTATCGACTACACATGTCGCCATTCACGATGGCGCCCGCCCCCTTACTCAGCCTGAAGACATCGACCGCACCGTTCTCCTTGCCCAGAAAGAGCGGGCAGCCATGCTCGCAACCAAAGCAACTGATTCAGTCAAAAGGGTGCGCGACGGATATATCATAGGTTCTCTGGAGCGCGACAGTCTCTATCTGGCCCAGACGCCGCAGGTCTTCCAATACGATCTCATCATGGAAGCCCATGCCAAGGCCCCGGCCGATGCTGTCATCACCGATGATTCCTCGGTTGTGGAGCTGCTCGGCTTCAAAGTCCGCGTGGTCGAACCCACGAAACCAAATCTCAAAATTACGGTCAAAGAAGATATGCTGTTGGCTGAAGCGTTACTCAAGCAGGAGCGGCATGAATAAGATCAGAGTCGGCACCGGATTCGATGTCCATCGGTTGGTCGAAGGACGCAAACTCATTTTAGGTGGCGTGCAGATTCCGTTTGAGAAGGGGTTGCTGGGACATAGCGATGCCGATGTCCTCTTGCACGCCATCGCTGACGCACTACTTGGCGCTGCAGGACTGCCCGATATCGGACACTTCTTTCCCCCCGATGATCCTTCTTACAAAGACGCTGATTCGCTCAAACTACTCGCCGAAGTGCGCCGCGCTGTCACCTCGGCCGGTTTCCCCCAGATTATCAATATTGACTCTGTTATCATGGCCGAACGCCCCAAACTGCTTGGCCACATTCCCCAAATGAAAATACGGATAGGCGAAGTTCTGGGCATACTCCCTGAACAGGTCGGTATCAAAGCCACAACCTGTGAGAAACTCGGCTTTGTCGGCAGGGAAGAAGGTATCGCCGCAACGGCAATCTGTCTGATCGCGGGCGTATGATCGACTCTCTCGGACAATTCAACCAGTATCTGGATACCGCCTTTTCCCATGGTCCGCTGTGGGTCTATATGCTTTTGTTTGTCGCCTGCTTTATTGAAAACCTGTTCCCGCCGTTTCCCGGCGACAGTTTCATTATAGCAGGAGGCGGCTTGGTTGCCGCTGGCAGGCTGGCACTACTCCCGACCGCTTTGGCGATCATATTGGGCGGACTGAGTTCGGTAATGATTTTGTTTCTGGTCGGCCGAAACTACGGACATGCCTATTTCGTACGGAAGAACTTCAAGTACTTTACGGCCGATGATGTCAATCGCATGCATGTCAGGCTTCAGAAATGGGGCGCCCTGATCCTGCTGGTGTCCCGCTTCGTGCTGGGACTCAGGTCGATTATCGCGATTGCCGCCGGGGTGGCCGAGTACCCGATCGCCAAAATGGCGATTTTTAGCGCGATTTCTTACGCCCTTTTTGTTTCTTCATGGATGTTTTTTGGCGCCGAAGTTGTAAAAAACCTCGATGCTATTGAATACTACATTTCGACCTATAACCTGATCTTCTGGTCGATCGTTGCGGTACTGGCTCTGGGATGGCTTACCAAGCGGTACCTGGATTTGCGAAAGAAAAGGAATTCACGATCATGAAAGTGCTCCTCCTGGCGGGTGGAAATTCGAGCGAAGCTGCCGTGTCTATCAACTCCGGCCGTGCTATCTACGACGCCCTCAAACGACTGGGGCACGATGTCCTGGCTATCGACCCTGCCGGCGGAAAGCCACTCATCGGCTCCGATGGCAACTACCTGCCTCCGTCAGCTCCAACCAGTACAGCCATGACAGCGGCTCCCGGTTCGCTCCCGGCACTGACGTTTGGTTCTGCCAACCTCAAAGACATTTCCGTCGTCCTGATCGCACTCCATGGCGGCGAAGGGGAGAACGGTACCATCCAATGCCTGCTTGACCTTTCCGGCATGAAATACACCGGCTCCGGAATGGCAGCTTCGGCCATAGCCATGAACAAGGCCATCACCAAACGCCTGCTGGCTACTGTAGAAGTTCCGACCCCTGACTGGAAGCTATATCAATATCGGTCAGCCTCTGATGCTCAGCCAATCAAGACCGACATCCTGTCGCACTTCAAGTACCCGTTCATCATCAAACCGAACGAAAGCGGGTCGACCGTTGGTCTTACCAAAGTCAAAGCGGAGTCCGAGATCATTCCAGCGCTGGCGTCAGCTGCGAGCGAAGGCCCCGGCGTCCTGGTCGAGGAGTTCATATCGGGGCGTGAAATCACCGCCGCAGTTCTCGATGGACACGCTTTTCCTCTGGTCGAAATCCGCCCCAAGAATGAGCTGTACGACTACGAAGCCAAGTACACGAAGGGGAAATCCGAATATCTCGCGCCAGCTCCACTGGATGCCGCTACTACGACCAAGATTCAAGAGGCCGGACTGAGAGCGTATCAGGTTATCGGCGCATCGGGTCTGGCTAGAGTCGATTTCATCCTGCAGGAGAATGGAACATTCCACTGTCTCGAAATCAACACCCTTCCCGGCATGACGAATCTGTCTCTTGCCCCAATGGCCGCCAAATGCGAAGGGATAGATTTCGATTCGCTTATCGAGAAACTCATTCAGTCGGCGCTTAACAAGTAAGTATGACAACCAAGCTGAACCCCAAAGCTATCATTTTCGATCTCGGCTCAACCCTCATCGAGTACGAGGCAGTTTCCTGGGACGAACTCAATGTCCTTTGCGCCGAATCCGCCCGCCAGTTCCTGATTGAACGTGGGCACACACTTCCGGAAGCGAAAGAGTTCCATCAGTTGTTTGAAGAAGCCAAAGCCGATTACCGCCGGCTCGCCAGTGAGACGCTCAAAGAATGGGATGTAGTCCAGGCGATCGGAATCCTGCTCCAGCGAATAGAGTTGACTGGTTCCAATGGCTTTAAGGAAGAAGTGTTCGATGCCTACTATCGGCCGGTAGACCGCCTCATCTATATCTATCCCGACACCATCGACACCCTGACCCAACTGCAAGCCAAAGGGTACACCATTGGACTGATATCCAACACCGTCTTCCCAGAACGGGCTCATCTCGGCGAACTCCGAAGATTCGCCATCGATCCGTTTCTCAAATTCGGCATTTTCAGTTCGACATTTGGCCTCCGCAAACCGCACCCGGATATCTTTCGCCACGCCTGTGAACTGGCCGGATTCCCTCCGGAACAATGCCTCTATGTCGGCGACCGCTATGTCGAAGATGTGGTCGGCCCAACCGGAATCGGCATGTCGGCTGTTCTCAAATTGAAAGCGGGGAGAGAGTACCCTTCTGAGATGCCTTTTGCGACTCACCGAATCAATACCTTGAGTGAGCTTTCCGACCATCTGGAAAATTGAGTGGACGAAGCGTCCGCCGAAGTATATATTTGCGATCCAAATGATTAGACCGGGATGGGGAAATAAAACGCGCTCGATACCGCGTTTAGAATCAGAGGTGAAGTGTGGATAAGACAGCACTGTTTCTCAAGGAAATTACCGAAGCCAACGGCGTCTCCGGATACGAGGGAGAAGTCCGCAAGATCGTCGCGCGGGAATTGAAGCCGCTGGTCGATGAACTCCATTTCGACAAGATGGGTTCTGTCCTTGGCGTCAAGAAAGGGTCCGCCGCCAACCCTCGGGTTATGGTCGTCGGCCATCTGGATGAAATCGGCTTCATGGTTAAAGAAATCACGCCGGACGGCTATATCAAATTTCTCCCACTCGGCGGCTGGTGGGGCCACGTTGCCCTCGGTCAGCGGATGCGGATCATCACTTCCAAGGGCCCGGTGATCGGAGTTGTCGGTTCCAGACCCCCGCACATTCTCGAACCCAAAGACCGTGAAAAGGTCATGGAAATCCGCGAGATGTTTATCGATGTCGGCGTGCAGGAAAAATTCGATGTCAAAAAGAAACTCGGCATCAAGCTGGGGGACCCGATCATTCCTGACAGCCAGTTCACTGTCATGGGGAACCCGGACCTCTATATGTCCAAGGCGTTTGACAATCGCGCCGCCTGCTCCATCGTTATCGATGTCGCCCGTGAACTGAAAAAGATCAAGCATCCGAACACCTACCTCGGAGCTGCTTCGACTCAGGAAGAAGTCGGCACCAGAGGTGCCGCGACACTTGGCTATATGGCCGACCCCGATGTCTGCATCGTTGTTGATACCGGAATCGCTCTCGATGTTCCGCCGGAAAGCGTCAAAAAAGCTGAACGGCTCGGCGGCGGCGTGTCAGTACTCATGTACGATGCCGTCATGATACCGAACATCAAGCTCAGAGACCTGGTTGCCAGCACGGCCGAGCGGCTCAAGATCAAGTATCATTTGACGACGATGGAGAGAGGCGGTACCGATGGTGGCCGTATCCACATCAGTCGCCTTGGAGTACCGGCGGTGGTCGTGGGTCCGCCTGTTCGCTATATCCACAGCCATAACAGCATTATGAGCCGGACTGACTACAATTCGACCGTAAAGCTGGTGGTCGAACTGATCAAAAAACTGGATCAGAAAACAGTCAAATCGCTAACGGAGGCCTAACCGGGCATGCCACTTAGTTTTCGAAATAGTAAGACTCGACGGGTCGAGGAATTCAAGCCGATGGTTCCGGGACAGGTGAAACTGTACACCTGCGGACCAACCGTCTACAACTTCGCGCATATCGGCAATCTCCGGACTTTCATGTTCGAGGATCTGCTTCGCCGTTATCTGAAGTACAAAGGGTACACGGTCACCCACGTGATGAACCTGACTGATATCGATGACAAGATCATCAAGGCAGCCAATGCCCAGAAGATATCGATTAAGGAATTCACTGCCCCGTTCATTAAGGCGTTTTTCGAGGATCTCGAAACCCTCGGGATGGAAAAGGCCGAGTACTACCCGGCGGCGACTGATCACGTTCCCGAAATGGTTGCCATCGTCCAAAAACTGGTCGAGCGGGGGCACGCTTACGAAATCAACGGCGATTACTATTTCAAAATCTCTTCGTTCCCGCAATACGGGAAACTGGCGAACCTCGATATGCAGGGGCTCAAGGCCGGCGCCCGTGTGCTGGCCGATGAGTACGAAAAGGAATCCGTCTCTGATTTTGCCCTCTGGAAAGGGTGGGATGAAAAGGACGGGGAGACTTTCTGGCAAACAGCGATCGGCAAGGGGCGTCCTGGATGGCATCTGGAATGCTCCGCCATGTCGATGAAATATCTCGGCGAGCAATTCGACATCCACACCGGTGGTGTGGACAACATGTTCCCGCACCACGAAAACGAAATCGCCCAGTCCGAGGGTGCTACCGGCCATCCGTTTGTCAATTACTGGCTCCATGCCGAGCACTTGATTGTCGAAGGTCGCAAGATGTCCAAGTCGCTGGGTAATTTCTTCACCCTGCGGGACATTATTGAAAAGGGATACCCCGGTACCGCCGTGCGTTATCTGCTTCTGGCTACCCATTACCGCCAGCAGCTTAATTTCACCTTCGATGGCCTCGACGCCGCTCGCAATGGTTTGCAGCGATACAATGACTTCATTGTGAATCTGCAGGAATATGCCGGTGGAACTTCGAACGGCCAGGCGGCCGAAGTAATCGCCAAGGCCAAGACGGGATTTGAACAGTCCCTTGATGATGATCTCAACATCTCCGGTGCTCTCGGCGCGATTTTTGACTTTGTGCGAGACATCAACCGCCTCAAAGCAGAGAACGCGCTATCGGCAGCAGAACGGGATGAAGCGCTCAAAGCTGTCGATGGATTTGAATCTGTCCTCAATTTCCGCTCGAAAGCGAAGTCGCTCGATGCGGAGATCGAAGATCTGATTCGCCAGCGTGCCGAGGCCCGCAAGGCCAGGAATTTCGCCCTGTCGGACAAGATTCGCGATGATCTTGCAGCCCGCGGAATCGTCCTCGAAGATACCCCCCAGGGGGTGAAATGGAAGCATAAGACCTGATCAGGGCGGCATTTCCGACTTGAACCGGTCAACTGTTTTCATTACCATTGCTCCGCACTTATTCGCCGGCGTAACTCAGTTGGTAGAGTACCTGATTTGTAATCAGGCTGTCGGGGGTTCGAATCCCTTCGCCGGCTTTTCTTTCCCTTCCTGCACTTGTTTCCCAAATCTTGCTCTTTTTGGTTGAGGTTCTGGTCGTGTCATCCGACATTGCCACAGGAACCGATGACATATGAAGAACAGCGAACGTATCTATCAGAATCTGCCCATATGGCTCCAGAACCTTGCCTGCTCGGCAACCGGCTGGAATATCCGGCGCAAACGGTACGGCGCTGCATTCCACTCTGCCTTGGCAGACTATGAGCGGCGACTGACAGCGACTCGTGCAACGCTTGAGGAGTTCAAGCAAGCCAGGCTGTCAGGATTTGTCTCCCACGCTCTCACCACTACGCCGTACTACCGGAATAGAAAGCGTGAATTTGAAATCCCGGACGGCTTCTTGAGTCTCCCGATCCTTACCAAAAGCATAGTGCAACATGACATTCTCGCCTTCCGCTCGGAGTCAATTCCGTCTTCGCACTGCATGACCCACCATACCAGCGGCACTACCGGCAGGGGACTCGTCTTTCCATGCACCCATGAGTCTCAGCGGCATCAGTGGGCCGTCTGGTGGCGCTATCGCCATTCTTTGGGAATCCAGATGGACCAGTGGTGTGGTGTTTTCGGCGGACGATCAGTCGTTCCTCGAGGTCAATCGGTCCCACCCTTCTGGCGCATTAATCGTCCGGCAAAGCAGATTATCTTCAGCGGATATCACCTTCGAACCGATTGGCTCGACACCTATATCAATGAAATCAATCGCCGCCAATTAACCTGGCTCCATGGCTATCCGTCTCATCTTACTCTCGTGGCCAAACGTCTACTCGAGTCGGGGAAGCGACTGACTGTACCCATGCAAATAATAACAACCGGCGCTGAGTCGCTGCTCGATCACCAGAAAGAGACGATGAAGCGCGCATTTGGGTGCGAGGTTTGCCAGCACTACGGTTTGGCCGAGGGCGTGGCCAACATCTCCGAATGTCGCTTCGGTATTCTTCATGTCGACGAAGATTACTCGATGGTGGAATTCCTCCCGGTTGCCGGAACCGCCGCCAGCAAAATAGTCGGAACGAACTTCACCAACCTCGCTTTTCCGCTTCTTCGCTACGATACCGGCGATCTCGCATTCGGCGTTCGCGATGGCGGTCGATGTCCCTGTGGACGGGAGGGGAGAACGGTGGATAGAATCGATGGCCGCATCGAGGACTACATCGTGCTGAAAGACGGCACCAAAGTTGGCCGGCTTGATCACATCCTTAAGGATATGGTCGCCGTTCGTGAGGCCCAGTTCGTGCAGCGCACTCCGGGTAAGCTGGTCCTTAGAATCGTCCGTGGCCCTGAATACTCGCAGGAGACAGAAAAGGCGATCAAGCAGGAATCAACCAGCAGACTCGGGAAAGATCTCGATCTGGAGTTCGAATATCGTGACCAGATCCCCCGAAATGAGGGGGGAAAGCTCCGGTTCGTCATTTCTGAACTCGGTTCCGGCCCCCTTTCGAAATCTTGACCCCGGACTCAATTCCGGTTACCTTTCATTCTCATGCAGTTAGCCCAAATCCAGGATTGACCAAATTGCCCGAATTCAGCCGCACAGTCATAGTCACCGGTGGCGCCGGATTCATCGGATCAAGTCTCTGCCAGTCTCTGGTAGAGAACCATTCCGATTGGTTGATCGTAAATGTCGATTGCCTGACTTACGCCGGGAACCTGGCCAATGTCGAGTCAATCAAAGGTAGACCCAACTACCGCTTTGAGCGGGTTTCCATTACAGACGCATCGTCAATTTCCGAGGTCTTCTCCAAATACAATCCGAACGGTATTTTCCATCTCGCAGCCGAAACCCATGTCGACCGGTCTATCGAATCCCCCAGTGACTTTGTGGCAACGAATGTAGTAGGCACTCATGTCCTGCTCGAAGAAGCCAGACGCGCCTCCCAAAACCGGCCCTTTCGGTTTCTCCACGTCTCCACCGACGAGGTCTATGGCTCTGTCGCACCCGGCCAGTCGGCGAACGAATCTACGGCATACCATCCCAACTCCCCCTATGCCGCCTCGAAAGCAGCATCGGACCACCTGGTAAACTCCTATCATGCCACCTATGGGTTACAGACAATCGTTACCCATTGCTCGAATAACTACGGTCCTCGCCAATTCCCGGAGAAACTGATCCCGCTGGCCATCCGAAATGCAATCGCCGGCATTCCAATTCCCATATACGGAGACGGCCTCCAGGTGAGGGATTGGCTTGCGGTCGAAGATCATTGTCTGGCCCTGGAACTTCTTCTCGAGCGCGGCAAGCCGGGGGAATCGTATAACATCTCAACCATGACTGATACAGAGAATTTGAACCTTGTGAGGCTCGTTTGTGAACTCCTGGACAGCAAACTTGGAGACAAGAACAGAAAGAGCTTGGTCACTTTTGTGAAAGACCGTCCCGGTCACGACCGCCGTTACGCCCTGGATTCATCCAAAATTTCCAGCGAACTTGGCTGGCGCGCCTCGACCGATCTCAAGAGCGGTCTGGCTCGCACAATTGATTGGTATCTGGCTAACGAAGCATGGCTGCAAGGTTGCCTATCTGGGGAATATCGAAAGTACTATGAACGGATGTACGGAAACAGGTAGCTGATGAACAAATCGGGTATACACAAAGGGATCATTTTGGCTGGCGGAACAGGAAGCAGACTTCATCCGATCACACTGACTGCCTGCAAACAGCTCCTTCCAATTTACGACAAGCCGATGATCTACTATCCACTGTCGACCCTGCTCCAGCTCGGCGTTTCAGAAATCCTGATTATCTCGACTCCGGCCGATCTGCCTCGATTCCGCGACCTCTTCGGCGATGGCCACTCGCTCGGCGTCACCCTTTCATATGCGGAACAACCGAGCCCTGACGGAATTGCTCAGGCGTTGATCATAGGGGAGAAGTTCATCGGGAAAGACAATATCGCCTTGATCCTCGGTGACAACATCTTCTACGGCGATCACGATTTTAGGCTCGACGCAGCGTCGTTTGCTTCCGGCGCCACCATCTACGCCTATTATGTCAACCAGCCGAATCGCTACGGCGTCATCGATTTTGATGCCACTGGGCGCCCGACAGCTATCGATGAAAAACCCGCCCAACCCAAATCCAACTACGTGGTAACCGGGCTGTACCTGTATGACAGCAACGCCGTTGAGTATGCTAAGGCTCTGACCCCTTCCAAAAGGAAGGAACTGGAAATCACCGACCTCAATAGTCGCTACCTTACTGCCGGGACGCTCTCCGTACAGCGCCTGGAGCGGGGATTCGCCTGGCTTGACACCGGCACCCACGATAGCCTTCTTGAGGCTGGTGAGTTCATTGCCACCATTGAGAAGCGGCAGGGACTGAAGATCGGCTGTATCGAGGAAGCCGCATACCGTGCCGGCAGAATTGACCGGCGAAGTTTGTCCGAGAATGTCACCAGAATGCCCAATAGCCCCTATCGCGAATATCTGGAGAAGGTACTGAAGGAAGTCTCATGAGCAGTTCGCCGACCATACTGATTACCGGATGCCGTGGTCAGCTCGGCATGGACCTCATGGCGCACCTGTCAGACAGCTATCAAGTTGCAGGGATCAGCCGCGCTGAAGTCAGCGTCACTGACCGGACCGGTTTGATCAGGATGTTCACCGCCGTCCGACCCGATCTAGTGATCCATACCGCCGCGATGACCGATGTCGATGAATGCGAATTGAATCCCGGAATGGCGATGGCGATCAATGCCGACGGCACCGAGAATGTCGCCCTTGCCTGCAAAGCGGTGAATGCGAAATGCCTCTATTTCTCGACCAACTATGTTTTTGATGGCGCCAAGAAGGCACCTTACATCGAGGGTGATCCTGTCAATCCCGGCACCGCTTACGGCCGGTCAAAATATGCCGGCGAGGAACGGATCGTCAGCATCATCGATGACTACATCATCGTGCGGATCGGCTGGGTCTATGGTTCATATGGACACAATTTTGTTAAGACGATTATCAGACACGGCACCGATCAGCTCCGGACCAGGCAGGATGGCAAAATTGCCCGGACCCTTCAGGTTGTCGCCGACCAAGTAGGGAATCCTACCTGGTCTATGGACATTGCCCGCCAGACCGATGCTATTATACAGAGCGGTCTCTACGGTCTGTTCCATGTTGCCTCCAAAGGGGAGACGTCATGGTTTGACTTCACCCGCCTCATATTTGAGAAACTCCAAATGCCGGTCTCCCTGGAATCCTGCAGCAGCGCGGAATTCGCACAGGCAGCGACTCGACCCGCCTACTCCGCACTTGGCAATAGTCGAATTGCCGAGGCCGGAATAGACGTCATGCGGGATTACCAGCACGCGATCGGTGATTTCCTTCAAATGCACAGGGAGTCGCTATGCCAATAACAAGTACGATCGCAGGAGTCATCTGCACCGACCTGAAAGTCATGTCGGATCATCGGGGATGGTTGGTGGAACTGTTTCGCACGGACCAAATCGAATCAGGCAGGCAACCGGCCATGGCCTACTTGTCCATGACCCACCCGGGTGTCACGCGCGGCCCGCACGAACATCGCAATCAAACTGACCACTTTGCTTTTATTGGGCCCTCGACCTTCCGCCTTCACCTCTGGGACAATCGGGTCAACTCCCCAACCTATCGCGCCTACGAGAGTTTTGATGTCGGCCAGTATAGGCCCATGGCCTTCGAGGTCCCGTGTGGTGTCGTTCATGCTTACCAGAATATCGGGCAGGTCGACGGTCTCGTGCACAACTTCCCGGACCACCTCTATCGCGGTGCAAAACGCAGCGATGAAGTCGATGAAATCAGGCATGAGGATGATCCCCATTCACCGTTTATCATCAAGGATTGAGACGAATGAAAGAAGAGATCAGACGGCACCTGCAAACCCATATTGAAGTGAGTCAGAAAGTCCTGGACTCGATGGGGGAGCAGATCGGACGGACCGCCGATATCCTCATCGCCTGTATCGAAAAGGGCGGAACGATCTTCCTGTGCGGTAATGGTGGTTCCGCTGCCGATGCACAGCACATCGCCGCCGAATTCACCGGCCGCTATCTCAAGGCAAACCGCACGCCGCTTCCAGCGATCGCCCTCACTACCGATACCTCAGCCCTTACGGCGATAGGAAACGACTTTGGCATAGAACAGATCTTTGCCCGCCAGGTCACCGCTCTGACAAAACCGGGTGATGTTCTCATTGGCCTGTCGACTTCCGGCAATTCAAAGAATATCATCGAAGCATTCCGCGCCGCAGCTGGCAAGAGAGCCACTCGCATCCTCATGTCCGGCGGAACGGGCGGAACACTTAAATCCGAGGCCGATCACTGCCTCATCGTACCCACTAGTCACACCCCGCATATACAGGAAATGCATATCACCATAGGGCATATTCTGTGCGAACTGGTAGACAACCATTTCGCCGTCTAGCAATAAGTTGGCCCCGGTTGGAGTACTCCACATTGTGAACTAATTGCCGGGCTCATCCGGACAATTCTTCCCTGAATTCCCCTTTGACCCAGTGTGCGACCGCCGCACGCCAGTCCTAACACGCTCAACTACCATTACTTAGCGCATTTCTCCATATGTGGCCGAGGTTGGCACGGGGGTTGTATTAAACCACCCCGGTATACTATGGAAAAAATCAAATTGCATCACGATCCGGAAGAACCAACTTCCGCCTTTTGGCAAAGCTTTGTTCTTCCCGTACTTCGGTACAAAAAACTGACCTATGCGATTACCGCAGCCTCGGTTAGTCTGACCCTGGTTATCTGTTTGCTCATCCCAAACAAATACACCTCAACCGCCGCCCTTTTGCCCACGACCAACAACGATCAGATCAGTGATCTGAAAGAGCTGGCCGCCGGTACGCTGGGGGATTTGGGACTTGGCAGTCTCAAACAGGTAAGCGATCAGTCATCGGCGCTTTATCCGCAGATTCTCTCGAGTCGCACAATCTCGGAAGCCATTCTGAAGAGATCATACAAGTACGACGACGACGGAGCCCAGAAGTCAATCACTCTGTCCGAGTATGTAGAACAGCCCAATATTGACTTGGAACTGACGGCGCTATCCGAACTGGTCGGCATCTGGCAGGACAGAAAGACCGGCATGGTATACCTGTCGGTAACAACCACCTATCCGGAACTCTCGGCGAACATTGTCCATGCCTATCTCGATGAACTGAACGATTACAACGTCAACAAGCGCCAGTCAAAGGCGCGGGCGAATCAGCAGTTCATGGCTCGCCGCCTCGACGAAATCAAGCACGAGCTGGCCCAGGCGGAAGACAGCCTGCTGGCTTTCAAAGAGCAGAACCGCAATTTCGACAATAGCGCCGATCCCGAACTTCAGCTTGAACTTCAGCGCCGCGAGCGCCTTGCAATGGTCAAGTCCGAAGAATTCGGATTTCTCACTAAACAGCATGAGTTGGCCCGCATCGATGCGGTCAAAGATATCCCGGTGGTCAACGTACTTGATTCCGGCTCGGTGCCGATCATGAAATCCTGGCCCCGCCGCAGTATCTATCTCCTCGGTGCCCTCTTGGGTTCGCTGTTCGGCGGCATCGTGCTCAGCCTCTGGCTCGACATTTCCGGCAAGCGCCGCTTCCGGGACCAGTTTAGCCGCACACTCCATAGCCCGGACATTCAGTATAGCCGGCTCGAAGAACGGTTTCTCCAGCGCATTGAACGGATGGCCGGTCGCGCGACTACCGAAGACACAAACGAAAAGGATAAAACGACCCTTCCAGTCAATTGATTGACAGAAGGAAGGCTCGCATAGTCGAGACGTTGTTCAAGGACGAACATGTCTAACACAGGTAAACCAGTACTGACGAATAATCATCGGCAAGGGGAAAGGTCCGCTCACCGATGAAGCTTGTTCGCCTCATCCTTAAAGCACCGCGAGCTATCCAACAGCCGTTGCGTTACGCTGTCGGGCTGATTCCCCCGCCAATCCGTTACGGTCGTGCGTTTTCTGAAACTACCGCGCTCCTTGACCGCCAGGAGTACTGGGATCGGGATCAGCTTCTGGAATATCAAAGCGACTGCCTGCGCACGCTGGTCCACCACGCCTACGAGAACGTCCCTTACTATCGCGAAACCTGGGATCGACTCGGCATCATTCCGACTGACATCCGGACCGTCCATGACATCCGCAAACTCCCGTTTCTAACCAAAGAGACTATTCAGACCCGCACGCGCGACTTGATCGCCCGCAATTTCGCTCCTTCCAAACTGGTCTACAGTACCACCGGCGGTTCTACCGGTATACCGCTTGGCTTCTATGAAGAAGCCGGCGTCACTCAGGCTCTGGAGCGAGCCTTCATTGCTAAACAATGGCAGAGGGTCGGGTACGAAGTAGGGGATAAGACCGCCGTCTTTAGAGGCACGGTAGTGGCCGGCTCCGATGCAGACCGCCTGTGGGAATATAATCCGATGGAACGGTCGCTCGCATTTTCCTCCTACCACTTGACCGAAGATCGCATTCCCAGAATGCTGGAAAAACTTCGGAGCTTCAGTCCGCTGTTCATCCAGGCATATCCTTCATCAATTTATCAAATTGCAGAGTTCATGCGC
>JBATNE010000054.1:0-13652 GCA_049290195.1 Candidatus Zixiibacteriota bacterium
GACCGGAATGGTTCCGACTTTGGTGCCCCCTTTGCCGGGAGTCACACCGCCAACCACGTTGGTGCCGTACTTCTTCATCTGTTCGGCGTGAAAAGAACCGTCACGCCCCGTGATCCCCTGCACTACCAGTTTGGTATGCTTATCTATGAAAATTGCCATGATCTGTTACTCCTTGTCCCTTACTGTTCCCGGGCGGAAAGTTCAATCGCCTTTTTGACCACTCCGTCCAGTGTGTCGGCAGTCGGGAGTTTCACACCCGCAAGAATCTTCTGCGCTTCTTTTTCGTTGGTTCCGGTTAAGCGAACCACAACCGGCACGGTCGGTTTGAGTTCGGCGAAGGCCTTGACGATGCCGGTTGCTACGTCGTCACAGCGCGTGATGCCGCCGAAAATGTTTATCAAGATCGCTTTCACGTTCTTGTCGGAGAGAATTATCTGCATCGCAGAGACAACTTTCTGCGGATTGGATGATCCTCCGATATCCAGGAAGTTAGCCGGTTCACCGCCGTACCGCTTCACCAGATCCATTGTGGCCATAGCCAGTCCGGCGCCGTTTACGATACAACCGATGGAACCATCGAGTTTCACAAATGACAGGTCGGCCTCGCGCGCCTTCACTTCCGACGGTTCTTCGGCATCCAGATCGCGCATTTCGGCAATCCGCTTCTGGCGGTAAAGAGCGTTGTCATCGATGTTCAGCTTTGCGTCCAGTGCTACCACGTTGCCGCCATTGGTGGTAATGAGCGGGTTAATTTCGGCCAGAGAGGCGTCACACTTCCAGAAGACGCTGTACAGCTTCATGATGATATCCGCCGCCTGACGGACCTGCGTGATATCTCGATACAGTTTGTACGCAAGATTGCGCGCTTCATAGGCAGCGAGACCACGAATCGGGTCTACATACAGCTTGTGGATCTTTTCAGGAGTCTTGGCGGCGACTTCTTCGATATCCACGCCGCCGGCAGCCGAAACCATAATTACCGGACGCTTGGTGACGCGATCGAGAATGATACCGACATAGGACTCGGACAGGATTTCTTCGGCTACTGTGATCAGGACTTTCTTGACTGTCAGTCCCTTGATGTCCATTCCGATAATCTTGGTAGCCAGCACCCGAGCAGCTTCAGCGTTTTCGGCGTATTTGATTCCGCCCGCTTTGCCTCGACCGCCGACATGGACCTGTGATTTCACCATCACCGGCTTGGCAAATTTCTCAGCGATGGCAAACGCTTCGGCCGGAGTGGTCGCAACTTCACCCTGCGGAACCGGTATCCCTGCTTCCGCAAAGAGAATCTTTGCTTGATACTCATGCACTTTCATTGAACGTATCCCTTATTATTGCTATTAGAATCAATCGTCTCATCTGGTGATGACGCCAGAAACTGGCGCGCATACTCTTCCAACTTCTCGGGCGTGTTGTCCTCCGGAACATCGAGGACTTTTTCAAGGAGGTGCTCAAGGACTTTGCCGATCATGGGTCCGGCCGGCAAGTGGAACTTCTCCATCAAATCCTGGCCATTGAGTGACAGGTCCTTGAGGCCGAATGGTGCCTTGCGGTCGATTTCGGCCCGAATCTTGGCTTCGAATTCATCGACATCTTCGGTCGTGTGGCCCATTCCCATAGCAGCGACATCGGCGCGGCGCAAATCGAGCAGGTCGAAAATCAACTCGATGCCGGTGCGTCGAATCAAGCGACGCATTCCCTTGTCGGTGACATCGGTGGTGAACATGTGGAGTTCGACCAGCTTGCCGACTTCGTTGCCAAGGTCATTGGGGAATCGCAGTCTCTGCATGACCACTTTGGCAGCTTTAGCACCGCCCATTTCATGGCCGTAAAAGGTCGCTCCTCGTTCCACTACACGTTTGTGCTGGGGTTTTCTGATATCGTGAAAGAGGGCGGCAAGGCGTACCCGCAACGACGGCTTGCTGGCATCGATAGCGCGGATGGTGTGCTCGAAGACATCGTAGGCGTGGAATCCACCCGGTTGCTCGACACCGAAGCAGGCATCCAACTCGGGAAGGATCTCTTTGAGAAGGCCGGTGGACTGCATGAGTCTGAATCCGACTGAAGGCTTCTCCGCCAGGGTAAGCAGTTTGGTCAGTTCATCGGCAATTCGCTCTGCGGAAACCGAGGAAATGAGCGACGCATTCCGTGAGATGGCGGCCAGCGTATCGGGTTCTATTTCGAACTGAAAACGGGCGGCAAACTGAATGGCACGGAGCATTCTGAGCGGATCTTCGCTAAACGACTGTTCGGAGGTCATTCGTATTAGTTTGCTGTCGATATCGCTCTTGCCGTTGAGGGGATCCACGAGTTCGTGGGTATCCAGAGACAGGGCCATGGCGTTAATGGTGAAATCCCGTCGAATAAGATCTTCGGTGACCGGAATGTCCGGATCGAAATTGACGGCGAAATCTTTGTGGCCGACTCCGGTGGAGTGTTCCTTACGGGGGAGTGAGACATCAAAGGTCACAGAGTCGTCGCCGCGGAATTGCGTGAGCTTAATGACTCCGAAGCTGCGGCCGACCACGTCTACTCTGCCGAATTTGCGAAGCAGCGACGTGAGGTCGTCGTAGGCGACGCCGGTTACCAGGTAATCGCGATCCTTGACCGATCCGGCCCGAGACATCAGTTGATCACGCACAGCGCCACCAACCTCGTAGATGCGACCCTTGGCAAGGATCGCATCGATCGCTTCCTGCGACAGCATGGACATCATCAATCGGGTACGATTCTCGTTCCCGCCTCACCATATACCGCTTTCCGTGCATTCTTGAACGATGTAATCGCCACCAGCTCTCCTCCTTCCTCGAGGAACTTGATAGCCGCGAGGATTTTTGGGCCCATGGAGCCGGGAGGAAACTGCTTGTCTTCGTAGTGCTTCTTGATTTCGGAGAGTGTCACCTGTCCCAGCTCCCGCTGGTCCGGCTTTCCGAAATTGATCGCGACATTGTCTACCGAAGTGAGTATGCAGAGCACACCGGCACCGATCTCACGGCCGATCACCGCCGAACCGAGATCCTTGTCGATCACCGCGTCCATTCCCTCGAGCAATCCCCGGTGGTCAATGAACACCGGAATTCCGCCGCCGCCGCCGGCCACCACAATGGTTCCGGCCTGCACCAGCGTCTTGATCGTTTCCGCTTCAAGCGCTCGAATCGGATAGGGGGACGGTACAACCCTTCGCCAGCCGCGGTTGCCGTCCTGCTTCATTTGCCAATCGCGCGTTTCGGAGTAAATTTTGGCATCATCCTCGGTATAGAACTGCCCGATGTATTTAGTCGGATTCTGGACCGCCTGATCGTGTTCGTCCACCAGCATCTGCGTGATAATGGTCACAACGGGGCGGCTAATTTTCTCCATTTGCAGTCGGTTCTGCAGGGACTGCTCAATCATGTACCCCATTCCCCCTTCGGTATCTGCAACGAGAACACCAAGCGGGAGAATCGGCGCTTTGCCTCTTGCAAGTTCCACTCGAAGCAGGCAATTGCCTACCTGGGGTCCATTGCCGTGGGTGACAACCAACTGGAACCCATCGCGCGCCAGTTCAACAATTCCGTCCAGCGATGAACGGGTATTGGAAAACTGATTCGCGATCGTGTCTTCCTGACCGGGAAGGGTAATCGCATTGCCGCCAAGGGCAATGACCGCAGATTTTCTTTTGACTATCGTCACTCGTATGATCTCTTCTTCAGATTCTGAGGGAGCCGTGTGGCTCCCTCAGAGATATCCGAACTATCTGCGGCGTCCTTTTGCGGCTTTCTTCTTAGTGCCGCCCTTGCGGCCGAACTTCGCAGTCAACACGGTCTCAAGATTCGGCTTTCCGATTTCCTGGAGACTGTAATAAACACGGGAGGTCGGCTTGTTGATCTTGACCAGTCGGCTCAAATCAATCGGCGTTGCGATCAAGACGAGATCGCACTTGGTCCGGTTGATAGTGGTCTCAAGATCCTTCACCTGTTTGTCGCCGTAACCCATGGCCGGGAGCAAGGTCCCGATCTTGGGATACTTCTTATACGTTTCGCTGATCGACTGGACCGTGTACGGGCGGGGATCAACCAGTTCGGCCGCGCCGAACTTCTGAGCCGCAACGACGCCGGCACCATAAGTCATTTCGCCGTGAGTCAGAGTCGGGCCATCCTCGACCACGAGGACTTTCTTCCCCTTGATCAATTCCGGGTGTTCCACCTGAATCGGTGAAGCGGCGTCGATAATGATCGCGTTTGGATTGTACGCGCGGGCATTGCGACGGACGGTTTCCACGTTTTCCGGGGAAGCGGAATCGATCTTGTTAATCACGATGACATCGGCCAGGAGTAGATTGGTCTGACCGGGATAGTAGTTCAGTTCGTGGCCGGGACGATGCGGATCGACCACCGTGATATACAGGTCGGGCTTGTAGAACGACATGTCATTGTTGCCGCCGTCCCACAGGATGACATCGGCTTCCTTCTCGGCCTGACGGATGATTTTCTCATAGTCGACGCCGGCATAGACGGTGACGCCGCTCACGATGTGCGGTTCGTATTCTTCCCGCTCTTCGATCGTGCAATCATGCTTGTCGAGATCCTTAAGCGTGGCAAAACGCTGGCATACCTGTTTGGTGAGATCGCCGTATGGCATGGGATGACGGATCGCCACTACCTTCTTGCCAAGGCTCTTGAGCACTTCAGCGACCTTGCGGGTGGTCTGCGACTTGCCGCTCCCAGTCCGGATGGCGCACACGGCGACAACCGGCTTGGTGGATTTGATCATGGTCGGCTTGCCGCCTTCAAGCGAGAAGCGGGCGCCAGCAGCCATGACATAGGCAGCCTTTTCCATGACGTAATGATGACCGACATCGGAATACGAGAAGATCACTTCGTCCACCTGGTGGGTCTTGATCAATTCGACCAGGTCCTTTTCGTCGTGAATCGGGATACCCTTGGGATAGAGCTTGCCGGCGAGAGCAGCCGGGTAGCGGCGGCCATCGATATCCGGAATCTGGGTGGCGGTGAAGGCGACAACTTCGACAGACGGATTGTCGCGATAAAGAGTGTTAAAGTTATGGAAGTCGCGTCCTGCCGCTCCCATGATGATGACTTTTCTTTTTGCGTTCAACATATCATTCTCCGTACAAAACAATTGCTTACGTTACCATGTAATCTGTCCCCCCGATGGTATGGAGCCAGTTAGATGGAGGATGACTGCCAGATGTAGCGAAGCAAATCTTCGCAGCAGCTGCCGCAGCCCTGAAATTCTGCTGAGTGTAGTTGAATCACCATTTCCTCTTTACCGCGTGCGAACTACTCCGCATCGGTGCAGAGGAGGCAGTTTCCTGCCTCCCCGCATAATCCTTAGTTGTTGTCGATCTGGGCCCGCTGGAGGCTGTCAGAGAAATCGACATAGACCGATTTCCATTCCGAGAAGACATCCAGCGCCGCAGTGGCGGCTTCGCGATGACCGTTGCCGGTCTCCTTGGTACCGCCGAACGGCAAGTGCGTCTCGGCACCGATAGTCGGCGCATTGACATAGAAAATTCCGGTATTGACATCGCGCATGGCAGTGTAAGCTTTGTTCACGTCGCGCGTGTAAATAGCGGCGGACAGGCCATAGACCGTGTCGTTCGCCATTTCAATAGCTTCGTTAAAGGTGCTGAAAGTACCAATACCAAGCACCGGGCCAAAAATTTCTTCTTTCCAAATCCGCATCTTGGTGGTCACATCGGTGAAGATAGTCGGCTGGACGAAGAATCCCTTGGCGTGATCGCCGGTCGTGAGCCGTTCGCCACCGGTCACCAGTTTGGCGCCGTCTTTCTTGCCGATTTCGACATAGGAAAGAACGGTGTCCAACTGTCCCTGATTGATGCACGGCCCCATAGTGATGCCGTCTCTCAGGCCATCGCCAACCTGAAGCTTCTTCGCCCGCTCGACGAGCATTGAAGTGAACTTTGCGGCGACGTCCTTGTGAACGATCAGTCGGCTGGTTGCTGTGCAGCGCTGGCCGGTGGTACCAAAAGCGCCCCAGAGGGCACCATCGACCGCCAGTTCGAGATTGGCGTCTTCGAGCACGATCATGACGTTCTTTCCACCCATTTCAAGGCAACAATGCTTGAAATTGGTGGCGCAGGCCTCGGATATTTTGCGGCCGATTTCGGTCGAGCCCGTGAAGGAGACTATCTTGACGCGATTGTCCTGCAAAAGCGCATTGCCGACCTGGCCACCGGTTCCGGTGACGAGATTGACGACTCCGGGTGGCACGCCTTCTTCTTCGCACGCTTTCATCAGGTTGACCACGGAGAGTGGCGTATCGGTAGCGGGCTTGATGACAATCGTGTTCCCACAGATCAGGGCGGGCATCATTTTCCATGATGGAATCGCCATCGGGAAGTTCCAGGGCGTGATGAATGCACAGACACCGACGGGCTGACGGACGGTCATATTAAACTTATTGGGGAGTTCAGATGGTGTCGTCATTCCGTACAGGCGACGACCTTCGCCCGCCATGTAGAAGGTCATGTCGATCGCTTCCTGGACATCGCCGCGCGTTTCCGCCAGCACTTTGCCCATTTCACGGGTCATGTCGCGGGAGAACTGCTCCTTGTTGGTGGCAAGTCGCTCGGCGACCTTGTAGAGAATTTCGCCGCGCTTCGGAGCCGGGACCAGGCGCCACTTCTTGAAGGCTTCACTGGCGGCATCGATTGCATCTTTGACATCAGCCTCGTTCGATTTCTGGAACAGGCCGATCAATTCACTGGTGTTGGCAGGGTTGCGGTTTTCAAAGGTCTGACCGGACTTTGACTCAACCCATTTGCCATTGATATAATTCTTGTATACCGGGGCGCTCATATCGTACTCCTTACAAACTGACTGCGACCGTGTGCTGTGATGTCTTGGTTCGTTGTGAATTTATTCACAGCGCCGGTCGACAAACGCGGTAATATAGCTCTTAGTAATTGCATGTCAACGGCTTTCGGTCCTCCGGCTATCTTCCTTACTCCTTGATTACCAAAGAGTTTCGGGGGCCGAATTATCCCTGTGTCCCGCGCCGTCTTCTGCCGCGTCAGACGAAAAATTGTCGCCGCAACATCTGCTTCAGAGAGCCATCTTTCGATTTCATGCGCATGGTGAGGAATAATCTTTAACGGACGTTGGATCACTACGTTTATATTGAAAGAGAAGGTACCTGTTAACATGCATATGATCGCTCTTGTCGCCCTCTATCTCTCCGCCGCGCCGCTGGCGCCGCTCAATCCAGTTGAGCAGGATACCCTGCCGGCCGAGTGCTTTCATGTCAGCGCCGGGGTTGCCGCCGGGAATGGCGTCTTCTCAACCGGTCCGGAAATCTCCGCCATGTTTGAAATTCGGCCCATTCATCCGATGCTCGTGCGCGGAGAGCTAATCGGTCGAGTTGGATCGGCGGGTATACGGATTTGGCCGACAGGAAACGAGGTTGCCCCTTTTGTCGCCAATGGTTCCTTCCAGTCGGCCACGCTGGGTGTAACGGCACTCTATTACCGCGGTACGAGCAAGATGACTGCATATATCGGGATGGGAGCAGTTTACACGATGGCGCACTTTGGGGCCGGTTCGGCATCACGATCCAGCCTCAGCCGTGACTATGGTGTCCATTCTGTCTCGCTTCATCCAACGTTCGGGTACCAGTTTCTTTTGGGACTGCGGTACCGGAAATCATATACGCTGGAAATCGGCGTAATTGAATTGCGACCGGATGCCGAGTACCGGGGATCGCTGGCGAATTCCGGCTACTTCACGGGAAGCGATCAGACACGCCTCGGTGGATTTCACATTTCAATTGGTAGAATCTGGACAATTCGGACGCGGTAGAACCTAGACGTCGGAGCGGAGCCAGGTATTGGTCTGGTATCGTGCCAGGAAGTCTCTCTTGAAGGTCTCGAACGTACCGTCATCGAGACTCGCGCGAATCTTGCGCATCAAATCCTGAAAGAAGTAGCAGGAATGAAAGGTTGCCAGGACCATCCCGGTGATTTCCTTCTGATTGTACATATGGCGAATATACGCGCGACTATAGCGCCGGCAGACTTTGCATTCACAATTTGGGTCGAGAGGACGATCGTCATTCGCGCAATCGGCGTTGCGATAGACCAGAGGGCCTTCGGACGTGAAAACAGCGCCGGTCCGTGCGTTTCGGGTAGGCAGCACGCAGTCAAACATGTCTATTCCGTGTGAAACGGCCATGAGAATGTCTTCGGGATACCCGACTCCCATCAGGTAGCGAGGCTTTTCTGTCGGCAGGTAACCGATCGTGTGGCCAAGCATCTCCTCCATCGCATCTTTCGGTTCTCCAACTGAGAGGCCGCCTATGGCATTTCCGGGGAAATCCAGCGAGACAATTTCTTCTGCAGAACGAGTGCGGAGATTCTTGAAGACCGATCCCTGGACAATGCCAAAGAGTCGGATCGGCCACTGATCATTAGCACTCAATTCCACATGTCGGGCCAGAGATCGCTTCGCCCAGGCGAATGTTCGCTCAACACCGAGAAGTCCGGTCGCTTCATCGCACGGATATGGAACACACTGATCGAATGCCATGATGATATCGGCGCCGATATCATGCTGAATCTCGATCGACTTCTCGGGCGTAAAGACATGGCGAGAGCCATCGTGGTGCGACTGAAATTCCACGCCGTTGTCGGTTATCTTGTTGAGGTCGCTGAGGGAAAACACCTGGAATCCGCCGCTGTCGGTGAGAGTTGGTTTGCGCCAGCTGTTGAACGAGGCCAGTCCGCCACGAGACTTGATGATTTGTGTTCCGGGACGCAGATACAGGTGGTAGGTATTTCCCAGAATGATCTCAGCGCCGATCTCTTCGAGATCGCCTGACGTCATCGCCTTGACGGCGCCGGAGGTGCCTACAGGCATAAACGCCGGAGTCTGGACCACACCATGCGAGGTCGTAAAGTGACCGCGACGTGCCGACCTGACAGTCTTATGCAGCTCGAAGAATGATTCGTTATTCAAGGATGACATCGAGGGCTTGCTGAATATTACTGACCGGGGTGACATCGCACCCCGGTGTGGTTATCTGTGACTGGTTGGCGTCCGGCAGGACGACGGTGGTGAACCCGAGTTTCGTAGACTCTGATGCACGCCGATCGGCGTAGGTGACGGCACGAACTTCCCCGGAAAGGCCGACTTCGCCAATTACAACCGAGCGTTGATGAATGGGGCGATTGAGGAGCGATGATGTAATTGCCGCCATGACCGGCAAATCAAGCGCCGGTTCGGAGACACGAAGCCCTCCGGCGACGGAGACAAAGACATCGTGGGAGGACATCGGGTAATCGCATCGCTTTTCCAGAATTGCCAGGAGGAGTGCAAGACGTTTGCTGTCTATTCCGCCGGCTACCCGCTGCGGGGTGCCGTAGCTGGCCCGCGAGACCAGCGCCTGAACCTCTACCAATAGCGGGCGATTCCCTTCCACAACGGCCGCTACGACCGCTCCTGTACGCGAACTGCTGTGATCACCGCTGAGAAAGAACGAAGACGGGTTTATCACTTCCTGCAGCCCACTCGGTCCCATTTCAAACAGGCCAATTTCTGCAACCGAGCCGAAGCGGTTTTTCGCCGCCCTGAGCATTCGGTAAAGGTGAGTGGAGTCCCCTTCGAAGTACACTACCGTATCGACCATATGCTCCAGCACTTTTGGTCCGGCGACTATTCCCTCTTTGGTTACATGACCAACCAGGAAGAGCGCAAACCCTTCGGCCTTTGCTTTGCTGATGAGGGCGCTGGCGGCCTCGCGAATCTGCGCAACCGTTCCCGGCGGAGAATCGAATTGCGGCGAAGAGACCGTTTGCACCGAGTCAATCAGGACCACGCCGAAATTCCCTTCGGAGATCGATGCGGCGATGTCATCGATGGCGGTAGCGTTGATAACGGTGACCCTCTCCCCGCTGACTTTCAGGCGGTCGGCACGCAGTTTCAGTTGAGAAAGGGATTCTTCGCCGGTGACATAGAGAACCGGGATCCCCTGTTTGGAGTAGGCATCTGCAGCCTGAAGCATCAGGGTGGATTTGCCAATTCCCGGGTCGCCGCCGAGCAACACCGTCATGCCGGGAAGGAGCTGTCCGCCTAGCACACGATCGAATTCTCCGATACCGGAGACATACCCCTGCATCCGCTCGAGTGAAATGTCCGGAATGAGCTGCTTCTGGATGGCGGTGGAAACGGCAGCCCCTTTCTTTCGCTCGGGGACTTTCTCTTCAATGAGACTATTCCAGGACGCGCATTCGCGGCACTGTCCCTGCCACCGTTGGTGTTCGGCGCCACACTGGGAACAGAAGTAGGCTGTCTTGATCTTTCGGGCAATTACCACTAACGCACCTGTATTGGGCCGGCGGCATTCCCGGCGATAAATTGTCGTACGAACGGATTCTGAGTCGAGAAGGTATCGGTAGGAGTACCGTCGAATTCGACTTTTCCCTGATGCAACATCACGATCCTGTTCGCTACTTTGAAAGCCGAGATCATATCATGAGTGACAGTGATTGATGTCACTTTGAGTTTGTTGTTCAAGTCAACGATGAGATCGTTGATGACATCGGACGTTATCGGATCGAGTCCGGTAGTCGGTTCGTCATAGAGCAGGACTTCGGGGTTATGAGCGATTGCGCGAGCCAGTCCCACTCGCTTGCGCATACCACCTGAAAGCTCCGATGGATACTTTTCGGCTGCTTCGACCAGCCCCACCATTTCCAGTTTCTCCAGGACGATGGTATGGATTTCATCGGAACCATACTGTCGCGATTCTTTCAGGCCCAGGCCGACGTTTTCCTCCACGGTCATTGAATCGAACAGCGCCGCCGACTGGAAGAGCATGCCAAATCGTAGCCGGAGCGCTACCAAGTCCCTGGATTCGAGCTGGGAGATATCCTTGCCGTCGAATAAGATTCGGCCGCCATCGGGATCCATGAGCCGAATTAGGTGCTTTAGCAGAACGGACTTACCGGTTCCCGACTGCCCGATAATCACGACTGAGTCACCTCGATTGATGGTCAGATTGAGATGATCGAGAATCGTTTGTTTTCCAAACGACTTCTGCAAATCCTCTATGACGATTAGTGGTTCGCTCATATTCTCAGATCCGGAACAAGATGATGGCGAAGATGAAGTTAAACACCAGAATCAGCACCGACGAGACGACAACCGAGTTGGTGGTTGCCTGGCCAACTCCTTCCGCGCCTCCCTTGGCATGGAAACCGGATTGGCAACCCACCAAACCAATGATGAAACCAAAGACGCCGGCCTTGATCAGTCCGTTGATGAAGTCCGAAATCTTGAATGAACTCTTGAATCCGTCGAGGAACATCTCAGTGGAGACATCGACACCAAAGACCGCCACGGCCAGGCCGCCGAGAATTGCGATGAAGTTGGCGAAGACGACCAGAAACGGGAGCATGAAGGTGCAGACCAGAACTCGCGGCATCATCAGATAGCGATAGGGACTGATCCCCATGGAATCAAGGGCATCGATCTGCTCAGTTACTCTCATGGTACCGAGTTCCGCGGCTATCCCGGCTCCGACACGTCCGGCAAACACCAGCCCTGACAGTACGGGAGCAAGCTCCATGACGGTTGCCTTACCGACAGCCTGCCCCAGATATCTCAGTGGCGCGCCGATAAATTTGAACTGATAGGCAGCCTGCCAGGCCGAAACCGCACCGACGAACACGGCGATAACCATAATGAGAGGAAGAGACTTCACCCCTATCAAATAGATCTGCTCAAGAATCAACTCAGCAGATCTTGGAATGTCTTTGAGATGCAAGAGGAACCGACCGAACATGACCGACAGCCCACCGGTCTGTTCAATAAATCGAACTCCCTTTCGTCCTAACCCCTCTACTCCGTACCGATGATCCATGCTGGTTCTCTAAAACGGCATATCTCCACCCACCGGTTCGACATCGGCAGGAAGTTCTCGATATCCGGGCGCCGGGTTCTCAAATCGCGCGAATTCCTTCAGGAAGATCATATGTGCGACACCGGTTGGACCGTTACGCTGCTTGGCAATAATAACTTCAGCCACTCCGATCTTGTCGCGGTTCTTCGGATCGTTCCGTTCATCTTCGTTAAGATAGTATTCCGGCCGGTAAACAAACATCACAACATCAGCGTCCTGCTCGATTGCACCCGATTCTCGAAGGTCCGCCAGCTGGGGCCGCTTATCACCACCCCGGTGTTCAACCATACGCGACAGCTGTGAACAGGCGATCACCGGTAGCTGCAGTTCTTTGGCCAGCGCCTTCATACTGCGGGAGATGGCCGACAGTTCCTGCTGTCGGTTCTCCGCATGACCGGAAGCATGCATCATCTGCATGTAGTCGACGATGATCAATGACAGGTCCGGGAACTGAGCCTTGAGCCGGCGCGCCTTGGCGCGCATCTGGAGCGAGGTTAGCGTAGCGGAGTCGTCTATGAATATATCGGTCATGGAAAGCGTGCCACCGGCGCGCGTAAGGCGGTTGGTCTCTTCATCGGTAAGTTTCTTGGACCGGAGTCTCTGCTGACTGATTCTCGACCGTCCGCAGAGCATGCGAAGCGCGAGCTGCTCTTTGGACATTTCGACCGAGAAGATCGCCACCGGCTTCTTGGCATTGATGGCAATATTCTCGGCGATATTCACCGCCAGCGCAGATTTCCCCATCGATGGACGACCCGCGACCACAATGAAGTCGCCCTTGTGCAGCCCCTGTGTCATGACATCCAGTTCGGTATAGCCGGTCATGATGGTGTCCGTCTGTTCGCCGGACTGCATCTGCTCAATGTGCTGGAAAGTATCCGGAATGAGCTTCTTGACGGAGATGAAGCCGTTGCGGAGTCGCGATTCGGATATTCTAAAGATGTGCGATTCGGCGGCATCGAGAAGATCTTCGACCGGCATTTCCAGATCGTAGGCAGTGCGGGAAATCTCATTTGATGTACTGATCAGGCGCCGGAGCAAGGACTTATCCAGTACGATATTGGCATAGGCGTCGACGTTAGAAGCCGAGGCCACTGCCTCAACTAATTCCACCAGATACACGCGACCGCCTATCTTTTCGAGCTGTCCGTTCTTGTGGAGATGGTTGGCGACTGTCGTGATGTCACAGGCTTCCGAGCGATTGAACAGGTCGAGATAGGCGCGATATATGAACTGGTGCTTCGGGAAATAGAAATGGCTCTCGTCGTCGAGAATCTCGATGACCCGGCTCATCGCCTCGTCATCTTTGAGCACCGAGCCAAGCACGGCCTGCTCGGCATCGAGCGACTGCGGCGGCTGAAACTTGTCCATTTCTCTGGACTGATTACCGGGAATGGCCATCTATACCAATCTTCTTATCCGAGTTCATCGTAACGGGCTCGAAGGAGTTTCATGTCCTCCCAGCATTCTTTCTTATTGGCCGGGAATCTCAGCAGTGCGGCCGGGTGGTAAGTCACCAGCATCGGTACACCATGGAAATCATGCCACTGATTCCTCAACCGCGATAGGGGTGTCGTCGTCTGCAACAATGCCTGTGAAGCTACACGCCCCAGAGCACAGAGCAGTTTCGGTTTAATGATTCTCATCTGCTCCAGGAGATAGGGCACGCACTCATCCATTTCCGCAGGCTGAGGGTCGCGGTTGCTGGGTGGACGACACTTCAGGAT
>JBATNE010000055.1:0-13280 GCA_049290195.1 Candidatus Zixiibacteriota bacterium
GCTCGCAGCTGACTCGGACCATGTTGATATTGTTGTAGTCTACTACTCCCCCGGTATTGGATCCGATGGTCACGACTTTGTCGCTTGCCAATTTCGAATGAAGGATAAAGGTCTCGGCGGCACTGACGTTGGAGGCGTCGGTCAGAATGGCCACCTTCTGGATTTGGGAAGGAATTTTCGGCAAATCGGCGGTTGAAAACCGGGGACCTTTGACGATTTTCCCCATATTCGCCTTCATGTCCGCGACTACCGGCTGATAGGGATCATTGGCAACATCACGGGCGAAGCGAGTGAAATAGGCCAGATTATCGGTTGAAGCGAGGGCCAGGCCGATTTCGGAGGTAAGGGGCCGGTTGGCATAAAGGGACATCAGATCGTAATAGATGCCGTTACCTCCGCTGTTACCGCGGATATCGATAATCAAGTAGCGGGAGGTAGTGAGTATTTCGGCATTGGCCATAAGGACGCTGTCCAGAACTTTTTTGTCCACCAGGAAGGTCGGGATAGTGAGCAGGACGGTGGTGCTATCGAAGCGGGCAACGGTCGGGAGGGTTGGATCATACAGAGGAGCGGTCATGATCGAGTCTCTGTGACATTGCACCTTGCCCCAGAGCAATCCACCCCAGATTCCAAGCAATGTTGTGTCTTTGGCGAGAGCCAGTTCAGTATAGCGCGGAGAGTAGTCATTGCTGAAGTAGACCCCGACATATTTTCCTTTGACGAGGTTGACGCCTATTTTCAACTCACCAACTTTTTCCGGTTTGGGAGATTGAATGCAGACAGCCGCATACTCATATGGCCACTCAGGTTTGTCGTTCTTGATGATGGCGTAGCGAGTGGTGCCATCGGTCCATATCCCCACAAGATCGGTTCCCCAGGTGCGGTTCTGGGACACTTCCGATTTCACTCTGGCTGGATCGTACATCAACTGGATAAGCGACGGTTTGATTCGGTTGTTGTCGGCCTCCGAGTATTTGGGCCTTTGCGATACGAAAAGGTGGCCATCGTGGAAGAATGTGAGGAAATCCTGGAGGTTGCTGACGCAGGCAAGAACGCTGGTATCTTTGAGGCGGGCGCGAAATTCATCGACCCGGACATCGAAAGATTTCTGCAGCGATTCTTTCTGGAGGGCATAGCCGATGTAGTTTTGCTCGAGTGACTGAGTCAGGTTGTCAAAGACGGCCTGACAATCGCAGCTGGCTGAATCCTGGGGGACAGCAGCGGCCGGCATGACAGTCACAAACAGGAGCGCGGTAAGGACTAATCTTAAGTGCATGGATTCCCTTTCTCTCCCCTGTACGACTGAATCAGTCAGAAAGTTGCGGGTCGCACCCGGGCGGCCAGAGAATCGAGGGCTGTTTGATTGAATCCCTTCACAATCAGCCATCCTGAGAAGAGCAGTTCAAACGCCAGCATCGGCATGGCGATGACAATTGCCGGGACCGAAGTCTGAGAGTAGCACCCGAAAAGTATCAGAATACTGGAAGTGAAGAGAACCGGGGCATCGAAGAGATAGAGCGAAGAAATGTACCGAGGGACCAATTTCGATTTGAAGAGCAGGTAGCCGAGAATCGCAGCATTCAGCGGCAGGACGATGTTCGGGCCAAACAGGAATGTCCATCTCTGAAACGCAACAAAGGCTTTGCCGATCATCTGATAGACTTCAGGGTTACCGCCGACAGCCAGGAAGTCGAGTCGAAGGGTAAGCACAGTAAGAATTGACATTACTCCGACCAGGATGATGGTGGCTTCCAGGGCCCTGAAGATTACATACCCAAGGGCCAGGCTTTGATTCTGCTTTTTGAGAATCGGGTAAAGGGCAAGCGCGGTTCCCGCATTGCAGACGGCCAGGACGGTCTCAAGAAGTGCCCCGATATATATCGGTGTGTGGCTTACGTCGGCTGATGTGATGAACTGAGGGTTGGTCAAGAGGGGCTGATACAGGAGCAGTCCGACGATGGCGGTAATATCAGTAGTGAGAAAGAGAATACCGGTTACTACGGCTGTGGTGCGATACGAATTTGTATTCATGGCCATATAGTTGAGTTTCCGCAGGTCTGCACTTTAGGGTTGTCGCGTCGGTTGACGTCGTATTCCGCTGGTTTTACTCCTTGCAATGACTTGCACTCGAAGCAACCCACCTCAAAGAGGTGGGCAACCAGTCGAACTCCTCGGTCATCCCTCGACTACGCTCAGGATGACACATTTAACGGTCCGGTCTTCGCTCGCTTCTCGCCTCCGCTCGGGGCGGCAACAGTCAACCCCACCCAAAAGGGTGGGCCACATCGGGTGTCTTTTATTTCCCTTCGTAGGCGGCGAGCAGGGTTGGCAAATGCATCTTCTTCATCTTCAGCATGGCGGCAAAGACTCGTTTGGATTTTTCGCGGTCCGGGTCGCCAATCAGCTGGCCGATCTGGGTCGGGACTACTTGCCATGAGACGCCGAATTTATCCACAAGCCATCCGCACTCGACTTCTTTGCCCCCCTCGCACAACCGCTCCCAGACGTAGTCGATCTCATCCTGGGTATCGCAGTTGACCATGATGGAGAATCCATGGGTGAAGGTGAAACTTGGGCCGCCGTTGAGCGCCATGTAGTTCACGCCGTTCATCTGGAAGGTGACCAGGAGGACGTTCCCCTTATCGGAAGGGCCATCGGGTCCCATGCGGACGACATTGGTGACTTTGAGATCTTTGAAGACCGAAGCGTAATGGTTGACGGCGTTTTCGGCCTGGTCGGTGAAGGTCAGGCATATGGTACTGGGTTTCATGGTGTCCTCGCTGAATTATGGAGTTTGTGGACAAAGGATAAGGGGTGGCGGCAAAAGGCGCAAGTGGGGGAATGTCACATTAACCGCGAAGTGGCTACACTTCAGGTTGTAGATATCAGGAATAGCGCCAATGGTAGCAGACACAGTCAGATCGTGTACTCCTGTGGTTCCAGCCGCTCATCGGGAGGCAATTCCAATATCTCTCTTACCAGTTCATTGCGGATGCTGGAGTCCGATTCCCCTGGCTTTAGGTGATAGGCGTACCTAGTTCTAAGGTAAAGGGGCAGGCCGCTAGCCAGGTCTTCAGCCCGGACAATGACCTGGTATTTGGTGCTGTCGTGTGGCAAATTGGCTATGTCGCCTTGAATAATCATTGTCTCCCATCCGACTCCACCCATGCGTCCGTCTGCCTTCAGTTTGTAGTTTTCGTCGCACACCACAATGACTTTTTGGGCCATAGCGAGTTCATTGCACATCCACTGCGGCAAATCCATCCCTCTCCGCAAATGGAATTTGTCCAGACGGGCCTGGATTCCCGAGTCGATCAAGTGTAAGGCCAGCTCCTTGACCCACTCTATAGCATCAGGTGTAGTTGAAGTGTGACTAATGAAAACTCGGACAGGGCTCTTTGCCCGGGTTTTTGGTGACCTTTTGAAGTTGCGGTAGCGTGCGAAGAGGTCAGGATGGAGGATAAATATCGATAGTACTGCATCTTCCTCAGCAGTTCGACGGAAGCCTCTCTGAAGCGCCTCAATAACAGACTCAGGTCCCAGTCCCCCCGCACCGGCTCCCAAGAGTGGTACACTGATGGCCCTGACAGACGGTTCTTGGACAGTGAACTCACCCAGGCCCTCGGCAATTGATTTAATCGCAGAAAGAGCTGAGCTATGGGCTTGGACTGAAGCGGCAAACGCAACGAATTGAGCGAGATTCTCGCCTCCTTCAAATGGCACAATCTCAATTTCCCCTAACTTCATTCCTGCTTTTGGGTGTGGAAGTGAATGAGCGCTGAGTCGGCTGCCAACAAAGCCAGTGACTGTGCCACCAGTTGAGCACGGCAGGACGATTAAATCAGAGGGCCCATCAAACAAATCCCCCAATTTCACTTTTACTATTGCAGTCATTGATCCTCCAGGCAGCAAATAACCCGCCAGTGCACCCCATTGTTCATATGATCGAATGCAATAAATTAGTTTAGGTACTTACCGACCGCAAGGGAGTCTTTTGGAAGGGGTGAGGGTGGGCGTGATGCAGTTCCACGCTTCGGTTAGCGTTCGAGATAGTCTCGAGGCTGACTCGCCCTTCTTCCCGCTTGGAGGAGGGATCCAACTAGACACTTCGCAGTCTCACTCCTCGACTCTGTTAGCTTCGGTCGAGTTCATCCGTGCTGAGACGTTCCGGGTCCCAAACGAACTCACCATCCGGGGGGGGTACCAGCGCGAATGGGAATAGAAGGCTAAGCCGACTAAGTAGTCCGATCACTAAAGCTCAGGTAGATTTCATTTCTTTTCAACAATCGCGGCAGCAATAGCGGAGAGAAGCGCAATTGCAAAGAGCATAAGAATATTGTCCGCGAAAATATAGTCTTTGAATCTTGCAACAATCATGTTGCGCGACAAGAGGCCCTTTGGCAACGTTTCGAACCAAATGAATCGGTGGTCATTAAAATACGCAGGACCAATTGGCGTTGTCGGAAAAAGTAAGTCGCCATCAGTCGACCTTGAAACTGAGACAGGAACATAGCTTGCCAGGTACGAATAGTTCGGAACAACAAACTGCTCGAGAGAGGTAGTTCGCTCTAGGGGCACGGAGAGGGGCACTGCTTTCGCCAATCCTTGAGAAGACAAGTCCACAGCCATTCTGATATTCATCGGGTACGGGTTTAGCCATCGAAATGTGAGCCACCTGACCCGAAGGGGTTTCAGCAAGACATTGTAGTCTATTACGGAGTCCGGCTTGATAGTGACAATGTTCTGGAGAACAAAAGAATGAGCGCTTGAATTAATATCAAATACCGCACCATGCGCTGAGGCCGTATCTCGGGGACTGTAGAGGAGGTTCAATTTCTGATTGATGCATCTTGACTTGTTTGCCAGGAGCAGCTCTTCTGCGTTTATCTGTGTGACGCTGACCTCGGGCGGGATTTCAAAGCGGTAGGACTCAGTTATCGTCCACGTGCAGCTATCGTCATTCAAAGCGACCACGGCCGGCTCTGTCGCCACAAACCTCTTTGAAGCTGCATCAGATAGCGCCAATGCCAGTTTCGTTCGCACGTCCGAAAGTGCTACCGCCAACTGCCAGGCGTCAAATTGACGCTTCTTAAGCTCGAAATTCTGAAAAAAGTCAGTCGTATCCTCTCCCGGTGTTCTTGTGGCTGCGCTCAGTGACGAATCAAAAAACTGTGTCAGAGATGTTACTTGAGTTGAAAGGGCGTTGGCATCCGGGAAGCCTTTGAGAAGGTTCTCCAAGACTGATGCCGAGGCCCTAAGATCTGACAGCTCACCCTTAAACCAACTGGTCGTTGGAAGCTTTTCGATTATCTCGCTTACCTTTGTTGCTTCCGAACCGACTCGCCGTATTCCCACGAGCTTGGAATACTCGCTGAAGATTTGCCTTTGCAACTCAAGCCTGGACTCATCCTCAGCACTGGGCCTTCTATCGGCTCCCTGCCGGACCGATACGACAGTCTTATCTTGAAGTATCGGAATGCTTGAGGCCCCATATGGCATCTGAGTTGGTCTCAGAGGCAACTTGCCCGCAATTGCGAGAAGGATGATTGCAAAGAACGGAAGCAGGAGAAGGAGCGTCTTTATGCCCTTCCACTTCCTTCCAACAAGAAAGGCAATAATATTGAGAAGAAATAAGGATATGATGCTGATCATCCAGAGTCGATTGAAGAAGAATCCGATGATAGCAAGAACGACAAGCAGAACAATAGCCAACTTCTTTAGCATGTGGAATTTCCCTCGCCTCAACAATGCGCCCTTGGGTACGTGGAAGGATACAGCCCAACCTCGTACCTACTCCTACGCAGTTATGATTTACTTCTGGAAGCTCGTCCGCTACGCCAGTAACCCTATACCGACATAATAGACATGGGAAACTACTATAAAGCCTACAATTACGCAATAATATTCTGCGAAGGCCCGACGCAATCAAGACGTGGCGCCCAATTGGTCGCCACGAATGATCAATTGACTAGCAGCTTCGCAACTATCGCTTCCCCCTCAACGCATCGATGCTCCAGATGCCCGCACCGGCAGCGGAAATGTAGAGAAAGATGAAACTGAACAGCGCAGCAGCCGTGCCGCCATTCGCGTTAGGCCAGAACCCTTTCGGGAAATGAAACTGGAAATAGGCGACCGCCATCTCCCCCGCCAGAATAAACGCGACCGGGCGAGTGAAGAGTCCGAGAAGAATACAGGCGCCGCCGAATACTTCGAGGATCGCACCAATGCCGATCTGCGAAAAAAGATCAACCGTGCCGCCACTCGCCATCGGCGTCGGAAAGCCGAACAGCTTCACCGACCCGGAAAGAATGAATATGAAGGCGGCCACAATCCGCAGAATACTGTACAGCGCAGGACTAAGGCTGGTCCATTTGGAGATGATGTCTAAATTGGCCATGCTTGTTTTGCTCACTTTCTTTGTATTGCTGCGAGGTAATCGGTCAGTTGATCCATCGTGCCGGTCCAGCCTGTCACCATGCTCTTCTGCATCTCAATGAAGGCCTTTCGCTCAGCATCGTTGGCATTAAACGGTACCCATCTAACAGTAAAAGTAGTCTTACCGTTCTCTTCGGTGAAAATAAACTTGGAGAGCATTTCGGCCGGCCAGACAGGGGCCATGGGGTGACGGGTTGTACCGCCCTGGGCATCGGAAAACCCGCTCAAGAAATGAATTCGCTCGGGCTGCTTGATGTACCGAAAGACGAACTTCCCCCACAACTCGGAACCATCGGGGCCAACAATGCAATAGTGGTACATGCCGCCGGGGCGGAAATCCATTTTGGCGACCTTGCCAGCGTAGCCTTTGGGACCAAACCAATTCTTCATATGTTCCGCCGTGGTGCACACGTCCCAGACGAGCTGGCGGGGAGCATCGAAGGTGCGGGAGATGACGAATTCATCCGGGACGGACATGAGGGCGACATGTTCCTCGCACCGATCCATATTCTCAATGGCACCCTGAACGGCGTGGTATTCTCTCTCGACCATGTCGCGTTCGGCTTTGGTATTGAAGACGGCTCGGGCGGTGACGAAGGTGTTGCCGTCGCGGTCTTCGAATGTCACGGTAGAAACAAATGTACCGGGATCACCCAGTTTCTCGCCGTGGCGGTAGACCAGCTTGGATGGCTTGTCGACTTCCTGCCAGACGACGTAGTTGGGATAATCGGTACCATCGGGGCCGTGCATGATGAACCGCCAGACGCCACCCGGTTTGACGGAGATTTCATGGAAGGTGTGGGTGAATCCGCGCGGTCCGAACCACTGGATGAGGTGTTTGGGATCGGTCCAAGCCTCGAACACCAGCTCGCGTGGAGCGTGGAAAAGGCGAGTGACGATGATCTCGCGATCGGCGGTTGATTCGATTGCAGATGCAGACATAGGAAGTCTCCTTCGTAGTTGACTCTATCAGATTATTGCTTCGTTACTAATTCACTACGGCGGTCGAGCGGACGGCGGTTGCTGCGGTCATCGCTTTCGACCCTGTCGGGTGATTGGGCTCTTTCTCTTTCCGGTGGTACGCCCGGACGGTTTGCTTATCGCTTTGCTTTTCTCTTTTACCTGGATCTGCTGGAGATAGGCGTCGAGTCGGTCGAAACTTTCTTCCCAGAACTGGCGGTAGCCGTCAACAAACGCGGCAACTTCGACCAGCGGCGACGCTTCGAGATGGCACGGCCGCCACTGAGCCTGACGGGCACGACCGACGAGTCCTGCTTTCTCAAGCACTTTGAGGTGCTTGGAGATGGCGGGCAGAGACATATTGAACGGCCGGGCGAGTTCGGTGACCGATGTTTCGCCGGTAGCGAGCCGGGCGAGAATGGCCCGCCGGGTTGGGTCCGCCAGGGCGGACAGGGTGGTGCTGAGTTGATCCATCGCCATACCTTACTAAACCAGATAGTTATTTAACGCATCGGTTAAATACGACGAAAACCGCAGGAGGTCAAGGACTATTTTGATCTATTTTTTACGTCGGGGGACTGGCGGTCTCAGGCGTGGTTGGAGTCGTGGAACGGCCGGGCAAGATGACACGTCTCCGCTGGCTTAATGGACCAAAATGTACCGTTTTAGAATTTTCGTCTTGACAAATGGAGTGTGATGTGTCTTTCTTTTGCCATCGGACGGTTTGGGTGCGAGTGGCAAGCCACGCGTCATCACACCGCATACTCAAGAACACAGTAGCAGGGATAATGTGATTGATCTGGGAATACAGATGAGCGGCGGGGTACGTGGCTGATCAAAGCATGACTCGTCGCACTTTCCTCGACCGCGCGATTGCCGTCACCGGGATCGCTTTTGCGGCGTCGGTCCTCTTCCCTGTTTTCAAGTATCTCACTCCCCCCAAATCGGGCGAAGCGGATGCCTCGCAGGTCAAATTGCCGTTTACCCGCAAGGATTTGGAAGCCGAGCCGCAGAAATCCAAGACCTTCAGATTTGGCCATCAACTGGGAATCATCATCCTGACACCATCGGGGGAGCTGAAGGCGTTGTCGGCGTCATGCACGCATCTTGATTGTACGGTGCAATTTCGGCCTGAGATGGGGTTGTTGTGGTGTGCCTGTCATAACGGGAAGTATGATCTCAACGGGGGCAACGTTTCCGGTCCGCCTCCTCGCCCGCTCCAGCAGTATGTGGTCAATGAAGTTGGTGCCGACATTTTTGTCGCCAAGGGGACAGCGTGATGTCGAATCCCACTCCTCAGGGCGGAAAGGATGTCAAGACCAGGCTGTTTGACTGGGTTGACGACCGGCTGAAGATCAAGGATCTGGTGGACTACATGAACCATAAAGTGGTTCCGGTTCACGGGCATTCAATCTTCTACTATCTCGGCGGGCTGACACTGTTCTTCTTTATCATTCAGGTAGCCACCGGGATTCTCCTTCTCATGTATTATAGACCGGGAGCGGATTCGGCGTATGAGTCGGTCCATTTCATTGTATCCGAAGTTTCCTTTGGCTGGCTGATACGGTCGCTGCATTCGTGGTCGGCCAATCTGATGATATTTGTGGCATTCCTGCACATGTTCACGGTGTTCTTTACCCGTGCCTATCGCAAGCCGCGCGAACTGACCTGGTTGACCGGAATTGGGGTGCTTGGGCTGGCGATGGGGTTTGGGTTTTCCGGGTATCTTTTGCCCTGGAATGAGCTCTCCCTCTTTGCTACTCGAGTCGGGACCGGGATGGTCAAGGCGGTGCCGGGTGTGGGAGAGTATCTCATGCAGGTGTTACGCGGCGGCGATGAAGTTACCGGTGCTACTATCGGAAGGTTCTTTGGCCTTCATGTGGCGATACTACCGGCGGCCTTCACGATGTTGATTGCGGTTCATTTGATTCTCGTGCAACGCCAGGGAATGAGCGAGCCGCTGGAGTGGAAGAATGTTCCGGAGCAGAAGAAGAAGTTCATGAAGTTCTTCCCGAATTTCATGTATCGGGATCTGCTGTTGTGGCTTGTGGCGCTCAATGGTCTGGCGCTTTTGTGTGTGTTTTTCCCGGACGGAATCGGGATAATCCACTGGCCGTTAGGTCAGAAGGCTGACCTGTTTGCACCTCCGCCGATGGTCATCAGGCCGGAGTGGTATTTCATGTTTGCGTTTCAGGCGCTCAAGTTCCTTCCGGCGCATGTTGGCCCTGTAGAGGGGGAACTGTTTGGGATGGCGCTGTTTGGCGTAGGGGGGCTGTTCTGGGTATTTGTGCCGTTCTTTGATAAGAAGTCTGCTCGTGGGGACAGGTCTCCCCTGTTCACGGCGATTGGCTGGTTTGTGGTGCTGTTCATTATCGTAATGACAATCCTGGGGTATGTGCTGGAATGAAAATGCTCGTTAGACTAAGCCTTCTCTGGATTGTCCTGTTGCTGTGTGCCCCAGTAGCGCAGGCACAGCCGGTGAACAATTGTATCACCTGTCATATGGAGACCGAAGATGAGAATGGTCCGGCGCATCTGTTCACGCAGGATATCCATGCTCAGAATTCCATAAGCTGTTTTGACTGTCATGGTGGCGATCCCGCCCTGGATGATATGGATGCAGTGCGGAAATCGAAGGGATTCCGGGGGGCGCCAGAGCATCTTGATATCCCGGCATTCTGCTCCAGGTGTCATGCCGATGCGCGGTATATGCACGAGCACAATCCATCGCTGCCGACAGACCAGTATGACAAGTATCTGACATCGACTCACGGCATGCGGTTGACCGAGAAGAAGGATGTCAAAGTAGCGACCTGCGTTTCCTGTCACACGGCTCACCAGATCGGCAATGCCAAGATGCCGTATTCATCGACTTATCCGAGGAACATCCCGAACACCTGCGGGCACTGTCATGCGAATGCCGAGTACATGAAGGAATATGGAATTCCGACCGACCAGCTGGAGCACTACAAGAAGTCGGTGCATGGCATGGCTCTTCTGGAAAAAGGAGACCTTGGCGCACCGGCCTGCAACAGCTGTCACGGGAACCATGGTGCGGCTCCGCCCGGAATCAAGTCGCTTGATGCAGTGTGCGGAATGTGCCACGCGATCGAGGCGAAACTATTCGATGGTTCTGTGCACCGGACGGCGTTTGAGGCTCAGGGGCTGCCGCTGTGCATGACCTGCCACAGCAACCATGAAATAGTGAAGCCCACGGATAAATTTATCGGATTCGAAGAGGGGCAGTTCTGTGGCTCCTGCCACGATAGCGGCGATAAGAGCACGGCGACGGTGGCGATTCAGAATATCAGTGCGGCGCTTGGGCGGCTGGGTGTTTCTTATGATTCTGCGGATACCAAGCTCAAGGAAGCCTCGGCCAAGGGGATGATGACGACCGATGAGGAGTTTGCGCTCAAGGAGGTCGATCAAATCCGGGTCCAGGTGCGGTCATCGATCCATGCGTTTGCCGCCGACTCGTTGTTACCCAAGGCTGAAGACGGCATCACGAAGGCGAATAAAGTGGCTGAAAGCGGTGTCGGGCTCATCGATGAGTATTATTTCCGTCGCTGGGGACTGGGGATAGCGTCGATTTTCATTACTCTTCTTGCGCTCCTGTTGTATCTGAAGGTCAGATCGCTGGAATAGCCGGGGATTGACTCGCCTATTCGGTCAGAGTTCTGATCCTCAATTCGCGGCGTCTTCTCTCTCAAAGCAATTCCCGACAAAATTCATATTCAATTAGTTCCTGATCATTTGGTTCAAACAAAGGTGTTGAACTGTGCGAGAGCCGGTTATATTGCATTGCAAATCCGGGGTGCACAGATGGCTAACGACCTTACTGTCGAAGTCGCAAAGCAGATTCTTGCTGAGTATCAGCGTTATACTGATTCCTTCCTCTCCCTTACCCTTCGCGCCAGGGACCGATTCGAAAAGTCTGACTGGCAGGGGCGGTTTGCCGACGCGCTAGAGCGGTACGATCTCTACGAGGCATCGCTCGATGCGACAGCCCTTCGGCTGCGACATCTGCTCGGCGCGGAAGAATCATCACGTCTCTCGGTCTGGAAAGAGATCAAGGGGAAATTTCACAAACTAGTTGCGAAGCGTCACGATGCCGAGCTGGCTGAGACGTACTATAACTCGGTCACGCGCAAGTTGCTCTGGACGGTGGGGCTGGACCGGGAGATTGAGTTTTTCCACCAGGAGTCGAAGCCATGTCCGGTGCCACTGGACGAGGCGATAGTCACGGTTTATCCCTATGAATATGATACCTCGCGCATAATCTCGGCGATCTTACGTGATCTCGGTTACTCCATTCCGTTTGAGGATCTGGATGGAGATGCGGCGAGGGTAGCCAATGAGATAGATCTCTTTGTCTGGCCGCTGACCCGGTACCAGTCGATATCATCGATTCAGATTCTCAAGTGTCCGTTCTACCGGAACAAGGTTGCGTATGTGGTGGGGCGGATTCTGGCTGGAGACCATGTCATTCCGCTGGTGCTTCCGCTCTACAACGGGCAGGGAGAAATCTATGTCGACACGGTGCTGTTGAGCGAGGCTGAAGTCAGCCGGGTATTCAGCTTTGCTTTTTCTTACTTCCAGGTTGAATTGCGCCGGCACGATGTCGTGATCGATTTTCTCAAGAGCATTCTCCCCCACAAGCCGGTGGCGGAGTTGTACATCTCCATAGGGCTGAATAAACACGGCAAGACGGTGCTGTATCGGGATCTGCACAGGTACGTACATGTCAGCAAGGAGAAGTTTCAGATTGCGCCGGGACGTGAGGGGGCGGTGATGATCGCATTCACGTTGCCGGACTATGACTTCGTACTGAAGATTATCAAGGATCAACCCTGCTTCCTGCGGACGGCGGATGTGACACCGAAGCGAAATACCCGTGCTGAGGTGATGGAGCAGTATGATTTCGTCTGTCACCGGGATCGAGTTGGGAGGCTGGTGGACACGCAGGAGTTTGAGAACCTTCGGTTCAAGAAAAAGCGGTTTGCTTCGAATCTGCTTCGGGAGTTTGAGATGGCGGCAAGCGAAGTGGTGACCATTGAACGGGACTATGTAGTGATCAAGCATCTCTATATCCAGCGGAAGGTGATTCCGCTGCCTATGTATCTACTGAGTGAGACGGAGCCGGAGCTACTGCGGAAGGTCATACTCGATTTTGGGTACTTCTTGAAGGACCTGGCATCGGTGGGAATATTCCCGTACGACCTCTTCAACATCTGGAATTACGGGGTGACGCGGCGCGGCCGGGTGGTATTGTTTGACTACGATGACGTACAGCCACTGGAGCGTGCGCACTTCAAGAATAAGCCGGCGCCACGGGGAGAGACGGAAGAGATGCAGTTGGAGGAAGACCGGATAACGGTCACCGGGGATGATTTCTTTTTGGAAGAAGCGGATCAGTTTTCCGGGATACCTCGCCCGCTCAAAGGGATATTCAAGGCAGTACATTCCGACCTCTACACGCTTCGGTTCTGGAAGGACATGAAACGAAGAGTGCGTCGCGGAGAGCAGTTCGACATTACGCCGTACGATCGCGGGCGCAAATTTGTGCGGCATCCTCTCCCCCACTAATTAGGAAAGCCGGTTACGTCACTGGTAAACCGGCCTTGAAAATCAGATACAACGATTACTACTGTTTGGCTATGCCGATGACGGCACAGGCGATTCGCGCACCGGAGTTGCCGGTGGGCTGAGTCTTGAGATCATCTTCCTTTTCATGCACGATGACGGCCCGGCCGAGAACAGACATCGGCCCAGAGAAGCTGATGTGGGCGTCGGTCCACTCCATATGAGCGGTACCGGTGCTGTCGGCATCGAGATTTCCCATATCGCCGCTGTGACTGGTGGCAGTCATTGGGGCACCATGGGCC
>JBATNE010000056.1:0-5895 GCA_049290195.1 Candidatus Zixiibacteriota bacterium
GCCTATGGCACCACGTTCACCACACGGCGTAAAAGTCAACGATGACCGGTCGTCCGGTCGAAGCCGACAAATTGAGCGCGTCCGCGTAGCTCGCGGCGCGCGACGCTTCTGGCCGGGCCGTGGCGGGGGCGGATGCCGAGGCCACTCCGGCCGCCAACAGAATCGTCAGCAGGGCAATGGCCAACAGATGTTTCTTCATAGGTACTCCTACTCAGCTATTAACGGGCGTCGAGCGGAATCCAGTCGTCTCCCAGAGCCGCTTCAACCACCATTTCTGCTTCTTCCCTAAATTCTTTCGGGACCATGACAATGCTGATATCAGTCGCTTCCAGGCCGGGGAAACTGGTCATCGTGCGATGCCGGTTTCGGGAAGCGAATTTGGAGGACATGATCACCGACGGTATGTTATTGGAATCGAGTGCTTCTTTGGCGTTCTCCGCCCTCGCTTCAGACCGCACGCCGCAAATCTGCGTCCAGTAAAAATCAGTCGCCACAGCGGCGCCGGAGGCTACCGGCAGCTGTTCAGCCAGAATATCACCGCACTCGGGACAGACCTTGCACTCGTCGTCGAATTCAGCGTTGCATTTCGGACAATAGGCCAACTACGTTTCCTTTCTCTGCCATCGCTCCCCCACCGTCATCTGGAGAAGCTCTTCGGCTTCCTCCCGATGCTGCGGAGGCACGGACACTTCAAACAGGGCAGCCGCCCCGGAATAGAAGTGGGTCATGGTCAATCCGGCGGTACCAAAGAAACCGGCTTTGGAGACCACGACTGCGGGAATTTCGTACGCCTGAAGCGTTTCCCGCGCGAAATCTGCGGAGATCTTATCCGCTATAGTACCTATAACAATCCACGGTTCTTCCGCGGTATCGGCCGCAAAATCACGGCCGCAAATGGGACACTCAGTCGACTGCGAGTCCCACTCGGCTTTACATGCGGGACAGTACGCCACTGGCTTTCAGTTCCTTGAGACCGGCCACCAGTCCGTTAATTTCAGCTTCACTCCGCTTTTCGGTCAACGCCACCACGAGACAGTTCCCCATCCCTTTGTACCAGCGACCGGCATCGACACCCGGCAAATATCCCTTCTCGAGCATCGAGAGGATCATCTCCGTGGCGGGATGCGGGGTCTTGATGGCGAATTCGCGTACGAACGGACCCTTAAAGTACATTTCGTACCCTTCCAGCTTCGCGATCTGCTCGGCGGCAAAATGCGCGCGTTCGGCCGACAGCAAGGCTACTTTCTTCAATCCTGTTTTCCCCATGAGGCTCATGTAGACCGAAGCGGCGGTAGCGCAGAGCGCCTGGTTGGTACAAATATTCGACGTCGCCTTTTCGCGGCGGATATGCTGTTCTCTGGTCTGAAGGGTCAGGACAAACCCCTGCTTGCCGTCCAGATCTTTGGTGCGGGCGGCGATACGTCCCGGCATATGGCGAACCATATCCTTCTTGGCGGCAAAGACGCCCAGAAGCGGACCACCGAATGACACCGGAATGCCGAGCGGCTGCCCTTCGGCAACACAGAAGTCGGCTCCGTATTCACCCGGCGTCTTGAGCAGCGCCTGGGAAATCAGATCGACCGCCATGATCAGCTTACCGCCGACCTGGTGGATGACTTTCTCAATCGCTTCGACCTCTTCGAGCAAGCCGAAGAAGTTCGGCTGGCCGACCAGGACACAAGCGGTCTTCTCATCGACCATATCTTCGAGCCGCGCCAGATCGGTCACGCCGTCCTTAAGTGGTACGGTGAGGACTTCCAGTTCGCGTCCCTGCAGATAGGTAGTAATCACCTGTCGATAAAGCGGATTGACCGCTTCGGAGATGACAATTTTAGTTCGCTTGGTGGCACCGGTGGAAATAATGACGGCTTCGGCTGCTGCCGAAGCGCCATCGTACATCGACGCATTGGCCACATCCATACCGGTCAAACGGCAGATGTGGGTCTGAAATTCATAGATGACCTGCAAGGTCCCCTGGGCGACTTCGGGCTGATAGGGCGTATAGGCGGTCATGAATTCCGGCCGGGTGATAATAGTGGCCACCGACGACGGAATAAAATGATCGTACACGCCGCCGCCGGCAAAGCAAAGCAGCCCTTCGCGATTCCGCGAGGACATCTCCTGAATTTCCTTCAGGAGTTCCACTTCAGACAGCTGCGGGATATCAAGCGGGCGATTCAGCCGGAGCGGTTTGGGGATACCGTCGAGCAGTTTTTCAAACGAAGAAACACCGATCGTCTCCAGCATCTTCTTGCGGTCGTCGTCGGTATTGGAAATATACGGACTCTGCATGGTGTCGCTTTCCTATAGCGGCACGGGGCAATCCCGGCCGTTAATGTTCTTTCAATATTCCGTTGTAACCGTTGGCATCGAGTAATTGTTCAAGCTCAGCCGGGTTGGAGACTTCGACTTTGAGCATCCATCCGGCGCCATACGGATCCCGATTGATGATCATCGGGTCGGAATCGAGGGCACTGTTGACTTCGACAACTTTGCCGCTCACCGGCGAGAACATTTCCGACACCGCCTTGACCGCTTCGATCGTACCGCATTTCCCCATCTGGGAAACCTGCGCGCCGATCTCCGGCAGTTCGACAAAAACGATATCGCCGAGTTCTCCCTGAGCGTAATCGGTGACGCCGATAGTGGCAACTTTGCCGGCGACCTTCACCCATTCATGTTCTTTGGTATATTTTAAGTCCGCTAAAACCTTCACAAAAACCTCCAATATCGGTTATTCATCCTTCAGATGGACGGCTCACTGTCTCCTCGAGTACCGGGGCCGGAGCGTTTGCGCCGGCCGAGACCGACTCCCCCGGGCGTTTTAAAGTGACCAACTTTTTTTTTGAGTCAGAAGGGGTTTTTGCGCGCTTAAACTGCGTTTCCAGGAAGGCGGTTGAGTAGTTACCGGCCACGAAATCAGCGTTTTCGAAAATCTCCTGATGTATCGGAATAGTCGTCGGTACCCCTTCGACAATAAATTCCTGCAAGCAACCGCGCATTTTGATGATCGCCTGCTGACGGGTGCGGGCGCGGACGATCAACTTGGCGATCATGGAATCGTAGTACGGCGGAATGAAATAGCCGGCGTAAACCGCCTTGTCGACTCGCACGCCGGGACCGCCCGGAACGTGGATCGCTTCGATTCGACCCGGTGTCGGACGGAAATCAGCCTCGACATCCTCGGCGTTAATGCGGCATTCGATCGAGTGCCATTTCGGAATCAGTTCTTCCTGCTTGAAATCGAGCTTTTCGCCGAGCGCGACTTTCAACTGGCTCTGCAGCAGGTCGACTTCGTACGCTTCCTCGGTGATCGGATGTTCCACCTGGATGCGCGTGTTCATTTCCATGAAATAGAAATTCTTCTGCTCATCGACCAAAAATTCCACCGTGCCGACACCGAGGTAGTCGACCAGTTTGGCACCCTTGATTGCGGCATCTCCCATTCTCTTGCGAAGATCCGGGGTCATGAGCGGAGAAGGTGTTTCTTCGATCAGTTTCTGGTGGCGACGTTGAATGGAGCAGTCACGTTCGCCGAAATGGAAATACTGACCATGGCTGTCACCGATGAGCTGGATTTCCACGTGGTGCGGATTGACGATCACTTTTTCCAGATAGAGATCCGGATTGGAAAACGCCTTGGCTGCTTCGGTCGAAGCGATATGGAAATTGCGCTCCAGTTCGGCTTCATCGCGACAAATCCGCATTCCCTTGCCACCGCCACCGGCGACAGCTTTGAGAATGACCGGGTAGCCGACTGAGTCGGCGTATTCGCGAGCCTGCTCAAACGACGGTACGATACCATCGGAACCCGGAATGACCGGCACACCGGCTTTCCGCATGACGTCTTTAGCGACCGCCTTATCCCCCATCTGGCGGATGGAGGAAGCTTTTGGTCCGATAAAGGTGATTCCGCATGATTCGCAGATTTCGGCAAAGTCGGCGTTTTCGGCGAGAAATCCGTAGCCGGGATGAATCGCACCGGCATTGGTCACTTCGGCGGCTGAGATGATGCGCTTGAAGTCCAGGTATGACTGACTAGCCGAAGGGGGACCGATACATACATCTTCATCGGCGAACCGCACGTGGGTGGCGTCCCGATCAGCTTCCGAATAGACGGCCACTGTCTGGAGTCCAAGCTCACGGCAGGCGCGGATGATGCGGAGGGCAATTTCCCCCCGGTTGGCGATAAGAACTTTGTTAAACAACCAGTTATCCTTCCTAATGGTTGCTCCCTTATACGTAAGGGGACAGTTTAAGACACGTAAGATAAGGGGAAAATCCGGGAGTGACAACAAGTAAACCGGCGACCAGCACGGGGAACACTAACAAGTTGCGGCAAAATGTGTTAGCGGACTAAATGAGCCGTTTTTCCCACTCAGTTCGAGAGGCCGGCGAAAGTAGACCTGCCCTACTCGTACCTTAGCGCCTCAATTGGGCTCAGCCGGGCAGCCTTGCGGGCCGGGTAATAGCCGAAAAACATCCCCACACATGCGGCAAACGCAAACGCCATCCCGACACTGGATCCTGAGACTAGGACTGCCCAACCGGTGAACCTTGTTATGAGGTTCGTAGCTTCGAAACCCAGGGCTATGCCCAAAAACCCTCCGACCATGCTGAGCAGAATGGACTCGATCAGAAACTGGAGAAGTATATCTTTTCGTCGGGCACCTATTGACATGCGAAGACCGATTTCACGCGTCCGCTCCTGGACCGAGACCAACATGATGTTCATGATCCCTATCCCACCTACTACTAGTGAAACGCCGGCAACGCTTGCAAGCAAAGCTGTCATCGTATTGGCGGTAGACGACAGGGTCTGGGCGATATCGGTCTGAGTCATGATCGTGAAATCATCATCCTGCCAATCCTGAAGCTTGTGGCGAATCCGCAGCAGGTCTTTCATCTGTTGCTGGGCGACAGGTATGGCTTCCTTAGAGGCAGCGGACACGATAATCTGCCCCACAAAATCCACTCCCTGTATTTTCTTTTGTACAGTCGAGAACGGCGCCAGAATGAAATCATCCTGATCCTGCCCCATAGCATTCTGTCCCTTAGGAGTAAGCGTACCGAGAACTTTGAACGGCATTTTGCCGATGCGAATCATCTGTCCAACAGCCCCCCCGTCGGGAAAAAGTTCATCCGCAACGGTCTTTCCAATCACGCAGACCTTGGTCGCACTTCGATCATCGGCGTCGGAGTACATCTCCCCTTCTGCCAGAGTCCAATCCCGAATCTTAAGAAACTCCGGAATGCCCCCTTGAATTTGCGTTTGCCAATTTAGACTTCCTGCAACCACCTGGCGGTTGGTTCGCGTTGTCGGAGAAATATACTGAATCGAAGGACACTGGTCCCGAATCGCCTGGATATCGTCAAGTGTAAGGGACTGTGCCGCACCGGCGCCGGAATTGACCCCCCCCATGACCGTGAAATTGGGTCTGACCATAAGAATGTTCGTTCCAAGACTTGTGATTTGCGTCTCGATCGCTACTTTGGCACCCTTACCTAACGCCATCATCGCCACCACCGCTGCCACTCCAATGATTATTCCAAGCATGGTGAGAAGGGCTCGCGTCTTATTCCGCAAGAGCGAGTCGATAGCGATCCTGAGCGTCTCAAAGGATTTCATACTGCCTATCTCCCGCCCGGCCTTCCGCCACCGCCGCCGGGGAAACGAGGCATGAATGGATTGGTGCCGGTCTGTGATGTCGATGATGTCGCACCGTTTGAAGCAACTATCACCGAGTCCCCTTCTTTAAGCGGAGAATCAACAATGGCTATATGCGAAGTGTTTTGTATTCCTTTTTCAATCGGAACCGGTCGCGGAGACCCGTTCTCCAGGATCCAGACGCGCAAACGGTTCTTATCTCCCATGCGATGCCGCATCGGTACCTG
>JBATNE010000057.1:0-2980 GCA_049290195.1 Candidatus Zixiibacteriota bacterium
TGTCTATGATGGGTTGGTGCTGCTGGCTGCTATGGCGTTCAGCGATTATCCCCTTGAAACGCCGCTCCTGATTGCATCTCTGGCCAATCCGATCGACCTGGCTCGGGTGACCTTGCTCGTGAAGACAGACTGGGCGGCGCTCATGGGCTACACCGGCGCGGTCTTTAATAGGTTCTTTGGAAAGGGTCTCGGTGTCTCCGTGGCGGTGGCGTCACTGCTTGTTTGGACTCTTGTGCCCTTACTTGTAGGGATGCGCCGGTTTCGATTCAAGGATCTATAGCGGTCCGGTTATACTTGATCTGAATTCATTGTCATTTTCTTCAGGTGAACATGAAACGCACAATGTCATTTATTCGTCGGTTTTTCAGCGTCGTGGTTAGCACTGCTAGCGGCCGCATTGGAGTTCTTTATCTTATCACATGCGCGCTCTATGCCGTGCTCGGACTAGCGGCTGCTGTATCGATGCAACTGGACATGCTCTCGCCGACCGCTCAATTGACCGGTACCCTCTGGTTTGGCAAGCTTTTGACTGGCCATGGCATGATCATGGTCTTCCTTGTGTTGCTGCCGTTCTTTCCCGGTGTTTTCGGTCATCTGGCGCTTCCGTCTGCTGTCGGTGCACCTAGGTCGTCTTTAAGCAGAATCGGCTATTTCGGGTGGCTGTCCCATGTTGGCGCCGGAGCGCTGATCGTGTCGTCGCTGCTGTTGAATGCGTATGATGCAGGCTGGGTCATGATGATGCCGGTTGCAGGATACTCCATACCATTTGTGTTATTGGTACTCGGACTGCTACTGGCGGAACTGGCTACCCTTTTGCCGTCGATTGCAGCTTTGCAAACGGTATTCTCACGACAATCACGTACAGTTGCCTTTTCGCAACTACCATTATTCGCGTGGTTTCTCTTGCTTGGCACTATTGTCCAGATTGTTGTCGCCCCCGTTCGGCTGTACACATTGACAGCGGTCCTGGGGGGACACCTATGGGGATGGTCGTCGATGTCGCTTCTGACACCCGAGGGTATTGCGCTCTACCAGAAGTCGTTCTGGCTATTTGCTGGTCCCGCGACGCTTGGGCTCATTCTTCCGGCAATCGGGCTCCTCTTTGAAGTGGTCATCGCCCACACTCGTGCGTACATACATAGGCGAACAGCGGTAGTGGCGTCTGGTATCGCGATTCTGATTCTAGCCTTGGCTTCCTGGTCGCAGCACCTGACTGCAACAGCGGACGGAGAATTGTCACAACTTCTCGGCAGCTTCTTTGGTTTACTGATGATACTTCCAGCCAACTACCTCTTATTGGAGTTCATACGTCTGCTGGCCCGACTCGAGCGACCACTTTCGGCCGCTATACTCTTCGTCATCTCGTCGATTGTCTGCGGCTTGTTCGCTGGTGTGGCCGGTGCTGCACTTGCTCTTCCCGCTATGGCGATTCACCTGCATAATACCTATTTCACCGTTGCTCACCTGCATCTGGCGCTGGCTGGCGTCATTGGCGGAGCCATCTTTGCCGGGCTGTTTCACTTTTGGCCCGGCTGGTGGCAGACTTCATTCTCAGAGCGCATGGCGCGGACAGGTGCCCTAGCCATGTTGACTGGTCTGTGTCTGGCGTTTTTGCCAATGGCACTCCTGGGCACTCAGGGGCTCCCGCGGGCGCTCTATATCTATCCGACACAGTTTCAGATCCTGCATACGGTCTCGAGCATCGGGACCTTTGTGCTGGCCGCGTCACTTCTTCTGACCCTGTTCACCCTCATGTGGAGCCTGGTGCGCCGCAGCAAAACGAAGCAGAACGAGATACCGTCATCTGGCGAGTTTGTCTATGCACCTGTCTCGCCTGAAACTTCCGGGAGATAACTAATGAAAAAACCACCCGCATCGCACCTGCATGTCATCCAGGTGCTCCTCGATGAGCATGTGGCAATTAATGAGGCATTGCTCGTTTTGTTTCACCTGAAACGGCGACTGGCCGGCAGGAGTCTCGTGCGAACCAGCGACTTGCGCACCTTGATCGCGTTTTTTCGGGTGTATGCCGACACCATTCATCACGGCACCGAAGAGGACGTCCTCTTCCCCGCTGTGCAGCGCAGTCGTACCCTCAGATCGATGAGCCAGAAGCTCCTCACGCACCACACGATGGGCCGGATATTCCTCGACGAAATGACCAAGGCCGTCGAAGCAGCTGCGTCGGGCCGTCGCGGATGGCGAAAACGCTTCGTGGGCAGCGCGACTGCCTATCATACCCTATTGACCATTCATATTTGCGATGAAGATCACATCTTTTTCCCGCGGGCCGAACGATCACTCCGACGGATGAATCGGGTTCGCCTGCGTGTCGGAGCCGACGATCTAACCAAGACCAAATGGGAGCGACAGCTGCGCCGTCTGTTCAAGCAGCATGTCCCAGTCGATCAAACTCCCCACACCTGCTCAGATAGCAGCTGCCAGTAGGCGGATGAACCCGCCAAGATCCGTCGTTCCCGAGCGATTGTCCGGGAATGACTAGGCCGGGGGAGCAAAGTATGTGTGCACTTGCTTCCCCGAGTCAGTTTTCACCCACACGCGAACCCCTCGTTGGATGGCTTTATCGATGAGCGGCGCTGGCTCAAAAGGGGCAATTACTTCCAGAACTTGCGACGGTTTCAGCGCCGCAATTTCCTGGAGCACCGCCCCGATGGGTTGTTCGCCCGCCTCAATCATAGGGCGAACATCGAGCACCTTGACAACGAGCTCCTTCTGCATCCACTCCGGCGGTTCGATTGGGTACTGACTGGCCGTAGCAACGTCTTCGACAAAATCCGGTTGGCCAACCGCCCGGCGCAACGTTCTGACCATCTCAACCACCGAAACGCCTCCCACGCGGGCCGCCTGGCTCAGGCTCGTGACCTTCGCGACGGTGCGGCGCAAAATTGGGTTTCGCAACTTCTTGAAGGGCGGCGCAATTTCGATAAGGGTGGCCTCAAGTTCCGGATATGCGTCGAGC
>JBATNE010000058.1:0-53739 GCA_049290195.1 Candidatus Zixiibacteriota bacterium
GGTCTGTGGAGACCCCTTTGTCTATATGTCCCCAGGGCAACGGCGAAGAGAAAGAGATCGGACGAAGCAGTTGTTCGGTATCGACATTGAGAGACCGGAACGCTTCCATCCATCCGTTGAAGTCAAAATCCTCACTCCATCCTTCAAACCGACAACCCAGTTTGTATGCCGCTTCGATAACATCACCGATCTGTCGGCCGCCACGACCCAACAGTGCCGACAAGATCGCCAACCTGGGTTGGTTGATCTTGAAATTCACCTGGTTGGCGCGAGTAGTCCGCTTGATGAAACCGATGCGTCGCTCGATCTCGGCTTCAGTTACCAGCTCATCCCACTGGAACGGCGTGTGCGCTTTCGGGATAAACGGTGAAAGCGTGACATTGACCATCTTGTTGCCGGGATACTCTTTTCCGATCTGCACAATTCGGCGGCAAATATTCCCAATTCCCAGCAGGTCATCATCGGTCTCAGTCGGCAGACCGATCATGAAGTAGAGCTTGATCGTGATCCATCCTCGTTCGAAGGCGAGTCGAGCGGTATCATAAATCGCTTCATCCGGAAAGTCTTTGCGGATGAACAGCCGGAGCCTCTCAGTACCTGCTTCCGGAGCGATCGTCAATCCGCTCTTGCGAATCCGCTTGACGGCATCGAACAGCGCCGGAGTTACTGACCCCGGCCGCAAAGAAGGCAATCCAATCGACACCCGCTGTTGTTCGTACCGCCTTACCAGTGTGGTCGTGAGCGGCTCTATTTCAGGATAGTCTGTCGCGGATAGTGCGAGCAGCGATATTTCGTCATAGCCGGTATTGGTCAGCTGTGTTTCGATCTGCTGGAGTATCTCATTTTGTGGACGGAGCCTGACCGGCCGGTAAATTGATCCGGCCATGCAGAAGCGGCATCCTTGCGGACAACCGCGCATGATCTCAATTCCGAGATGATTATGAACCGTTTCAATGAGCGGCACCAGCGGCTGAGTTGGATAGGTATCAGGTTTGAGTTCCCGGACAACTCTCGCTCTCACGCGGGCTGGGATTCCGTCGTGGAGCGGCTTCATGTCACCGTCGTACATCGATGGTATGTACACTGACTCCACTGTCCGACCGATCTGAACCAACCGCTCCGGCCGGGACAGACTCCGCGTTGCTCCGATCGCATCGAGCAGCTGAAGCAATCCCTCCTCGGCATCTCCAATAAAGAACAGATCGATGAATGGTGCCAATGGCTCCGGATTGAAAGCAGCCGGGCCGCCTGCGAGTATCAGCGGATCACCATCAGAGCGGTCCTTCCACCGAAGCGGAATTCCAGCCAAATCGATCATGGAAAGAGTGTTGGAATAAACCGTCTCATCGACCAGCGTGAAGCCGATCGCATCGAATTCCCGAGCCGACCGCCGTGATTCCAGCGAGAACAAAGAGATGTTCTCCTTGCGCATGATGGCTTCGGCATCGCGATCAATCGCGAAAGCCCGTTCGCAAAGGAATCTGTCCTGTTGATTGACTATGTTGTAGAGAATCTGCAGTCCGGGGTATGACTGACCCAGCTCATATTTGTCAGGATAGCAATGGAGATAATTGACGCGGCCTGCCGGTTCCTTGGTGATTTGCCCCAATTCACCGCCGGCATAGCGGCCCGGTTTAACCACGAACGGGAAAAACCGCTTTTCGAGTAATTCCTGCATAACGGATATATGTGCTTCGGGTTCAGTTCTGAGAGAGGATAATGAATGGATCGACCAACGGCAAGTCCCGCTATTCGAGTTTCAGATAGGGAACGGCATCGGCAACCAGGTTCCCCGGGCCGTCCTTCTGGAAGCGATAATAGCCGGCCGCGGCGATCATCGCCGCGTTGTCGGTACAGAGGGCAATGGGCGGATAGAAAACACGCTTCCCGGCTTTCCCAAGATCATCAGCCATCTTCTTCCGAAGCCGTGAATTCGCCGCCACCCCACCGGAAATGGTGACATCGGTAATTCCACGCTCCTGTGCCGCGTTCAGCGTCTTCTCGACCAGAACCGATACGGCAGCTTCCTGGAATGATGCGGCGATATCCGCCTTGTGAGCTTCGAATTCCGACACCGACAGCTTTTCGATATAGAGCGCGACCGCCGTCTTCAACCCTGAATAGGAAAAGTTGAAGCCATCCTGGCGCACTGAGCGGGGAAAACGGAAGTAAGCAGGATCGCCCGTCTGTGCCAATCGGTCAACCTGGGCACCGCCTGGATAACCGAGTCCCATCACCTTGGCTACTTTGTCAAATGCTTCCCCGGCGGCATCATCCAGAGTCTTCCCAAGCAACTCGTATTCACCAAACGAACGAACTTCGATTAACATTGTATGACCGCCCGAAACGACAAGCGTCAGATGATGGGGGGACAACTCCGAATGCGCGAGAATGTTGGCCGCCAGATGCCCTTCCATATGGTTGACGCCGATGAATGGCTTCCCCGTCGCGAACGCCAGCCCCTTGGCGAATGTCAGACCCACCAGAAGCGGACCAACCAGTCCGGGTCCCATGGTCGCTGCGATCAGGTCGATTTGGTCGAGCGTGACACCGGCAACCGCAAGAGCCTCATCATAAATCGGAACAATGGTCTTGATATGCTCGCGGCTGGCAACCTCTGGTACAACCCCGCCGAATTTGCTGTGGATGGTCTGCGAAGAGATGATATTCGAGCGTACCGTGCGGCCGTCTTCGATAACAGCCGCCGAGGTCTCGTCACAGGATGTTTCAATGCCCAGGGTCAGCACTGGTCGCACTCAATACTCTCACGGAATCATCCGCGAGTCGTTTAACTTTGAAATTGGCCGGGCAATCGACTTTGAGTCTTGCAAATCCTATTCCACTCTTGGCATGAAAATCGACCGACGCCGTCAGAGAATTCTTGTTGAGCAAATCGATATCTTCAGGCGGACCGGTGATCTCAACCCGCGTTCTCGCCGGGCTAGTGATTACTCTCATCCCGGGTGGGGCATTGTACACTACAATGGGCAAGTTCTCGTATACGCGAGTCTTGACCGGCACCACCTGCACGGTTACCTGAACTGAATCCGGCTCGACATTTGCCCTTACCCCCGCCGGAAGAGTCAGCGGGACGGCGAATGACAGCGAGCTTCTCAATCCACTCAGCTCGCGATTTGCTGTTGAGAGATACTTGAGGTTTCTCACGACCGACCTCGGTCCGGTCAACAAAGCCCGCGACGGGCTGACCTCGATCTTTCCGCTTACCGCAAACCCATCATCGGGTGTCGTTGTCACCAGTGGCAAAATAGGAAGCTCAACCGATGACTCCAGGTCGATCGATAGCTCGATCGGCGATGGCGACCGGACTTCATCTATGGAGATATTCTTTGATCCACTGATCAGGACTGTGTTATCCGGCGACAGATTAAGGGTGTTCTCACCGGTTCCAAGTTTGGTTGCCACAATCCTGACTCCCTGCTGGCGCCAGACGGTGCGAAGGAGTTGTTTCCCCTTGGCCGAGACCAGGGCATGGATTGAGTCCGGTGCGGGATTGGCAAGGGTGTAATGTTCTCGGAGATCGATTCGAGACACCGGCAGCGTAACTTCGTAAGTGTAGATCTTCTCGGTGGCTACATGCAGCCAGATGAGGACCCCAATGGCCAGCGCCAGGATCTTCATCCAGAAATTCTCAAATATCCACCGAACCAGCTTCACTGCATTCTCCTCAAACCGTAGTCTCTATTCTATTGCATTACGCGGTATGAATCAACTGGTTCCTTGGAGAAATGATGTCCGATTGCAGGGTCCGCTTATGTGGGGTTCAGTCGATTCGGTGCGGGTTGTTCCACCAGAACTTGGTCAGGCCCCGATCCGTCCCGATCCAGAGGTAGTCGCCGTCAAAAGCAAGGCTATAGACGTAACTTGATACCAGTCCATCTGACATCGTGAATTCACGGATAATCGGATTATCCCGGTCATAGAAGATAATTGTAACGCCACCGTCCGATGCGACCGCGGCAATCTTCTCATTCACCGCCAGCGGCCTGCTGTCGAGCCGGCTGGTATGCACCAGGTAGGGGGATGTGGCACCGGTCTCGAGATTGATCTGTACTAACCCGGCGTCCGAAGCCAGCCAGAGGTACTTGCCATAGTGGGTAACATTCAGTACTCGGCTAAACAGCACCGCATCGGGATCCTTGTATTGCTGGAGCCTGCCGTCGGCCAGCGACACTCGGTATGCCCCGTTGCTGGATGCCACCCATAAATGGTCGGCGACGATATCGAGACCGAAAATGGTCTGATTAAAGAACTGCCGTTGACCAATATATGCAACTGAATCCCCCAGATGAGACACCAGGAGCAGGCCACTCGTCGTGCCGGCAAATAGCGAATCCCCTTCGAGTTTGAGAGAAATGATATTCTCGTCGGAAAATCCGTGCCGGCGGTCCAGTCGGTTGGTTACTTCATGGTTCCGTCGCTCGATCAGGTAGATACCTTGCGAAGTTCCTACATAGAGCAGAGTAGTGTCGCTTTCGAGGCAGTTGACATCGACCGTCGGTAGATCCGGGCTGATTCCGGTCTCAATATAGGAAAAGGCGTTGTTGGATTCATCGAACAGGCTGATTCCAGTGCGCGGGCTGCTCAAAATGGGTCCGCCGATAACCAGGTTCGAGTCCATATCAAATTGAAGCGCATACGCAGGCCCCTGCAAGAGGCCATAGGGGAGAAGCTCTATCACATTGGCGCCGACTCTCGCTCTTCCGGCGCCATTTCCCCAGGTCCCGATCCATAAGTTCCCGTTGCCATCATCGACCACATCGCTCATGGCAAAGGATCGGGCCTCCGGGTCGATGAGGATCCCCCGACTTCCATAATTGTATCCGAAGGGTGGAAACATCGATGGCGGCGGCGAGACATGTTTGTCTTCCGTCGCGATATTGGGAATCTCATTTACTTCCAGCCACCGATGAAAGGTGAAATCGAAATTGAATCGCCCAGTGATCGTCTCGGCATACAGCTGTTGATCAAACTGATCAACCCATATGCGTTTGATGTCATTGTCCGCCATGCCGTCGAAGCCGGTCAGCGGTTGCTCCCACCGATTCTCAAGTTTATTGTAGACGATGATCCCATTGGTGGTCGCGAAGTACGCCTTTGCCACTGACGTCGCGATATAATTGACATAGCGAAAATCGGCATAGTTGATTACTTGTCCATCGGGCCGGAACGCAAGTGCCGAGGATGCCAGTGCGGCCATTACAAGCGCCAGGACACAAATCCACCACTTGGGTTTCATATGCGGTCTCCGTCCAGGTAGCTGACTGTCGCCATGGCCAGCAATGATGTGCCGTAGTAGAGTGCCTTCTCGTCAACCATGAACTTTGGGGAATGCCACGGCTGATCGGCCTTTAGCTTCTTGTTTTGGATTCCCAACCTGAACATGGCTCCAGGCACTTTCTCCAGGTAACACGCGAAATCCTCGCCACCGAGTACCGGCTCGGTCAGATCGATTTTGCCGGTCCCAAAAAGAGAATCGTAACAGAGTCGATACAGGCTATTTGTCGCCGCGTGGTTCTTCAGAATCGGATATCCGGCGACCGAACCGATCTTACAGGATGCACCCCGGGCTCGACAAATCCCCTCGGCAGTCCGCTTTATTGCCGCCGGTAACTTGCGCGCGGCCGAAGCCGACAGGCTCCGAGCGGTACCGACAAGTCGAACTTCATCTGCCACGACATTCCGTGCCGTCCCGCCACTGATCTTTCCAAAGGTAATTACAACCGGGTCGATCGGGTCGATCTCCCTCGAGACAACTTTCTGCATTGAATCGATTATCTCTGCGGCCGTTGCGATGGCGTCGACCGCTTCATGCGGGCGCGCCGCATGACCACTCACACCTTTAACGACCAGATCGAAGTCATAGACCGCCGCCATGGTGATCCCATCACGCAGCCCTATTCTCCCTACCCGCACATTTGGATCGACATGCAGCCCGAGAATTGTCGCCACACCATCCAAAGCTCCATTCGCAATCATCGGCCGTGCGCCGCCCGGAGCGTTTTCTTCGGACGGTTGAAAAATGAACCGCACCGATCCGCTGAACTGCTCGCGCAGCCCGCTCAAGACTGCCACTGCTCCCAGCACGGTTCCCATGTGCACGTCGTGCCCGCAGGCATGCATGACACCGGGGCGGCAGGACTTGAACGTAAGATTGGTTTGTTCGAGTATCGGGAGGGCATCGATATCAGTGCGTATGGCTATGGTCGGACCCTTGCCTTTCCCGCGAAGTTCCGCCAGTACGCCGGTCGGCATCTTAATCGGGATAATGCGGCAGCCCATCGACTTCACCAATTTGGTGATGAAAGACGTGGTTTCGAACTCCCGGTCGGAAAGCTCGGGGTGCTTGTGCAGGTGTCTTCGCCACGCGATCTGTTTCTCGTGAACGTTACGCGCGAAGGTTAGGAGGGAATCTGGCCTAATCATGGTGTGAGTATACGGCAAGATTTGCGGCAAGACCACACGATTTTGATTGGTGGAGAATGCCGGCTACGAGTGAGTTGTCGCACCCGTTGTCTTCGCCGGCCAAAGCAGGGAAGCCAGCACCGAAAGGGCCAGAATACCTGCAATCACGCCAAGGGAGAGTTCGATGGGCACTTTGTACAGATCGGCGATCATCATCTTGATACCAACGAATACGAGGATTATGGAAAGCCCGTAATGAAGATGATGAAACAGCCGCATGACCGACGCCAAGGCAAAATACAGAGAGCGCAATCCAAGCAGCGCGAATACGTTCGATGAATACACTATGAACGGATCGGTCGTCACGGCAAAAATGGCCGGTATGGAATCGACCGCAAAGATGACATCGCTGGTCTCGATAAGGATCAGAACAACGAACAGCGGAGTCGCCAGCCGTCGCCCTGACTGCAGCGTGAAAAACCTGTTTCCGTCCAACTGATCACTCATTGGCATGAATCGGCGGACGAGTCGAAGAACGATGTTCTTCTCAGGGTGAATTTCCTTCCCCTTGGTCAATGCCATCTTGATCCCGGTGATGATGAGCAGGGCGCCAAAAAGATAGATAATCCAGTGGAACGCGGTTATGAGGACTGACCCCACTACAATAAAGATGGCCCGAAGGATAAGCGCCCCGATGATTCCCCAAAAGAGTACCCGATGCTGATATTCCGACGGGACCCGGAAATAGCTGAACAACAGCAAGAAGACAAACACATTGTCAACGCTCAGCGATTTCTCTATCACATAGCCGGCCAGAAACTGCAGGGCGATTTCGGATCCCTTTTCGTGCCCGTAAACTCCGGACTTCCAATAGTATAGTGCGACGTTAAACGCCAGAGCCAGGCCGACCCAGACCGCCGTCCAGGTAAGCGACTCCTTTATTCCTACTACATGGCTCTTCCGGTGGAAAAGACCCAGGTCGAGCGATAGCAGCAGGAGTATCAGCAGGTTAAATGCGACCCAGATAAGGCCCTGATGTTGTTCAAGATATACTTCCATCGTGTGTCGCCATAACAGGCCCCCCCGGCGCCTTGTTCCGTTGTCACGGTCGAAAAGAGCACACTTGGACCAAATTTCTCCACAATTGTGTCATTTGGCTGTTGTCAAACTCGGTTTTGGCCGATAACTTACCCGTGGGTAATTACCCGGAGGTAACAAAGTTGTCCAGACATCAATTGACCGCAGTTCAGGAAGATTATCTTGAGATCATTTATCGCCTGCAGACGATTGGAGAATCGGATGAGGTGAGGGTGAGCGACATCGCTTCCCGGCTGGGAACAAAACTCCCTACGGTAACGCGGACTGTGCGACGGCTATCAAACCTTGGGTTGTTACACCACGCCCTACGGGGAAGGGTGACACTGACGGTCTCGGGGCACAGGATGGCGGTAGAGATTGTCCATCGGCACCAAGATGTTCTGACTCTGTTCACCGACATCCTCGGACTTGACCCGGCACAGGCGGAAGGGGATGTCTGTAGTATTGAGCATGGGATCTCGGCGGCGACTGCCCAGCGTCTGCACGAATTTCTCGAGCATTTTGCGGCCCTTCCCCGACCTGTGCAGATTCGCCTGACCTCTTTTGGACGATCCAAAGGACGCGCCTCGGCCAGCTTCTCGTCGTTGACCAAGTCCCGCGTTAATGGATGGAGGACGTAAGCCGCACATGAGAAACTGGCTCAGACGAAACCCCAATAGCGATACCGGCCCAGCCTGGCGCACGGAGCAACGAACACCGTCGATGTCCGAAGTGAATTCTTCGGTTCCGGTTTCGCACGATGCCAAATTCTGGCGCAAATTGTTCGCCTTCATGGGCCCCGGCCTGATGGTAGCGGTAGGGTACATGGACCCCGGCAACTGGGCAACCGACCTGGCCGGCGGCGCTCGATTCGGTTACACACTCTTGAGTGTGATCCTGATTTCCAACCTGATGGCGATTCTCCTCCAGCACCTCTCACTCAAACTTGGCGTAGCCACTGGTCGCGACCTCGCTCAGGCCTGCCATGACCACTATTCCAAGCCAGTTGCCACATTACTCTGGGTTCTGGCCGAAATTGCCATCGCCGCCTGCGATCTTGCCGAAGTCATCGGATCTGCTGTGGCGCTCAACCTGCTGTTTCATATCCCGCTCGTTGTTGGAGTGGTTATCACGACACTCGATGTACTTATCGTCCTGTTCCTGCAAAACAAAGGATTCCGCTATATCGAGGCCCTGGTGGCCGGTCTTATTCTCCTCATCGGCCTCTGTTTTGCCTATGAGTTGATTGTCTCCGATCCGGAGATTGCAGCAGTTCTTGAGGGCTTCATCCCTCGGCCTGAGATTATCACGAATAATGACATGCTCTATATCGCCATCGGCATCATCGGCGCCACCGTCATGCCGCACAACCTATACCTGCATTCCAGTATTGTGCAGACGAGAGCATATCGGCGGGACGACGAAGGGAAGAAGATGGCGGTTCGATTTGCCACTATCGATTCCACTGTCTCCCTGCTGTTTGCCTTCTTTATCAACGCCGCTATTCTGATTCTGAGTGCCGCCGCTTTCCATGGCACCGGGCACCAGGATGTCGCTGAGATCAGCGATGCCTACCAGTTGCTCAGCCCGACTCTCGGCGCCACCCTCGCCAGCACCCTTTTTGCCATCGCCCTGCTGGCATCCGGTCAGAACTCCACGCTCACAGGCACCATGGCCGGACAGATCGTCATGGAAGGATTCCTGGAATTACGGCTTCGCCCCTGGGTCCGCCGCATGATCACCAGAATGATAGCGGTCGTGCCTGCCGCCATCGTCGCCGGCATCTATGGCGAAACCGGCGTCGGCGAACTGCTGATCTTCAGTCAGGTCATTCTCTCCATCCAACTCGCCTTTGCGGTCGTGCCGCTGGTCGTCTTCACCAGCGACCGGCGAAAGATGGGACAATTCGTAAATTCCCGGTGGTTGTTGATTCTCTCCTGGATAGTGAGTATCATTATCATCGGTTTGAATTTTTACCTTTTATTTGATATGGCCAGAAACTGGATACTGGGATGACTGAGAACAAGGCAATCTACAGCCACATACTCGTGCCGCTGGAAAACTCTTCCAGCGATGAAGCAATTCTCAAGCATATCCGCCCTTTGGCGCTACTGACCAAAGCCAAACTGACCATTATCCATGTCGCCGATGGTTTCATGGCTCGCAATCAGAAGCGATTGGGGGAATCCGAGGAAATGCGCCAGGACTGGGCTTACTTGCAGAAAATCGAAGAGCAGTTCCGGGCGGAAGGATACGAAGTTCGAGCCATTCTGGCCTGTGGCGATCCGGCGGACAACATTATGGAAGTCGTCGAACGAGACGGTGTCGATCTGATCGCCATGTCGGTCCACGGCCACCGTTTCTTACAGGATCTGATTCTGGGATCGGTTTCCTCCGCGATCAAACATCGCGCCCGCGTACCGGTCCTGCTTGTGCGTGCACAGTAGCTAAAAGGGAAGGCTAGTCGATGCCGTCATCGGGGGATGACTCCGCTCATTGCGCAACCGCCGCAATTCTCGTATCTCGTCAATCGCTCAGGCCGTGCCGTGCGAACCTCTGGGTTCAGTCAGTCGTCGCGGCAGTGGAGTGGATCAAACATCACCATATGACCCTCGTCACGACGGTCGGCAGGCCAACCTGGGATTTAATCACATCATGCGGATCGATCCACGGCGTCAACATGCGCGTTTGGTATGAGCTGACGGATTCCGGATCACCCGAGGACATCCTGTCACTGCAAAAGCAGTTTGGGCTGACATCGCTATCCGTTTCCTTTGTTCCTACCGCGCCTGACGGTGGAAGTTCTGAGGATGAACAGAACCATCTCATTGATCGGGCGATCTGTGCTCAAGCCGACCTACTCATTCCTATTTCAATCCGCCCCGGCGGCTTTATGGACCGCGCTCTTAGCGAGGCCGAAGGCCGTGACACACCAATCCTCTGGAACTTCTATTGCGGTCCGCCTGAGTCCCCACCCAGGATATCGTACGATCTCCGTGGCTTGACCATCAATCCGGAACTGGATCAGGTGGCCGGGGAGTACATTGTTCACTGGACGCGGGGGTCAAACCATCCATGGCCTGATGAATTGCCAATCGACTTCTACCGCTCGATTCTCACATCCGAGCGCTATCCGCGCGCGGCCTTTGACACCTTGCACCATATTTTGAGCACCGGCACAATTCAATCGTCCTCAAATCACATGCCTGATTCAACGCCCACCGTTTCGTTCTCCGAATTGAGCCCCCGCGAAGTCATCCCGCTTATGCGATGGCGCGCTCGTTACTCTCAGATGTCGTTCGAGCCGTATGGCATCGGTATCAAAAAGGAACTCGCACGACACTTGGGAGTCCTGCCTGTCAGCTATTACGACCACGCAGAGAAGACACTACCCGAAGCTGTACCGGCCTGGTTGACCCAGTCGGCAGGCAAGGTCTCCGATTGGCGCGCGGAGAAGGAATACCGGCACTTGGGCTCATTTGAGCTAAATCAGGCTCCATCAAATGCCCTGATAGCCTTCTGTTTGACCCCCCAGGAATCTGCGATGATAGCTGGTCAATTCCGTATGAGGACTATCCCGTTTCGTCGCGACTGAGCCTGGGCGAGGCTCCCCGGCCCCCCGTGGCGTTACGGGCGATTTTCATCTCCTTTATAATCAATAAGTTACAGGCGAAGACCGAATTCGGCAAATCCCCCAAATTTCCATTATCCCCTTGCCTGACATTCGGTTTCTACTATATTACCAGGCTCCGAAACTCCCGGACGTGGTCTGCCTATGTTCCGGCTGATTGTCAGCCGTTACCGTGGGGAATCTTCATGATAACAGATCGAGAGTCTTCGACGAGTAGGGTTGAGTATTGATTATTTATGTTTGATAGTCTGTCTGACAAATTAGAGTCGGTCTTTAAGAAGCTCCGTGGTGCCGGCAAACTCTCCGAGTCCAATATTCGGGACTCGATGAAAGAGGTGCGCCAGGCCTTGCTTGAAGCTGACGTCAACTACAAGGTCGTGCGCGACTTTGTAAAGACGGTTGAAGAGCGGGCGGTCGGGACCGAGGTCCTTAAGTCCATCGAACCGGGACAGATGATCATTAAGATTGTCCATGACGAGCTGGTGACTTTGCTCGGTGGCAAGACCGTTCCATTGGCGCCGATCGACAAGCAGCCGACCGTCTACATGGTGTGCGGCCTCCAGGGATCGGGAAAGACCACCCTGACCGGTAAAATCGCCCTCATGGCCAAGCGGAAAAACAAGAAGCCGCTTCTGGTTGCTGCTGATATCTACCGCCCGGCCGCCGTAAAACAGTTAAAGGTCCTGGCAGATTCAATTGGAGTGGAGCATTTCCATGCCGAAGGAAAGAAGCCCCCGGAAATCTGCAAAGAGGCAGTCAGTTACGCGGCAAAGAACTTCATCGATCTGGTGATTCTGGATACGGCCGGTCGATTGCACATCGACGACGAGCTCATGATTGAACTGGAACAGATCAAATCGCTCGTCAAGCCCGATGAGATTCTGCTGGTCGCAGACTCCATGACAGGTCAGGACGCAGTCAAAGTCGCGGAGCAGTTCCACAAGCGCCTTCAGCTGACCGGAGTGGCGCTCACCAAGCTCGATGGCGATGCCCGCGGCGGCGCCGCGCTCTCCATTCGCCAGGTGACCGGTTGTCCGATCAAACTGGCTTCGATTGGTGAGAAGCTCGCCGATCTGGAACCGTTCCATCCGGACCGTCTCGCCTCCCGCATTCTCGGGATGGGGGACATAGTCAGCCTCGTCGAAAAGGCGCAGGAGAATATCGACGCCGACCAGGCGATGAAAATGCAGGACAAGCTGCTTCGGGCGGAGTTCAATTTCGAGGACTTCCTGGAACAGCTCGCGCAGATAAAGAAAATGGGACCGCTGGAGTCGGTTCTCGGAATGATCCCCGGCATGGGCAAACAGCTCAAAGGGCTGAAAGTCGACGAACGGGAGTTCGACCGGACCACCGCGATCATCAAGTCGATGACCCTGCAGGAACGGCGCAACCCGCGGATTATCGATGGTTCCCGCAAGAAGCGGATCGCTTTGGGTTCCGGCAATTCCGTCCAGACGGTCAATCAGCTGCTCAACCAGTTTTCGGCCATGCAGCGCATGTTCCATCAAATGGGAAATAAGAAATCGTTGAGAATACCAAAAGGCTGGAGCGGACTCCGCTCCGGTTCGTAAACGGAGGAATGTAGTTTTGGCGGTACACATCAGACTTCGCCGCATGGGCGCGAAAAAGCGTCCATACTATCGCATCGTCGCAGCCGATTCGCGCCGGTCACGCAACGGACGTTTCCTGGAAGAACTGGGAACGTACAACCCGATACCGAAACCCGCCGAGGTCAATCTGGAAGAACAGAAGATGGCCGAATGGCTGGATAACGGTGCGGTACCGAGCGATACCGTGGGTACGCTGTTGACCCAGATCGGATTCATGGAGAAGTATCTCAAGGCTCGCAAGGGTCAGGATGTTTCGGCCATCGGAATCAAGGGCACCATCAAAGAACGCCCGAAGAAAACGAGACGCATGAAGAAAGCGTCGGTAGCGGCCGAATCACCGGCAGCATAAGAAGACAGACGACGATCGAAACTCATATGAATCTGGTTTCATCTCTAAAGGCACGGCACGATCGCCACAGTGAATTATATCCGGGCACAACTCATAGATCCGGGGTAAGGGTGCCGCGAATGCGGCGCGAAAGCTTGGAAGGATTGTACATCAATGCGAGAGTTCATCGAATTCATCGTGCGTGCTCTGGTAGATCACCCGGAAGCAGTGGAAGTTTCCGAAGTCGAAGGGTCCAGGACCACGGTCTATGAATTGAGGGTTGGACAGGGAGACCTGGGAAAAGTGATCGGAAAGAATGGACAGACGGCCAAGTCCATCCGAACCCTGATGACTGCCGCCGCGGCACGCCAGGGGAAACGGGCCGTGTTGGAGATATTAGAGTAATTGACCGAACCGGATCTGATTACAGTAGGCAAACTGGGAAGACCACGCGGCGTCCATGGTGAAATGTATATCACGCCGCTCACCGATTTCCCCGACCGTTTCCTTGGGCTCAAGGAAATCTATCTGGGAACCCGGGGTGCCTGGGAAAAGATACCTGTAGTCTCAAGCCGCCTGGTCAGCGGACGGCCGGTGATCGAACTGGAAAAGGTAACGAGCAAAGAAATTGCCTCGCGCTACACCAACCGGGACCTGGCGGTCCCGAGAGACCAACTGGTTGATCTGCCCGAAGACACCTATTTTGTTTTCGACTTGATCGGTGCCGAGGTGATAAACGAAGCGACTGGCGAGAAGGTCGGAGAACTCATCGATGTTGTGCAGTATCCGGCCAACGATGTGTATGTAATCCGAGGGCTCGATGGTACCGAACTCCTCTGTCCGGCTATTAAGGAGTTTGTTCGGGAAATCGATGCCGCCGCCAAACGAGTTGTGGTGGTCGCCTCCGGACTGGTTTCCAAGTAGCGGCCGCCGCCAGTGATATGAAATTTGAAATTCTGACGCTGTTTCCGGAGTACTTCAACGTTTCATTGAAGCAGTCACTGATCGGGAAAGCAGCAGAAAAAAAGCTCTTTGACATCGAAATTTTAGACCTTCGGGCTTTCACCACCGACAAGCACCGAACCGCCGATGATACACCGTTTGGCGGCGGCGGTGGGATGGTGATGAAACTGGAACCGATCGACCGCGCGCTTGCCCACTGCGGCTACCCGCGTAAATCGAGCGGAACCAGTCGAGCCAAGAGCAGGATACTCCTGACCTCGGCCGCCGGAACGCCCTTCACGCAGAACAAGGCGATCGAATATTCGCTTGGGGACAATGTCACAATTATTTGCGGACATTATCTCGGCGTGGATGAGCGGATCCTGGAGCTGTACGAGATGGACGAAGTCTCCATCGGCGACTATATTCTGACCGGCGGCGAACCGGCCGCGGCGGTGATGCTCGATGCCATCGCAAGACTGATCCCGAAGGTACTTGGAAATTTTGAATCGGCTTTGAACGATTCATATATGAACCAGATGCTCGGCTCTCCCTGCTACACCAAGCCGGCGGAGTACGAAGGGTTCAAGGTTCCGGACTGGCTGACGTCCGGCAACCATGCGGAGATCGATAAATTCCGCCGGCGCGAGGCGATTCGCAAATGTCTCAAATATCGCCCCGACTTGCTGGAAAAGGCTGACCTGAGCGGTGACGAACTAAAACTGCTCGATGAACTACGACGCGAGAAGATGAAAATAGAGAAAGGATAAGACCATGAAACAGATTGCTGCCATCGAAAAGCAGTACATGAGAGAAGGGCACCCTTCCTTTGCCCCCGGCGACACAATCAAAGTGCACGTCAAAATTAAAGAAGGGGACAAGGAACGTATTCAGGTGTTCCAGGGTATCGTCATCGGACGCCGCGGCTCCGGTGTCGGCGAAACCTTTACCGTCCGCAAAATGTCCTCCGGTATCGGCGTGGAACGTATTTTCCCGTATCACTCCCCGAATATCGCCAAGATCGAGAAGCTGCGTTCCGGTTCGGTTCGCCGCGCCAAGCTGTACTACCTCAGAGACCTGACCGGTAAGTCGGCTCGTATCGAAGAGGATCTGGATGCTCTGACCAAGGATCGCGCCGAAAAAGGCTGATCCAGTCTCAGACCCACAAATTGAAAAGGCAGGAGTTCCTCCTGCCTTTTTTTGTTATCTCCACCTGGATCGATCTAACTTATCAATCGCGCGATCGCGAACGCCGCGCCGGCTGCCACCCCACCGATGAGCGTCGTCTGAATTGCTCCCTTGAACGGATTCATGCCGGTGAATTTCCCCTTAATGAACCCAAACACGAAAAGCGCCGCAAGCGTCACCAGCACCGAGACTTTGAGAGCGGTCATCATGTCGCTAATCACCATATAGGAGAGGAGAGGTACGAGCCCTCCGACAATGTAGGAGCTGGCAATCGTCCAGGCACTCATGCGTGCGCGCTTTGGCTCCGGACGTTCCAATCCGAGTTCAAACCGCATCATGAAATCCACCCAGCGCTGCTTGTCGGCCTTGATCGCATTGACAACCGGCGTCATCGCTTCTTCGGACAGGCCGTACCCTCTGAACACATCGCGCACTTCGTCTTCTTCTTTTTCTGCGAGATTGTCAACTTCCCACAGTTCCCGTTTCACTTCGTTGTCGTAGTGCTCGATGTCGGTTCTGGCCGCCAGATAGCCGCCCAACCCCATCGCAATTGAGCCGGCTGCGATCTCGGCCAAACCGGCCGTGACGACAACATGGGTCGAGGCCGCCGCACTTGTCAATCCGGCCGCCAGTGCGAATGGCACGGTGAGTCCATCCGACATTCCGATAACAATATCCCGAATCGTTTCACTGGCGGTGAAATGCTTTTCTATGTGTGGTGTTGCCGGCATTCGACGCGCTCCTTCTGTGAGGCCCTGTCCTCACAGGTTGCGCTGTTGAGCAATGATTTGTCAAGCATCGAAGATACCGACCATTTACCACTGTTGCGTCAGGCGCCCGACTTGACCTTCCCACCATACCAGCCGCGATCGCGCACATGTTCCTCTTCCAGCTGCCGCGACCTGGCCTGGAGCAAATGCACCCGTCCAAGGTATCCAGTCAGGCGCGTTGGATCGGCCCGCTGCACAACCGGAAGTCTCCCGATATTGTAGTGAAGCATGCGCGTTGCCGCTTCGTGAAGCACTTCATCGGGGTAGGCAACTATCGGACGACCTGTCCCAGCTTCCAGTACTCCCCTGGAACCGCCGGGATCCTCGGCCAAACTCTTCACAATATCTCCGCGTGTGATGATCCCGACCAGTTTTCCCTGATCGTCGATGATCGGAATCCCGTGGTGCCGTGTAACCGAGCGGTTATTCGCCGCTATCATGCCTGCCAGTTCGGCAACCGACAGTGATGCGTTGATCGCCGTTGCCTCGGGATCCATGACTTCCGCCACTCGTGTCGAGACCAGCGGATCGATACTGTATTCTCGATTGATGTGATATCCTCGTCGCGCCACCTTTTCAGTGAGTATCGAACGGCGCATCAGAAGTACCGAGACTCCATAGGCCGCCACACAGGCAACCAGGATCATGGGAAGCACGCCATAATCCTGAGTCAGCTCCACCGCGAATATCATCGCTGTCAGGGGAGAGCGCATTGTTCCTCCCATCATGGCTGCCATACTTACCAACGCCCAGAGCCCCGCGTCACCAATCGGAATCAGACCGGCTTCGATGGCCCCGAATGCGCCGCCGATCATCAGAAGGGGCGCCAGTACTCCACCCGACGTTCCCGAGCCCAACGACAGCGACCAGATCAGCGCCTTTCCGATCAGGATGCCGATCACCGCCGCGCCGATCAATTCTCCTCGCAACAGCGAGTGAATCGTGTCATACCCGATCCCCAGCACGCGCGGTTCAATCAGCCCGCCGACTCCGATAAACAGCCCCGCGATCGCCGGCCACCACATCCAGTGAATTTTCAATTTCGGAAACAGATCCTCAAACCCATAGACCAGCGCCGTCAGCAATCCCGATCCCAACCCCGCGACAATGCCGACTCCAAAGGCGAACAGGAGCCCTTCGGCTCCCAGCATCGCATGTCCCGTGGTGGCAAAGACCGGACCGCTTCCCATGAGTGGTACTCGACAGGCATACGCAGTCAGCGACGCTATCGCCACTGGAATAATCGATCGTGGTTTCCACTCGAATAACAACAGCTCCACAGCGAGAAAGACCGCGGCAATTGGTGTTGCAAAGATTGCCGACATACCCCCCGCCGCACCAGCCACCAGAAGCGTTTTGCGTTCCGCCGATGACAAATGAAACATCTGGCCGAAGAGTGAGCCCACCGCTCCGCCGGTCATGATAATCGGTCCTTCGGCGCCAAACGGTCCGCCGGTCCCGATTGAGATTGCCGACGATACCGGCTTGAGAAACGCTACTTTCGGCTCCATTCGACTTCGGCCGAATAGAATCGCTTCCAGCGCTTCCGGAATCCCATGTCCCCGTATCTTCTCCGAACCGTATCGCGCCATGAATCCAATTACCAGCCCGCCTGCGATCGGTATGAGGACGGCATACAGTCCCAGATGATTCTCTGATGGAGAATGAAGTATCGGCGAATAGACGCCGTAGTAGCAGGCGTTGGTAATGACCGCTATTAGCCAGACCAGCGCATCCGCCACCAGGGCACTGATACCGCCGATCACCAGCGCCATCGCTGCTAGAAGGATGATTCGTTTGTCACGGGTAAAATCGGCCAGCTGATCACCGGCGGCCGTTACTGAAGAACTCATGAGGCACCTCACCGCAATTGTGTTGTGGAACACACGTCGGTCAAGGCCCGGCGACCGGCAACTAAAGTTGATTATACACAGGACCGGATGGTTCGACTTCTCCCGGAGAAACCGTGCCCACCGATCTGCTATTTACGTCGTCGCCACTAGCGGCTTCAAAATCGTAAACGTCGTGTTCCCGTACTTCCGCTGCTGCAGGATCGGGAACTCAAAGAAATTTATCTTCTTGGTCTCGCTCGTGTCATGCTGACACAGGATGATCCCGTCCGGCATCGATACCGGTTTGGTCGCCAGCATCTGCAACGTTCTCGCCACCAGTCCCTTGTATTGCGGCGGCGCCATCATGACGACATCGAACTTGACCCCCGCATTGTGAATCTTCGGGATCGCCAGGAACACGTCGTCGTGCCAGCACTTGAGGCGGTCAGATACATTGTACTTGATGGCATGCCGCGTGATCTCGCTGGCCAGCCGCTCTTCCATCTCCACGCCAATCGCTTCGCCTGCCCCCCGGGAGACCGCCTCAAAAAGGTAGGCTCCTGTCCCGGAGTAGAGGTCCAGATACTTGCATTCCGGCAAGTAGGGGACGAGAAAGTCAAAGATCGACTTTCTTACCCGGCTCAATGGGGGACGGGTCACGCCGAGATCGGGGGAGACGATCTTGCGCCCCTTCAATTCCCCGGCGATAACGGTGAACTCAAACTGTTCTTCGGGCTTTTCTTCTGTCATAATCCGAACGATACCGCTTCAATTTCCCTAATAAAAGGGATTTGCGTGGTCGATAGAATGGATAATGACAATATTTGTTGTTCGGCGCCCTGTCGGGCTGTATGTAACCCCGGAGCGATATGGAGAAGCACACGCGCAAATCCAACCTGATCGACCTGTCTGACTTCGAGGAAGACCTCTATGCCAAAGGGCATACCGGTGTCTGCGGGGTTGACGAAGTCGGCCGTGGGCCATTGGCCGGGCCGGTGGTCGCCGCCGCGGTGATTATCCCTAAAGGAATCAAGATTATCGGTGTCAATGACTCCAAAAAGCTCACTCCGGATCAGCGGGACGAAGTCTTCGCTGAAATCGTTGCGCTCGGCATCCCCTGTGCAATCGGCATTATCGATCACGAGACTATCGACAAGATCAATATCCTTCAAGCCTCACTCCTGGCCATGCGCAAAGCCGTGATGGACCTAACACCGGCTCCCGATGTGCTCTTGGTCGATGGCAATTTCGGTATTCCGAATCTCGCCCAGGCGCAGTTCGCGATCGTCCAGGGGGATTCCCGCTGCAAGTCTATCGGAGCGGCATCGATTGTCGCCAAGGTCACCCGCGACCGGATCATGGATCACTACCAGAAGCTGTATCCCAATTTCTCATTCGGCGAACACAAAGGATATCCGACTCCGGCGCATCTGGCGGAGCTTGAGAAGTCTGGCCCGTGCGCCATCCACCGTAAATCGTTCAAACCGGTAGCCAAGTACGCCCAGAGCTATGCCCTCTTCTGAGCCGGGGCGCAAGCGACCCAACAGCGTCCAGACCGGACGCACATTCGAACAGCAAGCAGCACAATTTTATCTCGACCAGGGGTTCACAGTGATTGCTCAGAACTGGCAAGCCTCCCACAAAGAAATCGATCTGATCGTCCGCAAGGACGATCTTCTTGTTTTTGTCGAAGTCAAAGCCTCCGATTCCGATCAGTTCGGCCACCCCATACAGAAGATGACCAAAGCCAAACGGCGCAACCTGAGCGCGGCAGCATCGCTCTATCTTGCGACCTACCGCATTCAGAATTGCGATGTACGATTCGATGTCGTGACGTTCTATAAAGGACAGCTGGAGCAGTTCCCTGCGGCGTTCACCGCCGAGGAGTAGCGGCTATTTTTTGATAGTCGTGTCCGGCTTTACTTTTCTTCCGATGACGTTAGCTGAGTCAGCCTGTTTGACCGAGTCCTTTTCAGCGATATCGGCCGCCTTCACCAACGAATCTTCGACTTTGACCAGCGAGTCAACCGCGCTCTTGATCAATGTGGCGAACGTAAGCTGGCGGTCGACCTGCTTTTCGATCGAGGCGGCGTATGCTTTCATGCTGCTGTCGGATTGGCCGTTCGCTCTCAACAGCGAATCGCGGTAGGCAAGGAACCGGGGGACATCGTTCCGATACTTGGCGCCAGCCACCCAGACCTGGGCCGAGAGCCGAGCCATCCGGGTATCTTCAGCTTTAGCCGAGTCATCGCGATAGTTCGACCACGTGTTCCAGCCAAACCATACCAGGACAATGAGTAACAAGGGGGCAGCGCGTTTTATCCAAATCACTTTCTTATCAACTTTCCGTTGCCTGTAAGCGTACAACTATCTACATTATAGACTCTGAAAGTCAACGATAGAGATATATGAACGACCTGCAACTCGATTACCCCATTAAACGGCGCAAAAGCCGCTCCGTCAAGATTGGGGATGTCATTATCGGCGGCGGATTCCCGATCGCCATCCAATCCATGACCACCACAGACACCCGCGATGTCGAAGCCACCGTCAGGCAAACCAACCAGCTGTTCGAAGCCGGCTGCGATATCGTACGCCTCTCGGTATTGAACCACGATGCCGGCGACAAGCTTGCAGCTATTCGCAAACAGGTCAAAGGACCGATTGTCGCCGATATCCATTTCCAGTACAAGCTGGCGCTCGAGGCTATCGAGGCCGGGTTTGACAAAATCCGGATCAACCCGGGCAATATCGGGGCAGAGTGGAAAGTCCGCGAAGTGACCAAAGCTGCCAAAGAACGGGGCGTGCCGATTCGTATCGGTGTCAACTCCGGATCGCTCCCCAAGGATCTCCTGGAGCTGTATGGTCACGATGATCCCCGCGCCTTTACCGAGGCGGCCATGCGTGAAGTTGCTATCCTTGAAGACATGGGTTTTTCCGATATCGTCATCTCAGTCAAATCAACCAATACCACAGTCGCGTTCTGGTCCTATCACATGCTGGCTAAACGGTGCGACTATCCGCTTCATATCGGCATTACCGAATCCGGTATTCTTGAGACCGGCACGATCAAATCATCGGTAGGGATCGGCGCGATCCTGATGACCGGTATCGGCGACACGATCCGCGTGTCATTGACCGCCGACCCGATCCACGAGCCGCGCGTGGCCAAAGAGATTTTGACCGCCTGTGCGCTCAAGACCGATGGTGTCGAAGTGATCGCCTGTCCGACGTGCGGTCGGTGCCAGATCGACATGATTCCGCTGGCGGAATCGATTTCTGCCAAGACTCGTCATATCAAGACGCATCTCAAAGTTGCCGTGATGGGCTGTGCGGTGAACGGCCCGGGCGAAGCGGCCGCGGCCGATGTCGGCATTGCGGGCGGCCTGGGCAAAGGGATCCTGATCAAGAAAGGGGAGATCGTCAAACGAATGGACGAATCCGAACTTGAGCAGTCTCTCCTGGACGAGATCGAGTCAATGACGGGTGAGAAGATCCCGCGGTAGTCGATCCGCACAACCGCCGAGCGATATCAAGTTATCCACACCGCACAGCCATGTGACCACCGTATCCTATTGCGTCATTTGCTTGTCCAATGAACTGGGTTCGTTTTGGACATTTCATCAAGCGAGCAGGCGAGGACGCCTGCGGTAGCCCCCCCTCATGTGTCCGCTGGGCGTCCTCGCCCAGCGTTTACCTTAACGGCAGGCGGGGACGCCTGCCGGCACGATAGTGGATGGGTTCAATTGGGTTCGTTTTGTCTGGGCTAATTTTCTATTTCTCCCACCGGTTCAACAACTTGCACCAATTTGAAATGGCTTCGTTTCAGATATTTACTTTTTTCACTCATCTCCATTTCCCACTGAAATTATCAGGCATAGGTTTCCCTTGTATACAAGGTCCCCCATATACACCGCTGGACTCAGCTTCTGGCGCGATTTGGTACTGATTTTGTGGGGGCAGAAGTTAGATCAACCGCAAAACGGATGGGGAACAAGGCGAACAGCACTCCGCGTACTGAATGAGCACTGATATCTTATCACCGCACGGAGGGATAGTGAACACTCACATTTTCACTCGAGATGATCGCGCTTGCGACCGGCCGGCCCGAATGGTCAGTGACAAAGTCATAGGTGATTTGTACTTTAGTTGCAACTTCGCGTCCCCCAATCACGGCCGGGTGAATCCAGCTTTCATAGATGGCGTTTCTAAGTGATAGCGCGAAGTCGCAGTTACGAGGCAAATCTTCGACTGTGATGCAGCTATCGATATTTCCGCGACAATCGACATAGAGGAGCACTGCCGCTCGGCCACGATCGACATTTCTTCCTTTACGTGGCCAACCTACTGGGTTATTGAATTTGATTTGAGCAGGTTGATCCGGTTTGGTCCGTCGAATTCGAACCTGTCCGTTGTCAACGGGCGTCGGAAATGTTACAGCGCGATATTTGTTGGAGCTCTTCATGGGTGGAAGGCCGAAGTCATCCGTACCAGTTCCATTGGCATCACCAAAGGCCCGTTGGTCTCCGAGGACTCCAGGTCCCTCGCCAATTTCAGGTGCCAGTTCCAGCGTTGATGTCGGGAACACTGTAGGTGTGACGGTCGGTATGCTCTGACCAGCCGGCCGAATCTGAACTTTTGAGACAAATCCCAGAAATCCGGATCGCGGAGCATTTTGCGGCAGCAGCCACAGGTCACGGGAGTGTGGCGTGCTCTCTGTTCTTGCAATGTGCCGCACCGAGGGGGAGCTATCCGATGAATGGCCATCGCTGCTTGCGGGTGGCTCGCATAGCCAGATTGCTACGGAGCTCAGCGCAGCCAGACCAACACTGGCCATTGCCCCCATCAGCATATTTCGCTGATAGAAACGTTTGGCTTCACTTCCAGGACGAGAGCCTTGATAGTACATACTGCTCATAGAGATCAGGAGGACAGCGGCGGAACCGCTGTCCTCACTGCGTTTACATGATGAACCCTGTGATAGTTCCCCCAAGGCAGTCTATCAGATCACGGAACACGACCAGCCAGTTTGCCTCAGGATTGAATGAAATGTTGTCACACGCGCCAGCTGTAGCGTGACAGGGAACTGCCATCGGCGCAAACAACAAGACAACTATCAGCAGGATTGCGAAGAGCTTTCTCATTGCTTCACCTCCCTTCCTCGGAGCTAAGTGTTTTGTACTCCTCCAATGTGGCGTGTCGAGTAACACGCAAAACACGAGAGCGTAATGAAGTTGGGTCGACGTCCAACGATATTATGTCATATATTCCCGGCAGACTGCAGCCGCAATCGGCAAACACATCGACGCGAAACTCAGGAGGCTCTCCCATTAGAAAGTCGGGCGGTCGGAGATCGCTCCGAACAACATAGCCACGAACTTGCTCCGATAGCCCAAGAGAATCGACAACGGAGAGACACTGCGCCGACATCTTGCCCAAGATGCGATATTCGCCTGGTATTGAGAAGTCGCAATCAGCACTCCGTAAACTGTCTTTGTTCGAATCTATAGACTCCAATCTCGCCTTAAAAGCACTCCGCCGCTCCAACGCGCGAACAAACGCACATGATAGAAGCACTGTCAAAACCAACCCCAAGAAAGAGAGAGTGAATACGACAGACATCAGCGCCTTACCTCCTCGGAGTCTCCACAACTCTCTTAGGTAGGACCTCACACCCACGGCAAAAACCCTCCCGTGTCGCCGCGCCTTTGCGGACTCAACCCCAACCTGACAGAGGATGCTAGGTTATTCCATACAAAGATCGAGACAGCGCCGTGGATCAAACGGGGACTACTCACGTCCTGCCACCCAGACACGTCAAATACCCTTCGACTCGTGGATTCTCTCGGTCGCACTAGGTCCCTCTACCCGCCAAGCGAGCGCAGAGCGACATGTCGGCCACTCCGTGCTAGCAGATGTCCGCTAAAGATTCTATCGGTTGCCTGCGACAACAGGCTTATTCAATTACTATGAAATCGACTGGATAGTTGAAAAATGCAATGCTAGTGATGTCCCACCCATGTTCAGAATGAGTGCAATATAGACGGTTCACTGCCAAATTTTGGCAGTATAAAATGAATCAATCCAATTAATCTACATCCAAACTTTTGAGTCAGTTCTTGCGCCCAACGACAATCAGGTCAAGTGGTTAAGTCGACAACGGAATCGCGATGGAGGCCACCTATAGTCGAAATGCAAAAGTCTAAGTGCGGCAAGAGGTGGTAAAATAGGCCTATGTTTTTCGTCAACAGCAGTTGGCTGGCTCCTTGGGGTAGTATGCGGTGTCCTTAGTGGATCGGTTGGTTCGCAGCCGACGATTCATGGTGCGTCAAGCCATACTTGACCCATTGTGACAAAGCAGTACCTTTCAACGATTATGCTGACTACCACCAAACTCCTCGAAAGCAAGTCTGTCGAACTGACGCCGCACTTGGTGCGGGTGGTCAAGCAGATGTATGGGATCTCGGTAATTGAAGACACCGTCGTCGAACAGATCACCTATCTCTCCGACAATCTCAAAGTCAGAGGATACATCGCGAGGCCGAAAGAGCCGGGTGTCTATCCGACCCTCATCTGGAATCGGGGCGGCAATGGCGACTATGGATCGCTCGACGATCTGACCGCATATCTGATCCTGGCATCGACGGCGGTATGGGGATATGTCGTCCTCGCGACACAATATCGCGGCAACAAGGGTGGGGAAGGGGTCGAAGACTGGGGCGGGAACGATGTCAACGATGCATACAACTTGATCGAACTGGCCGGACAGATACCGGAATGCGATACGAGCCGGATCGCTGTCGAAGGTGCCAGTCGTGGCGGGATGACGACCTACAGATTGCTCACGATGTATGACCAATTCAAATGTGCGATTGTCCATGCCGGGATCTCCGATGTCCGCCTCTTGATGGAGCGGAAAGAGAAGTTCGCCAACTATGTCTCGGAACTGTTCGGCAATCTGGTTGACGCTGATCGCGAAGCGGAGTTGGATAAGCGGTCAGGGGTGAAGAATGTGGCTCGGTTCCCGAAGACGACGCCCATTCTGCTCTTGCATGGGGATACCGACAAATCGGTGCCGCTCGAGCAGTCCGAAGTAATGAAGATCAAGTTGGACGTGGCGGAGATACCGAATGAACTGCACATACTTATTGGTGCGGGGCATGTGGCATTGAAGGATGGATCGTACAAGCGGATTGATGTGCTGAGGAAGGGGTGGCTGGAGCGCTACTGCAAGTAGGTCGGGTTCCGAAACCGCCAAAGGCGGAGGAGAAACCCGACAGAGCCGCCACCAATGTCATACCCGCGAAGGCGGATATCCAGCGTCTGGACTCCCGATTTAGTCGGGAATGACAGAGCAAAGTGGTAGGGCACGAGTCTCCGCACTCGTGCCGCCGGTACAAGTGGCACGTCCACGGAGGGACGTCCCCTACCAGAGTGGAGAGAACTGAGATTCCCACGTCGTCCCTCGCCTTGAAAGGCGGGGACTCCTCGGAATGACTGCGTTAGGTAAACTCAAACAAAAGTGGCAGGAGCGGGATGCTTCTGCCACTACGCGTTTGTCCTTTCGATCAGGACATCTATGGTAGTCTCGGGCAAGGGCGGCATTCGTCCCAGCACGCATACGGCGGTACGTTGGAGCAGACTCTGACCCAACAGCACTTCGCAGCTTCCACCTGCGACGCGGAGATCATCGTGAACCCGCCGCACAGAATGGTAAACAGGGCGAACAACAATACGATCGCCTTAAAGGCTTTCATTGTTCTCATTCGAAATCACCTCCTTTCGTAAGCAATGAGGACATCTATCATCACTTGATCTTCTTCAGAATGTCACGGATGCCGTCCTGCTGGGCGGTCCCGAGAGCGCCGGGCCAGGATTCGACAATCACCCCCTGCGGGGAAATGAGCGCGGTCTGCGGCAGGACATAGCCGTTATAGGCCGATACGAGGCGGTCGTCGACAACACTCACTACCGGAAATGGGAAGGAATGCTGGGTGACATAGGCGCGGGCTTCGGCCTCCGAACCGGCACACAGCACGAGGGTGCGGAGTTTACCCGATGGGGGCGCGCCCAAGAGTTCGGTCCAGAAGGAGAGGTTCTCTTCGCAGACATGGCAAGTGGGGGAAAACCAAATCAGCAGGGTGTAGGGGGACTGGTCGCTATAGCGAATCTCCACCTGCTTGCCATTAATGTCCGGGCTCTGGAGTTCCGGTACCCGTTGATCGGACTGAAGGGTACGGTAGAAATTGGAAGGATCTTCGATCGCCGCTCTCAACTTGCGGTTCTGCAAGGTGAGATAGACAATCTCGGCCCCCATAATAACGATAATGACGAAGAGAAGGATGGTCAGCGCATTCTTGCGTGGCGGTTCAGTCATCGCGCGCTCCCTGCTTCAATTATGTGCTGTGTGATCCATGAATACCACAATTGACGGGGTGATGTCAAGTGAGAAGTGGGGGTCGGGAGGGGGACTGGTGGATAGTGTCATCCTTCGACTACGCTCAGGATGACAGAAACAGTCCAGGCCTATCTCAGTGCCCACAATGTCGAGTCTGTCATGGTGAGCGTAGTCGAACCATGACGGTTGAATCCGTCGATTTTAGCAAAGTCGAGAGTCTCAACAGAAAGGGCAGAGGCGCGAACGCCACTGCCCTTTCACTATTGAAGAGTCCGAGCGACTATTTCAAATTGTAGAATGTATCCTTACCCAGATACTGTGCGCCTTTGCCCAGCTGTTCCTCGATACGAAGCAGCTGGTTGTACTTGGCGATACGATCGGTGCGGCAGACCGAACCGGTCTTGATCTGGCCGGCGTTGGTGGCCACGACGACATCGGCAATGGTAGCATCTTCGGTTTCACCGGAGCGGTGCGACACGACCGCGGTGAAGCCGGCTTTCTGCGCCATCTGGATGGCATCGAGCGTTTCGGTCAGTGTGCCGATCTGGTTCAGCTTGATCAGGATGGAGTTGGTGCTCTTTTCCTTGATGCCGCGCGCGAGACGTTTCGGGTTGGTGACATAAAGGTCATCCCCCACCAGCTGGACTTTGGAACCGAGTTCCTTGGTCATGTTCTGCCAGCCGGTCCAGTCGTCTTCGGCGAGGCCGTCCTCGATGGAGATAATCGGGTACTTCTTCACCAGGCCGGCGTAGTACTCAATCATCTCGTCGGAGGTGAATTTCTTACCTTCGGCCGAAAGGTTGTACTTCTTGGTCTTCTCATCGTAGAATTCGGTGGAGGCCGGGTCGAGGGCAAGGAGGATATCCTTGCCGGCTTTGTAGCCGGACTGCTCGATTGCCAGCATGATGACCTGGAGTGCTTCTTCGTTGGACTTGAGATCCGGTGCGAAGCCGCCTTCGTCACCGACGGCGGTATTCAGGTTCTTGGATTTGAGGACTTTCTTGAGGCAGCCGAACACTTCGGCCCCCATCTGGAGCGCCTGAGCGAAGGTCTTGGCGCCGACCGGCATGATCATGAATTCCTGCAGGTCGACATTGTTGTCGGCGTGTTTGCCGCCGTTGAGGATGTTCATCATCGGGACCGGCAGCAGTTTGGCGTTGCAGCCGCCAATATATTCATAGAGGAAGCGGCCGCGGCTTTCGGCGGCGGCTTTGGCGGTGGCCAGGGAGACGCCGAGCATGGCGTTAGCGCCGAGCTTCCCTTTGTTCTCGGTGCCATCGAGTTTGATCAGATAGTTGTCGAGGCTGACCTGGTCGTATGGGTCGATGGAATCCTTCATGATAGCAGGGCCGATAATCTCGTTCACATTGGAAACCGCCTTGGTAGTTCCTTTGCCGAAGTAGACTTTGGCATCGCCGTCACGAAGTTCCACAGCTTCGTGTGCGCCAGTGGAGGCGCCGGAGGGGACGGCGGCGCGGCCGAGGGTACCATCGGCGAGGCAGGCATCAACTTCGATGGTAGGTGTACCGCGGGAATCAAGAATCTGTCGGGCGTGGATATACTGGAAGTCGGACATATGTGATCCTTTCACGTTTCGTTGGACAAAACATAGATGAGGCTATTATCGGCGGCAAGGAGATTTTGATAATTGTCAATATCATTTGGTTTGGGTCGTTTGGGTCTGAAGGGGACGGGTTGGAGAAAGTCACAAAAATTGTCTGGACGGGTTGACAGCGGGATTGGCATTTCCTACTTTCGGCCTATGGAACAAATCTTCCTGTGTGCTTGCTGCGGCGAGGAAAATGAATTGGAGATTGACCAGATCGAAGGTCGTGACCAGCAATTGGTGCTGGACTGTGCCACGTGCTGTCGTCCCAATGTTATCATTGCCCGGTTCAATGATTACACAAACGAATACGATCTCGAGATATATCAGGAAGATGTGGGGTAAGCCCCGATGCTTCAGCTTCGGCGCCCCGAAATTCTCCTCTTACTTCTCGCAATCGCTGTCCGACTCATCTTCCACCTGCTGACCGGCTATCTAGCCGATGATGCCTTTATTACTTTTCGCTACGCCATCAATTTTGGCTCCGGCAATGGGTTTGTCTACAATGTCGGGGAGCATGTTCTGGGGACAACCACCCCGCTCTTTGCCTTCATACTTACGATACTGAGCATTGTCCGGATTGAACCGCCGACCGGCGCGCTGATCGTGTCGTTTTTGTCGGCAGGGTTGACGACGGTGTTGATATATCGGATGGCGCAGTCGATTCGATTCATGCGCCTCGCCTATATTCCGGCACTTTGCTATATCCTCTGGCCGCGGTCGATTGCGGCGGACTGCTCCGGGATGGAGACGGCGTTCTTCACGTTTCTGATCGCGGCATCGTTCTATTATCAGAGACGACATCAAGCGGTCTATGCGCTTGGAGCGGCGACACTTGCGACACTGACCAGACCGGAGGGGTTGGTGCTACTTGGGCTCCTGGCAGCGTACAATCTCTACAAGGACAAAGAGAACTGGCTTCAGTATCTGACGGTACCATCGGTGATACTGCTGCCGTGGATCATAATTGCCGGGTTCTATTTTGGTTCGCCGATTCCCAATTCCCTTTTTGCGAAAGAGGCTCTCTACGGGCAGATTGGGGGGATGACCATCTGGGAGAAGGCATCGAGTGTTGTCGGCTGGAATTCACCGCTGGGGATCTTGTTGATTCCGATTCTGGTGATCGGAGCGCGGTGGCTCTGGAAGAAGCAGTTGTTCGGGGCGCTGGAATTAATCTGGCTGGCGGCCATGTTCGCGTTCTACATATTCGTGCCGGCCCGACTGTTTTTCTGGTATGTAGCGCCGATTTATCCGGTGCTGCTGTTGTTCATCGGAGCGATCTTTGTCCAGGCGTATGAAAATGCTCTCTGGCTGGGGGAGAAACGGGTATGGGCATCAGGAGTTCTGGCGGTCATTATCACCGTTGTGCTGGTCAGTTATGATTATAAGCCGATAACCTATTTCCGCTCGGCTCAACGGACGCAGGATGTGGTGCATCGTGAAATAGGCGAGTATCTCTTTGACCATGCCAAGCCGGATGACATTGTAGCGGCCGAGGATATCGGGTATATCGGGTACTATTCGAAACTTCGGATCATCGACCGCGACGGATTGGTGTCACCGGAAGTATTGCCGTACAACCGGATAGGGGAATATGGGAAACTAATTGCCGACTTCAAACCGGAGTGGGTGGTAGCGTCGGTGGGGAGTCCAATATCAATCTTCATTGGGGATGATCAATTTCTCAAAGATTACCAGCGTGAGACATTCTATGTCTCCGGAGAGACGGAATACCGGGTCTATCGGCGGGTCGTTCCGCGTTGATTTGACGCAGCAAAATTCATTTTAGTCACGTATACTTCAGTATGAATATTACCTATCGTCGAACACGTCGCGCGGACCTCGATGCCTGCGCCAATCTGATTAAGTACACATACAATGACCTTCGGAAGCGGGTGGGGATGGAGCGGGTGCGATTCCCGCAGGGTCATCCGAACTCATTTGAGCATTATCTCAAGACCGACCCCAAGTATGCCTATTGTGCCTATCACGGGGATAAGATGGTCGGGTTCACTCAGGCGATCAATCGCGGCAAGCACTGGTTTCTGGCCTTCCTGTTTATTCATCCCAAGTATCAGGACAAGAAAGTCGGGAAAGAACTGCTGGGGAAAGTCTGGCGGGATGAACCGGGAGTGATTCATTCGCTGGCGACCTTCTCATACAATCCACAGGCGATCGGAATTTATAGCCGGTTCGGCCTGGCGCCGATTGTGGGGATGGCCAGATTTGAATTGCCACCCAAGAAGTTGACTATCCCGGCGATAGCCGGCGTTTCGACGCGGTTCTATCAGGGAGCGGCCGACCAGCGGTTTATCGATCAGCTGGAACCGAGTCTCAGGGGATTCACCAGAAAGCAGGACTGGAAGCAGTTTTTTGGACAGAAGAAGTATCACCAGCTGATCTTCACCAAAGGCGGCAAGCGGGTCGGGTATGGAATCATCAGTGATACCGGCCTGATTGGACCGGTGGGTGCGGTATCATCGGCCATGCTTCTGGAAGTTTTGAAGGGATTGCTCCAGTACGCAGCGACCTTGGGGGTGAAGAACCTGATTGTTCATCTCCCGGCGGCAAACATCAAGAGCTATCAATTGCTTCTGGGGGCAGGATTCCGGATTACGGAGATAGTGGTATTCATGTCTGACCACCACTATCTGGATCTTCAGCGGTATGTCCCGGCTACCCTATCGATGGTGTAGGGGCTAGATCGAAAAGCGCCAGGCGCAAAAGTGACCGGTTCCGGCCTGCGGATCGGGAGGACAGCAGAGGCAGTCCGTCTTGATCCGCGGGTCGACTGTTTTAGCGAACCACTCGTATTCCACCAGGCCAACTGATTTGCAGGGGAAGAGGGGGAGCGATTTCCGCTGACGGGCGGACTGCACCCGACAATCCACCATAACGAATTCAAAAGCACTGTCCGATTCGTTTCTGATTTCCTGCTTGTTCAGGAGGGCGTAGAGACGGAACCCGAGCGCCTTCTTAAGGCCGGCAAGGCCGGAATTGGCGGGGATATTATGGAGCGCCATGATCCGCTGGGCCTCGATGACAGTGAACTGCCGCCAGGCATCGGTATCGAGTCTGATGGCGATCTCCATGCCGCACTGTTTTTCGACCGCCTGGAACCAGAGGCCGTCGTGGGCGAGCCAGTTCTTGGCGAAATCTTCGAGCATCCGTTCAAGGGTTTCTCGTGGAAGGGCGCTAATCGTGTCCATGCTTGTCATCGTTTTTGAGTCTCCTTGGGTCGGTAGATACGCAAAAGGGGAGGCCTTTACAAGATCGGAATCGGGGGTTATCTTGGAAAAAGTACTGCCGGCCGCTGGCGGTGATGCTGGAACAGCGGCGTTTGGAAATGAGTTCTCATCAGTAAGATATTGTTCCTCAAAGAAATGACACAGATACAGGTCAGCCCTGGGAATCGATTTGGATGTACAGGGGTGGCGACACGTCTTTAATCATGGTGGCACCAATGAACCGGACAATTTTGCGCGTTCTCTTCTTGTTGGCAATCCTGACAATTCCTGTCGCTGCGGGTCAGCTTGATCCTGCGCTATCCCTGAAGATTGCATCGGGTACAGGGAAGGTAAGAGTCTGGATCAAACTGCCGGAAACCAGCGATGTGCGTGCCGCCCGGGCTGCGGTAGAGTCGATAGCATCGCCGCAGGAACGTCACCGTGCGACGGTGGTTGCGCTGAAGGACAATCACGAGCGTGCTCAGGCGGGAGTGGTCAGGTCACTTCGCACTTTGGAATCATCCGGCAGAGTCACCGGTATCAAGCAACATTGGTCGGTGAATGTGGTCGAAGCGGAGATTGATGTATCGGAACTTTCCGCGCTCGCGGCGAGGGGCGACATAGACTTCATTCAGGAACAGCCTGAAATCACACTCATTGCACCAATGGACAATTCCGGCAGGCCGGAAGCGATGCAGTTAGTACCTGACGTGAGCTACTACTCTCCGAATTTGATACATATCAAAGCAGATCAGGCTCACGGAATGGGATACACCGGCAAGGGCAGGGTGGTCTGCTCGTTCGACACCGGCATACTTGGTGGACATCCGTTTCTCAATCGGAACTGGCGGGGCAAAGGGGGAAGCAGAGCCGACTCGATAGCATCATGGTTCGATCCGGCGGATCATCTGACGGCGCCGCACATTCCCTCGAAGACCTTTGCTTCCCCGACCGGACATGGCACGCATGTCATGGGGATCATGGTGGGGAGGAACGTGGCAGGAGACAGCACGATAGGTGTGGCTCCTGATGCGAAATGGATTTCGGCCGGCGTGGTCGATTGCGACGGCGTATCGCTTCTGGATGCGTTTGACTGGGCGGCCGATCCGGACGGCGATCCGAATACGCTGGATGATGTTCCTGATGTGGTCAATCACAGCTGGGGAGAAAAGGCATCGTGGGTACAGTGCAAGGACATCTTCTTTGACGCGATAGACAACCTGGAAGCGCTGGGAATCGTGAATATTTTTGCGGCCGGCAATGACGGTACATCCGGAACGCAGACGATTGTCAATCCGGCCAATCGCGCACTTGATTCGCTGGATTGTTTTGCCGTGGGGCATCTGAATTCGGCGACGGATACGATAGCGGCGACATCGTCGCGCGGACCGTCTGGTTGTAATCTTGCCACCAAGCCGAACGTGGTTGCTCCTGGAACGGCGATCCTGTCATCGTATACCGGCAATGTCCTGGCGACGCTCTCGGGGACATCGATGGCGGCTCCGCATGTTGCCGGATTGGTAGCGCTTCTGCGGCAGAAGAACCCGGCCGCCACGCCGGCACAGATCAAGCAGGCGATACTGACATCGACCCGTCGTATCGGGGCATGGGGAACGATGCCAAACAACATCTATGGCTGGGGTGAAATAGACTGTGTGGCCGCGCTGAACGCGCTGGCGGGTCCATCGGCCGGAGCACCGGACCTTCGGTTATACGATTTCGCTCATAACTCAATACTTCCGGGTGGAACGGTGGCGGGCAAGCTGTCGGTGCTGAATCTTGGAGGCGCGGCAAAGAACGACACGGCGTTAATAACCGGAAGCGATCCATCGCTGACTATCCTGGATGGTTTAGCGGCGTTCCCCGGTACGATTGCGACGGACAGTGTCTCGATCGCGGGGGATTCGATAAAGATTCAGGTTTCTGATACGGTGACGGCGGGCCGGATGATTTCGGTTGCGCTGACGCTTATCTCTCATGACGCGACTACGAATGCACGAAGCACGAAAGTGGCTTCGCTGGCGATACTGGTAGAGCCGGCGTCAACAAAATCGGTGGCGACACATACGATTAACGCAATTGATTTCAGTCTCTCCAATTACGGATCGTACGGGCTTGGTCCGGGATCAATGTATTCAGCCGGCGGTGTTGGATTCAAGTTCGGCTCCGGCGGAAATGACTTCTTTGAAGCCGGGCTGATGCTGGGGACGGACTCGTTCACACTGGCATCATCGGTGCACGATCAACTCTGGGAACCATCGAATGATTTCCGTCCGGCTCCGGGCGGAACCATGCAGTTGAACGCTCCGGGTACGCAGGCATCGGAGCAGACGTTCGGCAAGTTCACCGACGCTGGAAGTAAACAGCCGCTGGGGGTGGAGGTAACGCAGGAATCGTTTGAATACGGTCCGGGCACCGACGCGTTTGTGTTGATGCGGTATATCGTGAAGAATGGTTCGGTCTCGGATATCTCGAACCTTCGGCTCGGGCTGTTTCTGGACTGGGACATTGTGAATTATGTCCGCAACCAGGGTGGGTTCAACGAAACCGACAGCATCCTGTGGATGGCGTATGCGCTGGCCAAGAATCCGCTTCCGGCACCGAACAACTTCCGTGGGGCGATTGTCCTGGACAAGAAACCGACAACGGCAACGACTCAGCTCTGGGATCCGATCAATCCTGCGGTCTCGGGTGGAACCGGCTATAGCCGTGGAGCAAAATTCCGTGCGCTTGCAGACGGATTTGCCACGGCTCATACGCATGATGTAGACAACACCAATCTGTATCAGGTGATTGCGTCCACGCTTGGAATCAAAGCAGGCAAGAGCGACACGGTGACATTTGCGCTCATTGCCGGGGATCAGTATACGGATCTTCAGGCGGCGGCAGTCGCGGCGAAGACAGCGTTCAATACGCATTTCCCGCGTGCGCCACTGGCATTCAATGCCATATCGCCAAAGGTGGGAAGCGGGTCGCCGTCGCCCACGCTGTTGCCGACATTCGTGTGGCAACGGGCAGTCGATCCGAATCCGAACGACACCGTGACATATACGCTTGAGTATGCCACCGACTCCATCTTTACTCCGGCGGTCACGACGACGGTTGGCAATATTGCCGACACAGCATTTACCGCGACGGATTCACTTGCCGATCTGACTACCTATTGGTGGAAGGTGACGGCGCAGGATCAGACAGGGCAGAGCCGACAGATCGGGAATGTGGTATCGTTTGTGACCGATGTAGCATCGGATGTGAACGATCCGGGTGGAAACGGCTTACCGAAGAGGTTTGCGCTGTATCAGAATTATCCGAATCCGTTCAATCCATCGACCGTGATAGCGTTCGATCTTCCCCGCGCCAGCGACTATACGCTTGAGATATTTGATCTGCTGGGTCGGTCGGTGCACCAGGCACAGGGGAGAGGATCGGCAGGTCGGGTGCAGGTGACGTGGGATGGATCGCGGGCAGGATCCGGGATTTACCTGTACCGCGTTACGGCCGGGAATTTTTCGGCGTCGCGCAAGATGGTCCTGATCAAATAGTAATTGGCCGGTCCGACAACCGCCCGGACTTGTTTTTCGCGGGTCAATGTAGTTTCTTCCTGAATTGATTATGCATGTCCGGCTCCTGAAAAGGGGCCGGATTTTTCAAGACGTAGAGAAAGACTTTGACCGATCGACTGAGAATTCTCGTTACTATCGCCGGGCTCTTGGTACTGTGCTATGTCCTGTTTCAGTTCGGGAACGGCGCGGTATCGCTGACCGATCCGGATGACGTTTTCTACGCCGACACGGCGAAGGAGATGCTCGCGCATCACAGCTGGCTTACCCCGATCATGTTTGATCAACCGCAATTCGAAAAGCCGCCGCTCTATTACTGGCTGTTGATGCTGGCGTTTCAGCTGTTCGGGGTGACCGCCTGGGCGGCACGCCTGGTTGGAGTGGTGATCGGATTTGGCGCGGTGGCGGCGACTTACTTGTTCGTACGCCACATGGCAAACGAGCGGGCAGGTTTGATATCCAGCATTGTGTTGGCGACCAGCATCTGGTGGATTGGTCTGGCGAGGGTAGTGCTGACTGACTTGCTGTTCTCCGCGCTGTTCATGGGGGCGATGTACTCCTTCCTGCTCTGGTACAGAAATCGAAAAAGCGTATGGCTCTGGGGATTTGGACTGTGCACCGGGCTGGCGGCGCTTGCGAAAACCCCGATAGGATTGGGACTGGCGGTACTTATAGTTGTCGTGTTTCTGATTCTCGAGAGGGATTTGGACGCGCTTCGCAGGTTCCTGTGGGCGCCATGGTGGTTGTTGTGCCTGGCGGTCGCCGTTCCGTGGTACTGGTATGAAATCTATTTATATGGCAGTCAGTTCACGCAGGAATTTCTGGTGCATGATCACTGGGACAGGCTGGTTGGGGCGGAGCACCGGGAGTTCAATCGATGGTACTTCTATCTGGTGGCGGTTGGATTCGGTTTCATCCCGTGGACGGCGTTTGCGCCGTATGTACGGCAGGCGTTCGGGCAGTTCAATCGGATCGCGCGACTGATGGCGGTCTGGATCATAGTCGTACTTGTGTTTTTCACGCTGGCGCAGTCAAAACTGACCACCTATGTGTCACCGATGTACCCGGCACTGGCGATACTGGTCGCGCTGGGACTGGCAGCAGAGAAGTCATATCGATGGGTGCGAAATGTGAGTGCCGTGCTGCTCCTGGCATTGGCGGGAGGACTCGGCGCAGGGGCATACATTGTGGCCCAGAAATACGCGGAGTTTGCATCCGGCGCGCTCTGGTCGTTTGGATCGCTGGCGGTGGTGCTGGTTATTGCGGCGGTACTGCTGCTGATGAAGCGGAAGAGTGCATCGATCTGGGCCGCGGCCGGAGGAATAGCGTTGTTTTCGATTCTGGCGGCAACCACTGTATTTGGCAGACTCGAAGGGGGACTGACGCAGGCAAACCTTGTTCCGGTGATAGAACGGCATGCGTATCACGAAGGGACGGTGCTTTCGAGTAAGCTGTTTGCGCGCGGGATCAGGTTCTATACCGGGTGTCAGGTGATGGTGATTGCTGAATCGCCGCAACCATACTGGAGCAGTCACCCGATTCCGGTGATAAGCGTGGATGACAGTGTGAGGGTACTCCTGGCAAGTCGGGATACACTGATTTGCGTACTCTCGAACGGTGATCTCAACCGGGTGAAGCGATTGCTGCCGGAGGATCATTTGCTTGATACGCTGGCGTCGGATATGGGGAAGTCGGTCGTGGTGTCGCGGAGGAGATATCAGTGAGTTCGGCCTCTCGTGACTACCGGATTCTCATAGTGATTCCCTGCTATAATGCCGCCGGGTCGCTTGAGGAACTGGTGCAGAGGATTCGCGTATCGGTTCCGGGGACGGACATACTGGCAATCGACGATGGGTCAACTGACGAGACATCGAGAGTGGCAACCGATACGGGTGTCACATTATTGTCGTTTCCGGATAATCGGGGAAAAGGGGCGGCGCTTCGGGCAGGGTTCAAGTATGCACTGGCCAGCGGGTACGAGGCGGTAGTCACGATCGATTCCGATCTTCAGCACGTTCCGGAAGAGATCCCCAATTTCATCGAGAAGTTCGACGGACACTCGCTGCTTCTGGGGACACGGCGGATTGATCCGGAAGTAATGCCGATCGGGCGGTGTCTTTCCAACAACTGGACATCGATGATTGTCTCAGTCTTTTCGTCGCGCCGGGTGCGGGACAGTCAGTCCGGGTTTCGGCTGATACCGTGCAGTATTCTGCGGACGCTCAATCTTGAGTCGGATCGCTACGATATGGAATCGGAACTGCTCTTCAAGGCGGGGGCGCTTTCCGCGCCGGTCGGGGAAGTGCCGATCGCCACGGTTTACCGGAATTCGACGTCGCATATTTCCCCGTTTCGAGATACGGGCCGATTCATTCGCCAGACCTGGAAACGGATCTGGATGTAATTTCAATACTCTCCAGTACACAATTACGCTTCAGCTATTTCCCCTCTGGTCGCAGTTCGTACTTGCGAACAAAGGTCAGATTGTCCTTCTTGTCTGACATACCCTTGCTCTTTAGGAGGACCGTATGCATCGCGGAATATCAGCAGTTGCTCTATTGCTGTTCGCACTAGTCGTCATCACACCAATCGTACAGGCGGATGAGGGGATGTGGCCTCTCTCCATGCTTGATAAGCTTCCCTGGGACAGTCTCAAGGCCAGAGGGCTGGAGCTGTCACCGGATCAGATTTTCAGCGCCAAAGGCGGGGGGGTAGCGGATGCGGTTGTCCAGATCGGCGCGACCGGATCGTTTGTATCATCGGACGGCTTGGTTGTCACCAACCACCATGTTGCATTTGGTGGCGTGCAGCAACAGAGCACGGTCGAGCACAATTACCTTCGTGACGGATTCTATGCCGCGACCAAAGCTGATGAAATTCCGGCGATTGGATATCATGTGGCGGTGACGGTGTCGGTGAGCGATGTAACAAACCGGGTGCTCAAAGGGCTCTCTGACGGGATGGCGCCGCTGGAGCGGTTTAAGGCGATCGATCGGGCAACCAAGCAGATTGTCCGGGAGGCGGAGAAGAACAAAGATTTCAAGGCACGGGTGGCAGAGATGTACGGCGGCAAGCAGTACCTGCTGTTTGTCACGATAGACATCAAAGACGTTCGCCTGGTGTACATTCCGCCGGAAGCGATCGGAAATTTCGGCGGTGATATCGACAACTGGATGTGGCCACGGCACACGGGGGATTTCTCATTCCTGAGAGCCTATGTCGGCCCGGATGGACACCCGGCCGAATTCAACAAGAAGAACGTTCCGTATCATCCCAAGACTTTCCTGAAGATTTCGGCGGCCGGGATCAAGGAAGGGGACTTGACCATGACAATCGGATTCCCGGGCGCGACCGAACGGTATATCAGTTCGCATGATCTCGAGGATCAGATCGGGATAGAATATCCCCGGTCGATTCAGACGATGCTGGACATGGTTCAGATAATGGAAGTGGCCGGTCAGACGGATCCGGAAGTGGCGCTTCGGCTGGCTTCGGACATGCAGGGGATCAACAATCGGCTCAAGAAGAGCCAGGGGGTTTCGCTCGGATTTGTTAAGGCGAATCTGCTGGAGCGGAAGCGTGCCGAAGAGAAAGGACTGACCGACTTTCTGGCCGCGCATCCTGACCTGGACAAGCAGTATGGTACCGTCCTTCATTCCCTCCATGTGCTCTATGATGAAAAAGGGTTGAATTCGGACCGCAGTTACTATTTGGGGTATATGACATACCGCGGGGCGTTCCTTCGGTTTGCGAACACGCTTTACAAATGGTCGGTGGAGCGGGCCAAGCCGGATATGGAACGGGAGCGCGGATACCAGGAACGTGATGCCGATCGGGCGCTGAGGAGTCTGGAGTATGCCCAGACCAATTTGGTACCGTCGGTTGATCGGGAAATGATGCGGTATTTCTTCAAGAAGATATTGGCGCTTCCTGCCGAGCAGAAGATTGAGCCAGTCGAGCAGCTGTTTGGCGGCAAGAGCGGCGCGGAACTGGATAAGGCGATTGACGAGTATCTGGCCAACGCCTATACCACGACCAAATTGGGGGATTGGAAGAGTCGGCAGGCGATGTTTACGATGACATCGGCGGAGCTCAAAAATTTGCACGATCCGTTTGTTGATCTGGCGATTGCGCTCAGACCCGACTTGGACAAACGGGCAGCGATTGACCGGGCGTTTGATGGAGCGCTCACCAAACTTCAGCCGAAACTGATCCAAGCCTTATATGAATGGAAGAAGGCGCGGATGTATCCGGACGCCAATGGAACCATGCGGTTGAGCTATGGAGAGGTGAAAGGGTATGTGCCGAGAGATGGGGTGCAGTATCACTATCAGACGCTGGCCAACGGGGTAATCGAGAAGGAAACCAACTCTGAACCGTTTACGGTTCCGGCGGAGTTGAAGAAGACGTATCTGAATCACGAATTCGGAGGTTATGTCGATCCCAACGCCAACGACATTCCGGTGGACTTCCTGACCACCAATGATATCACGGGCGGAAATTCCGGAAGCCCGGTGATCAATGGCCGCGGGGAAATGGTTGGCCTCGCGTTCGACGGCAACTGGGAAGCGTTGAGTTCGGACTATCTGTTTGACGAATCAATTGCCCGGACGATCGTGGTGGACATTCGATATGTCCTGTGGATTGTTGACAATGTGTACCATTTGGACAATCTGAAAAAGGAACTGACGATTATCAACTCAGGACACGCTCAGAACTGACCGAACCAGTTCAATTTCGTGAATATCGCAATGGCCCGATTTCAGATCGGGCCATTTTCTTTTGCCGCGAGGGAGGGGAGACAGCCCAAAATGTCGGAGGATCGGCAAAGAGGCATAAGGCAACATGGGCTCGAGCGAACCGGCTCAGTTGTCTGAAGATGCAGTATCGCAAACGATTAGAAGGAGTGGCGGACGCCCTGCCAGAGACTATCAGGCGCAGGAGGATCAACCGATCGGGGTCGCGCGAACCGAAAGGTCTGCATCTTGCCTTGTGATATTGTTCACAAGGTAATATATTGTCATATCGGGTAATTGCGCAGATACCGGAGTTAAGACGACTGGCCCGGGCTACCCTTTTCGGTGGTCCGTGATAGACCGTGAGCTAATGAATTTAGGAATATGTCCGAATAGGCAGGATATCGTCCATGGTTTCAAAAGACTTCCAAATGGTCGATGTTGAAAATGGGGCTGAAAGAAATTCAGTAAGAATAGAACTGCCGAGGACGGACCGAAGAGGGGGATGGGGTCAGTTGTTCCATTTGTTTCGACCTCTCCAATTGCATGACGGATACGCTGCTCGGCCTGTGGACACAGAGAAAAAGGGGTAGTTTATGACATGGCGCACCATGCTGCTGACAGTCTTGACCTTCGCCCTGGTAGTTTCCAGCTATGCTGCAACTACTAAGGAAAGCGGAGTACCGGCTGCTCAGGCTCTCAGTCAATTAAAAGAAGGGGCCGAACGGTTTGCGACGGGTAAGGCGACCTTTCCGCATCAGGATGCCGAACGGTTTAAGGAACTCGTAGGGGGACAACATCCATTTGCGACCATCCTTTCCTGTTCCGATTCCCGCGTTCCGGTTGAAATGATCATGGATGAAGGATTTGGAGATCTGTTTGTGGTTCGGGTGGCGGGCAATGTTGCCGGTCCGGAACAGATAGCCTCGATTGAATATGCGATCGAACATCTGGGAACGAATGTCGTGGTAGTACTTGGCCACTCCAAATGTGGAGCGGTGACCGCGGCGGCCAACGGCGCCACCGGTGAGGGTGCGATGGAAACACTGCTCAACGAGCTCAAGCCGTCGATAGATCGTGCCAGAGAAAAGAAACCGGCGGCACGGCAGGCCGATCTGGTTCCGACTGCCATTACGGAAAACGTCTGGGTAGAGATCGAGAATCTTCTGTCCGGCAGTGCGCTGATTCGGGAACGAGTAACCAAAGGTACGCTCAAGCTGGTCGGCGCCATCTATCATCTTGAGGATACCAGAACCGAGTGGCTCGGACGACATCCGCGTGACAAGGAACTGGCGGCCATGAATCCGGATTCTCCTGACAACCAGCCGGCTCTGGCAACTCCGGCGGCTGAGCCAGAGACCAAGAAAGTGGCGGAAGTTGCTGTTGAAGCTGTAGAGAACAAACCGATCGAAAAGGCGGAAGCGAAACCGGCAGTTGTGAAGGAAGTGGAACCGGTGGCTGAAGCTGCCCCTGCACTTCCGCAGGTGTCCGAAAAGATCGCGCCAGTTGAGGTAGCGGTTGTTTCACAGAAGTCAGAGCAGCCGGACCTTCAGGCTCAGATCGAATCCTTGCGCAAGCAGGTCGCGCAGTTGCAGGAAATGATCATGGCGACCAAGAGCGGGGCGGACAAAGCCTCTCCCAAGCTGGTTTCCACCGACGATCAGTTTGCCGTGGCGGACAACGCAGCGCTGGAACAGCTTTCAGCGCAGGTAGCCGGGTTGAAGGCTGATCTGGATAAGGCAAAGAAAACGCCGGTACAGAATACTCCGAGTGTCGGTCAGGGGGCGATCACGCTCACCGGATTCGTCCACCAGCAGTATTACGATAAGTTTGGCGTGAAGAAGGTTTCCTCTTTCGAGACCAAACGCGTGCGCATGGGCGTCACCGGGACGGTGAATGCCTGGTCCAAGATCGAAATCGTGGGGGATTTTGCCAAATCAGTGAAGCTGATCGATGGTAACCTGGCTCTCATGCCGGGCAAAGCATGGTTGCTTCGGTTCGGGCAGTTCCGCCCGCCGTCAGGGATGGAGCTTTCCAAGTCGAGTCTGGCGCTGCCGTTCATCAATTATTCGGCTGTGTACTCTTTGAACTCGGACCGTGACGTCGGCGCGGCGGTGACGTACTCGCGCAATCTGTCCAAGAAGACCAGTATCAATTTGGCGACCGGTCTGTTCAACGGTTCCGGTATGAACGTGTCGGATTCAAATACGTTTAAGAATTCCACCATGCGGGCGGAAGTACGCTTTCTGGATCACTTCATGGTTGGAGCGAACGGATTGTTCGGAAAAAGCAATGCTTCGGTGAGTCCGAAGAATATCGATACCTATGGTGCCACGGCCAACTGGAGCACCAAGGCGCAGATAGTGGAAGCTGAATACGTGCACTCAAAGGTGGGTGGCGTGAAGAAGGCTGCCTGGTATGTCTGGGGCGGCCAGACGTTCAAGACCGGCTTGAAGTTCTGTTCGGAAATTCAGGCGGTTGCTCGGTACGAACAGGTGGATGACAATCTGTCGACCCCCAGCAACGGGACCAACCGGATCACGCTTGGGACAAACTTGTTCGTGGACAAGAAGTACACGCTCATCCAGTTGAACTACCAGATCAACGGTGAGCAGGGAACGAGTGTTTCCAATAACGAGCTTCTCATGAACGTACAGGTATCGTTCTGAGTTGGTAAGTCAGGCGACACCGCCTGAGACAATTTTCGCAAGCCGCGGGAGCCAGCTCCTGCGGCTTTTTTTTCCCCAGACCGAGACCGGCTAGAGGGCGGGCCCGATAAACCTTTGGCGACACGTGCCGATCTAAGGTTGTGATAGGCAATCTCATGAGATCCGGGAACTCATGGCGGTTCCTATCGATACTGCTTTCGCGGCGACTGCGCCGTTCAACTGATTGTTCACCTGCAATCCCGGAACAAAGTTCTATTCTTGGGCTAGTCGCTCGTTTTTTCAGGGAGAGGGATAGGTCTGCGTGGATGGCTGGGCCATTCACCATTTCGTCCGGGCAACTCCGGGTTGTTCGGTTGAAGCACATTCAGTGGGGGATGAGAAGGTGAGTCGCTGTGGGTTCAATAAGGTATGCCAGCGTCAGGAGCAAACTGGTTCTCCTGGTAGGCATACTGTTTACCGGATTTGTCATATACGGGTATACGGCCTATCGTCAGTCGACGAAGATGCAGGTGAACGGTCCCGTATACAAATCGATTGTTTCGTCTAAAGACCTCATCGCTGATATTCTTCCGCCCCCGGAATTTATCGTCGAATCCTATCTTTCGGTGAGTCAACTTGCCGACGAGCGGAATGCTTCGGCAGCGCCGGCACTGATCGATAAGCTTACGCGCCTTCAGTCGGACTTTGAGACCCGTCATGAGTACTGGGCCTCCGCGCTCCCGGACGGGAGCCTGAAGCAACTCATCACTGTCGCAGCCTACCAGCCGGCGCATGAATTCTTCTCCTGTGTCACGACGGAACTGATGCCGAAGGTGAAGGCAGGGCGCTATACTGAAGCGAGGGCTCTGTTCGCCGGCAAACTAACCAATTTGTATGAACTGCACCGGAGCGCGATAGACCGAGCGGTGACCGACGCGACTGATCTGAATACCGCAATTGAAGCATCGGCACGATCGGAGATATCCGGCGGACAGCTCATCCTCTTTGCGATCTCGCTATTTAGTGTGCTCCTGACGATCGCGGCCACCTTCCTGATTTCCAGGCTCATTGTAACTCCGGTTCGCAAGCTCTCAGCCATAGCCGTCAAAGTGGCGGACGGGGAAATCGATTGTACATTTGAGAATGCTCCGGCCGAAAGCAAAGATGAGATCGATCAACTCAGCCGTTCATTCAAGGGTCTGGTGGATCACATGAAGGAACTGACGGCGGCGGCCCAACGGATAGCGGCGAACGACCTCACGGTGAAAGTGGTGCCGAAATCGGAGCGGGACCTTCTGGGTACGTCGTTCAAACAGATGGTAGCCAATTTGTCTGCGATGATTCGGCAACTGAGCGAGAACGCGCGCGAATTGGTGAGTGCGGCATCGCAGATCGCGTCGAATTCAGAGCAGATGTCGAATGGGGCGAATAACCAATCCAATCAGGTACACGAAGTGTCGACCGCAGTGGAGGAGATGACCGCTACCATTATTGAGTCGTCCCGCAACGCCGGAAGTGCATCGACAGCCGCACGGAACGCGGCGGAAACGGCCACGACCGGTGGGCAGATTGTCAATGAATCGATTCAGGCGATGCAGAAAATCGCGGTGACGGTGAGACAGTCGGCTGATTCGATTGCCAAGCTGGCGACCTCGGCCAAGCAGATTGGGGAAATTATCGGAGTGATCGATGATATCGCGGACCAGACCAACTTGCTGGCGCTGAACGCGGCAATCGAAGCCGCCCGCGCCGGTGAGCAGGGACGTGGATTTGCCGTGGTGGCGGATGAAGTCCGTAAACTGGCGGAACGCACCGGTAAAGCGACTGGCGAGATTACTACCATGATTAAAGGAATCCAGAAGGAGACCAGCGAGGCTGTGCACTCTATGGAAGCCGGTATCAAGGTGGTGGATCAGGGTCGTGAACTGGCTGATCAGGCCGGTTCCAGTCTGACAGAGATCGTGGCGATGGCTCAGCGGGTCACGGACATGATCCAGCAGATGGCGACAGCGGCGGAAGAGCAGTCCGTTGCTTCAGAGCAGATTGCCAAGAACGTCGAACACATCTCTGGTATAACGAAAGAGACAGCCACGGGTGCCGAGCAGTCGGCTGCTGCCGCTGAGGAATTGAGCCGTCAGGCCGACGGACTTCAGGTGATGGTCTCGAAGTTCAGGCTCTAGCATCTGAATTGTACCTGCAGTTTGTATCGAGGGCGCGGCTCCATCAGGGGTCGCGCCCTTGCTCTTTGTCGCCATTCGTTTGTACCTGTCTGCCGGCGGCGGACCTGGGCGTCCCCGAGCCATCCCGGTTATCTCTCTCCGATATATCCTTTAGTGGCTGTGCGCGTTACGAATGATTTCAGGTACCAGATTATTTTTCGGACAAATGCATGTACTTTTGTCGATTCAGCGTAAAGTAATATTAGAGACTGTCGATTCTATTATCAATTGCTGCGCCGACATTGCGGTGCGGCTGCAGTTTCGGGGGGGACATCTTCACTTGTATCATTCCGTTTGCCCCGATGAATAATTCACCGTCGAACCAGTGTTCGGCGAGAAGCGAAATCAGAATTGACAGGGGGGATTTTCGTCATGACCTGGAAAGACATCAAGATCGCCAAGAAACTGTATATCGGTTTTGGCATAGTGCTGGCTCTGACCCTGATTACCGGGTTGGTCGGGTACAACGGGCTGAATACGTCTGCGCGACGGAGTGAAAACGTCGCTAATGCCGAAGCGGCAAAATTCAATGCTCAGGAAATTGCGACGCTTCGCCGCGACTTCACGGCGAGCGGGGACGAAAAATTTGCACAGGCGCTCCAGGACAAGCTGACTGAGCTGAACAAGAATCTGGATCAGCTCGAAGCCGGGCTGACCGTCCAGGCGGACAAAGATGCCGTTGAAGATGCCCGGAAAGATGCCAGGGCATATGAGGCGGGCTTCAAAGCGTATGTTGCCAAGAACAAGGAATCCGAGAAGGATTCGGATGAGATGGACAAATCGGCTCAGGCTGCCCTTGCTATTGCCGGGAATGATTTCTCCGGTAACAATGGCAAGATGCTCTACCAGTTCCAGGACATGCGGCTCAACGCCCGCAATTTCCTCAGGACGCATGATGAGCAGTTCGCTTCGAAGATGACCTCAGACTTCAATGAACTCAAGGGGATGATGGATTCGCGTCATTCCAGATTCCTTGAAGCTTCCACCGAATACAACAAGGCGTTTGACGCATACGTTTCCACCTATAAAGAGGAAGAGAAGGAGCTTCTCGCCAACCAGGCTATCAACAAGGAATTCCGCGCCAAATTGAATGCTATGGCGGAAAAGCAGGAGCAGAAACTCAAGGCTGACTCCAAGTCAGCCATAACGTTTGCCATAATTGTAGTATTGTGCGCGGCGCTCATTGGAATAGGCGTGTCGGTTGTGATCGCCCGCGCCATTTCCAAACCGCTGAATACTATCGCAGGTGTCGCGGCCGAGATAGCCGTAGGCGACGTGTCCCACAATATTGACATCAACCAGAAAGACGAAGTGGGCATTCTGGCCGAATCGTTCCGGCAGTTGGTAGACTATATGCGCAATATCGCCGCTACCGCGGAAGCAATTTCGAAAAACGACCTGACCCGCAGTGTCGAGCCCCGCTCCGAACGAGACGTCATGGGAAAAGCCTGCAAATTGATGGTCACGAATCTCTCGACCATGATTCGGCAGCTTGGCGAAAATGCCCGTGAACTGGTCAGCGCAGCGACGGAAATAGCGTCATCGTCAGAACAGATGTCCAAAGGCGCCAAGGATCAGTCCGACCAGGTGAACCAGGTTTCGACGGCGGTGGAAGAAATGACGGCGACAGTTGTTGAATCATCGCGAAACGCCGGCGAGGCGTCGACTGCTTCAAAGAACGCCGCAGATACTGCCACGACCGGTGGTCAGATTGTGAATGAATCGATTCAGGCAATGCAGAAAATCGCGGTGACAGTGAGACAGTCAGCTGACTCGATTGCCAAACTGGCGACCTCGGCCGACCAGATTGGGGAAATCATTGGCGTGATCGACGATATCGCGGACCAGACCAACTTGCTGGCGCTGAACGCGGCGATCGAAGCCGCCCGTGCCGGTGAGCAGGGACGCGGATTTGCGGTAGTGGCGGACGAAGTCAGGAAACTGGCGGAACGTACCGGCAAAGCTACCGGTGAGATCACTGATATGATCAAAGGGATCCAGAAAGAGACCAGCGAAGCTGTTCACTCGATGGAAGCCGGAATCAAGGTTGTTGATAAGGGTCGTGAACTTGCCGATCAGGCTGGTTCGAGTCTGACTGAGATCGTGGCGATGGCCCAGCGGGTCACGGATATGATCCAGCAGATGGCGACGGCGGCTGAAGAGCAGTCGGCGGCATCGGAACAGATCGCGAAGAATGTGGAACATATTTCCGGTGTGACGAAAGAGACAGCGACCGGTGCCGAGCAGTCGGCTGCTGCCGCTGAGGAATTGAGTCGTCAGGCCGATGGACTTCAGGTGATGGTGTCCAAGTTCAAACTCTAGTTTCGTTGAGATATGGGACGCAATTTGTCAGACCCGGCCTTTGCACGAAGGTCGGGTTTTTTTTCGGAACGGGAGAGGCGCCTCTGTTCAGAACCCGAACAGTCGAAACAGGAGTGTCTTGTCCGCGTTACGGTTAGTGCCGGCGCTGCGGTGGGCAGAGAGATTTCTACTGCCACAATTTGACAGTAATTGTCTATCAGATTGTGAAGTTTATGTGGGGAGTGTCGAAACTGTTTGTAGAAAGCAGTTACTCGACGGCGAGGAACTCGAACCGAATCTGGGGCGGCGCTGACTATCAGCATGACTTCTGTAGTCGGCAACTTCAATTGCGAACAAGTCAAGGAGCGGGGCTAATGAACTGGAAAGATCTCAAGATTTCAAGCAAGTTGTACGTTGGTTTTGGCGTGGTGCTGGCGCTGACGGCGGCGCTCGGGTACATGTCAATCAAGAGCATCAACAACATTGAAGCGGCCAATGCGAAGCTGGAAGCAGCGACGAAGTTGGCGATGGACGTCAAAGACCTGGCCAGCACGCGGCGCGACTTCATGTTAACCGGCGATGCGGCCAAGGCCAACAAGGCCCGAGAAATCATTGCTGAAATGACTTCGGACATCGACAAGACGCTACCGATGTTCACGATTCAGGCGAACATCGACTTGCTTAACGGAGCCAAGAAGGCGCTTCAAGACTACAGCGTCGGATTCAACGAATACGTTGAGCAGGTTGAGGCGGCCGCAAGCGAACAGGGCGTGCTCAGTCAGCTCGGGGGAAAGCTGCAGAGCCTGGCCGAGAGCAACCGGTCACGTAATTCCCAGCAGTTTCTTATGGACCTCCAGGCGTTGCGTCTTGCCGGCAAAGATCTGATCATCTTCAAGAACGAGAAGGCCGATGCGGAATTTGACCGTCAGGGTTCAATGATGGCATCCAAGTACGCCAATGAAAGTGGGCAGATCAAAGAAGCGTTGAATGACTACCGCGAAAGTCAGGACAAGTATGCCGCCGCGATCAAGAATCAGGCGAGCGAACTGGCGCAGTTGGCACCGCTGGCGGCAACGGTGATCGGTGCCTGTGCTGATGTGAGAAAGAACCTGAACGAGCAGATGGATCAGGTTCAGAACTCCTCAATAGCGATGGCCACGGCCTTTGCCATCTCCGCCATCCTCCTCGGAATTCTGGTCGCGTTCTTCATCTCTCGGGGAATCTCGCGTCCGATCGCCCAGATGTCCAAAGTGGCGGAGTCAATCGCAGTAGGAGACGTTGGGCACAATATAGATATCAAGCAGAAGGATGAGGTCGGCCAGCTGGCTGCGTCGTTCCAATCGCTCATAGAATATATGAAGGGGCTGTCATCGGCTGCCGAGCGTATTGCGAGCAATGATCTGACCGTAATCGTGGAGCCAAAATCCGATCGTGATGTTCTGGGCAAGTCCTTTAAGACAATGGTCGCCAATCTCTCCGGCATGATTCGCCAGCTTGGCGAAAACGCCCGTGAATTGGTGAGCGCGGCGACGGAAATAGCCTCTTCGTCGGAGCAGATGTCCAAAGGCGCCAAGGATCAGTCCGACCAGGTGAACCAGGTTTCGACTGCGGTGGAAGAAATGACCGCGACAATCGTGGAATCTTCCCGCAACGCCGGGGATGCGAGTACGGCGGCGAAGGGTGCAGCTGATACCGCGACCACCGGTGGCCAGATTGTCAATGAATCGATTCAGGCGATGCAGAAGATCAGTCAGACCGTTCGTCAGTCGGCTGATTCAATTGCGAAATTAGCCAACTCCGCCGACCAGATTGGGGAAATCATTGGCGTGATCGACGATATCGCGGACCAGACCAACTTGCTGGCGCTGAACGCGGCGATCGAAGCCGCCCGTGCCGGTGAACAGGGACGCGGATTTGCGGTAGTGGCGGACGAAGTCAGGAAACTGGCGGAGCGTACCGGCAAAGCTACCGGTGAGATCACTGATATGATCAAAGGGATCCAGAAAGAGACCAGCGAAGCTGTTCACTCGATGGAGGCCGGAATCAAGGTGGTTGATCAGGGTCGTGAGCTGGCCGATCAGGCCGGTTCCAGCCTGACTGAGATCGTGGCGATGGCCCAGCGGGTCACGGATATGATCCAGCAGATGGCGACGGCGGCTGAAGAGCAGTCGGCGGCATCTGAACAGATCGCGAAGAACGTGGAGCATATTTCCGGTGTGACGAAAGAGACAGCGACCGGTGCCGAGCAGTCGGCTGCTGCCGCTGAGGAATTGAGTCGTCAGGCCGACGGACTTCAGGTGATGGTGTCCAAGTTCCGGTTGTAAGCCTTTTCAGCTTTCTTTTCATAGTGTAGGCCCGGTTCCCGGAGGGGGAATCGGGCTTCTTTTTGCTCCGGCCTGCGGGCATCGAAACGTGATGGAATGGGGAAGTCGGCCCTGCCGGATTGGGGTGCTTTGAGAAAAAAATCACTAATGGTTCCGGGAAGCCTGCCGAAGTTACTAGTATCGGCCTGAGAAATTGTGCCGACCACTTTTTGGGGGAGTGACATCGATGCGGGGACCAGATTCACAGAAGCACCAACAAACTGCTTCACCCTTCCACCAGCACCAGCGCGATCACTCACTAGACACATGTCGGCTCGACCACGAGCGGGCGAAAGGATGAACCTGTTCTAGTGCTTTGAGGGGTCAGAGATGAGTTGGGGAGACGTGAAGATTGCGTGGAAGCTGTACATCGGCTTTGGCGTCGTACTCTGTTTGACGGCGGCGCTCGGGATTATTTCAATCAGCAGTATCAAACAGCTGAGGTCGTGTCAGGCCAGGCTGGAATTCGCAACGCAACTTGCAGGGGATGTCAAGGACCTCGCGGTTGCGCGGCGAGATTTCATGCTCACGGGCGGCGATACGTATGCTGAAAAGGCCCGGGAACTGGTTGAGAAAATGAGTAGCGACATTTCAACCTGGTTGCCGAGGTTCACCGATCGGGCCGACGGCGAAATGCTGACGAAAGCGCAGCAGGCGCTGGGAGAGTACAGTACCGGGCTTGTCGAATATATCTCCGAGTACCAGGCTTCAAAGACGGAGCAGGGGAACATGACCGCGCTTGGCTCAAAACTGCACTCGCTGGCCGGCAGCAGTCGTTCCCGCAAGGCACAGCAATTTCTGGTCGACCTGCAGCGGGTGCGCATGGCAGCGATGGACCTGATCATTTTCAAGACCGAAGCGTATGATGCCGAATTTGACCGGTTGATCAAGCCGATGCTGGCATCGTACGCCGGAGAAGATCGTGAGCTGGTAGCTGCGCTGCATCAATACCACGAGAGCCAGGACAGATTCGCCGAAGCGATGAAGGGTCAGACCGACGAATTGGCTCAGCTCAGGCCACTGGCCGAACAGGTAATAGAATCGATTGTTTTCGTGCGCAAGAGTCTGAGTGGTCAGATGGCAACGGCTCAATCCATGGCGATCACCTTCTCGATCGGCTTTGCCGTTTCGGCAATACTGCTCGGTCTGGCGGTTGCTTTCTTCATCTCGCGCGGCATTTCCCGGCCGATAGCAGCCATGTCGAAAGTGGCGACTTCGATATCGGTCGGTGACATTTCACAAGAGATTGACATCAGGCAGAATGATGAAGTCGGCAAACTGGCCAAGGCATTCAAGTCGATGATTGCGTATATGGAAGGGATGTCGATGGCGTCCGAACGGATAGCCAGGCACGATCTGTCGGTTGACGTGAAGCCCAAGTCAGAGCGAGATGCACTGGGCAAGTCGTTCCAGACAATGGTTGCGAACTTGAGCGGAATGATACGGCAATTGTCCGATAACGCCCGCGAGCTGGTGAGCGCGGCGACGGAAATCTCGGCATCATCGGATCTCATGTCGAAGGGGGCGAAGGATCAGTCGGATCAAGTGATACAGGTTTCCACGGCGGTTGAAGAGATGACGGCCACGATAGTTGAATCGTCTCGAAACGCCGGGGACGCGTCAGAGGCGGCCAAGGGTGCTGCGGCGACGGCGACTGCCGGCGGCAAGGTGGTAGGACAGTCAATAGCTGCAATGCAGCAGATCACCACGACCGTGCGGGAATCGGCCGACTCGATCGGGAGGCTGGCCAGTTCTGCGGAGCAGATTGGTCAGATAATCGGGGTAATCGACGACATCGCCGACCAGACCAATCTCCTGGCGCTCAATGCGGCTATCGAAGCTGCTCGTGCAGGGGAACAGGGGCGCGGCTTCGCAGTGGTGGCGGACGAAGTGCGCAAGCTCGCCGAACGTACCGGCAAAGCGACCGGCGAAATCACCATGATGATCAAGGGGATTCAGAAAGAAACGACCGAAGCGGTGCGCTCAATGGAAGATGGAATCACGGTAGTTGATAAGGGGCGCGAACTGGCCGACCAAGCCGGGTCGAGTCTGTCGGAAATCGTAGCCATGGCGCAGCGGGTCACCGATATGATCGAGCAGATGGCGAAATCAGCGGAAGAGCAGTCGACGGCATCGGAGATGATCGCCAAGAACGTCGAGCACATTTCCGGAGTGACCAGGGAGACGGCCACCGGGGCCGAACAGTCGGCACAGGCATCGGTGAGGCTGAGCCAGCAGGCGGAAGGGCTTCAACGGATGGTGGAGCAATTCAGTATCGAGGGGAGCAACGCCAGAGCCATGATGACCGCCAAGGAAGATCACAACTGCACCATGGGCCTCTTGCGGGATATTTCTCATGGAGAAGCGCCTGCGGCCACGTGGGAGCATCATGATCACAAGTCCTGCAAATTCGGCAAATTCTACTTCGATGAAGGAATGACCGTGTTGGGCAAAGATGCGGACTACCGAGCCATGGAACCGCACCATGCCGAAATTCATCGCCTTGCGACCGGGGTTCTCGCCGCCATCGCAAGAAACGACGAAGCGGGCGCGCGAAAATTGTATGATGAGGCCGCCGTCATCTCTCGCCGGGTAGGCAAGGACTTCGATAAGGTCCTGGAGCTGCTCAGTGAGTCCAGGACAGCGATTCACTAGCAATTGACACTTTCAATGGAGCGGGGTATGACCTCGCGACGACAGAATGGTAGATGAGTCTTATTCTTGTATCGAACATGCTAATGGGGTGAGAAAATGAGCTGGAAAGATCTCAAGATTGCAACAAAACTGTATGTCGGGTTCGGAGTGGTGCTGGCTCTAACGCTGGCGGTTGCGCTAATCTCTTTTAATGGATTCGCACGGGTCAAGAAAGCATCGGATGGTTATTGCGCTGCATCGGAAATGAACGGCCTGGTCAAGGATATTGCCATCAGCCGCCGGGACTATCTGTTGTCCCCGGTCGACTCGCTGGCAAACAGGATGACTGGTCAGATCGAGACGCTGGAACTGCTGCTGGACTCCAGCAAGGCGATGCTACAATCCGGCGAAGAGATGGCCGAACTTAGCGGATTTGAAACTACGCTGGGATCATACCGCTCCAATGTAGCGGAATTCATCAAACTCTCTCAGAAACTCACCAGCGCGGACGCTTCAATGGTTGAGCATGGCCGGGCAATCGACAAGTCGGCAAAAGGGCTCCAACAGCAGAGTGAAGCGGTTCAGGTCGCCGAACTTTCCATCCGGCGCGCGGAGAAGAACTTTCTTTTGCGCCACGAAGAAAAATACGTGACAGATAATCGCAAGCTCATTGTTGACTTTGCAGCTCTGGCGGGAAAGATCAGGACTCAGGGGAGGTCGGGCGCCGATCGCGAAGCTGCTGCGACCATATTGGCGGACCTTGATGCGTACACGAAATCATTCGAAGAATACATTATCGCCTACAGCGAGCGCTCGGAAAAGCTGAAGGAAATGGGGCCGATCGCGACCAAGTTGGTCAGTTCGATGGCTTCACTGCAGGAGCTCACGCAGCAGGAATCCGAGAGCACGCGCTCCCAGGCGATGACGATGATGTTCCTGTTTGCGGCGGCTGCCGTTATTGCAGGAGTTCTGGTCGCGTTCTTTATCGCGCGCGGCATCTGGCGGCCGGTGGCGAAGGTGGTCGAAGCGAGTGAATTGATGAACCGTGAATTCGCGGAATTTGAGACCGTTCTGGCGGCTATTGCCGACAACGACCTCACCAGGAGGATATCATCGTCCCGCATGGCGAAGTTGAATATCGAGTCTCGCGACGAGATCGGCCGCATGGTCAAGGCGGTCGAGGGAACGCTGGAAGTCAAGGCGCGGCTGGGACAGTCGTTGGAAAAAATGACCGAGAATCTGTCAGGCATCATTCGCCACTTGAGTGACAATGCCCGTGAGCTGGTGAGTGCGGTGACGCAGATTGCCAGTTCATCGGAACTCATGTCCAAGGGTGCAACCGGCCAGTCAGAGCAAATCGCCCAGATTTCAACGGCTATCGAAGAGATGGCAGCTACCATAGTCGAGTCGTCCCGCAACGCCGGGCAGGCGTCAACCGCCTCGAAGGGAGCGGCCGATACTGCGACCACCGGCGGTCAGGTTGTCGGAGAGTCGATACAGGCGATGCAGAAAATCGGTGAAACCGTCAAGCAGTCGGCCGAATCGATTGGCAAGCTGGCCGAGTCTGCCAGAGAGATCGGGACCATAATCGGAGTTATCGATGATATCGCCGACCAGACCAATTTGCTGGCATTGAATGCCGCCATTGAAGCTGCTCGTGCCGGTGAACAGGGGCGCGGATTTGCCGTGGTGGCCGATGAAGTTCGCAAGCTGGCGGAGCGAACCGGAAAGGCGACCGGCGAAATTACATCGATGATAAAAGGAATCCAGAAGGACACCGGTGATGCGGTCAGTTCCATGGAAGCCGGAACGCAGGTGGTTGACGCGGGTCGGGGCCTGGTTGATAAAGCCGGCGAGAGTTTGACCGGAATTGTCAGTATGGCCCATCGGGTCACCGAAATGATCCAGCAGATTGCGACTGCCTCGGAACAGCAGTCGGAGGCGTCAGAAGAGATCAGCAAGAACATCGAACACATTTCGGCCATCACGCGGGAGACCGCCGAAGGGGCCACTCAATCGGCAGCTGCTGCTGAGGAGTTGAGCAGACAAGCCGAAGGCCTGCAGGTCATGGTTTCCAAGTTCAAGCTCTGAGCCATAGCGAAAGTCCGGGGAAGCCAAGAAGGGCCCGTCTTCCATAGGGAGGATGGGTCCTTTCCTATTTCCACGATGTACGATCGTTTGAGAGCCATCCGTTAATCTCTGAAAGCTTGTGGGCAAGAGATACTTAGTCCACTGCTGGGCTTACC
>JBATNE010000059.1:0-4393 GCA_049290195.1 Candidatus Zixiibacteriota bacterium
GCGACCAAGCAGCCGGTGCGCAGGAGGCGATCTCGGACGGCACTGTCGTGAACGAAATCAATGAGCTCATTCGAGAATGCATAAGTTCGGGTGCCTCCGATATCCACTTTGAACCGGGCGAGAAGGAACTTCTCTGTCGAGCACGAATCGATGGCGTGCTTGCGAAGCGCCGCAGCTTAGCGAAAGAACGCGTCCCAGAGACTATTTCTAGGCTGAAGATCATGTCCAACCTGGACATTGCCGAGAAGCGCCGCCCTCAGGACGGCCGAATTCGCTTTCCCTTTGAATCTCGCACAGTGGACATTCGAGTGTCGATCATTCCGACCGATTTCGGTGAGAAGGCCGTACTGAGGTTGCTGGACAAAGACAAGCTTCGCCTCGACTTACAAGGTCTCGGATTTCTGCCAGAACAGCTCCTGACATTCAAAGAAGGTATTGCTCAACCCAATGGCATTATCCTGGTCACTGGACCAACAGGCTCCGGGAAGACCACCACACTCTATGCAGCGCTTAGTACGCTCCGCTCTCCCAACGTCAACATTTCGACTGTTGAAGACCCGATTGAGTACTACGTCGACGGAGTCAATCAGACTCAGGTAAAGCCGGATATTGACTTGACCTTTTCAAAAATGCTGCGAGCCCTCCTGCGCCAGGACCCTAATATCATCATGGTAGGCGAAATTCGTGACCGCGAAACGCTCGACATTGCCATTCGTGCTTCACTCACGGGTCACTTGGTTCTCTCCACGGTTCACACGAATAGCGCTGTTGCCACTATTACACGACTCCTCGACATGGGTGCTGAGCCCTATCTCATCTCCTCGTCTCTTCGACTGGTTGTCGCCCAGCGACTACTTCGCTTGAATTGCCATCATTGCTTGTCGCCTGAATTCGATGAGGCCAATTGTGCTGCAGCCGCCAGTCTTGGCCTGGCGATCACACCGACTGCCCGTAAGGGAACTGGCTGCCAAAAGTGCGATCACACAGGCTTTGCGGGGCGCATCGCGGTCTATGAGCTCTTGAGGGTAGATGACGTTCTTAAGCAGGCAATTACTTCTCGACAATCAGAAACGCAACTTACAGATATTGCCAATCGCTCGGGCTTTCTCTCTATGCTTCAATCGTCTCAAAGTCTCATCGACTCCGGAAAGACAACTCCCTTGGAGGTACTTCGTGAAATTAGCCAATAGCATATCCCCTGTCCGCCGATCCCATGACTTACGGAAAGTACCGTGGACCAGGGCGCTGCTCCTGCTCGTCCTATTGCTTGTGGGACCTGCAGGTGCCGATTCAACCGATACGTTGCAAAAAGTTCTGTCCGTACCTGATTCGGTGATCGCAACTCCCCCTCTACTCGGCCCAATCACGCTGAACGCTGTTCGCATAGTCGATACCAATGTGATCGTTCCTAAACTGGATTTTTCCGCCGTTCCTCTATTCGAAACTTTGACCGCCCTGGCACGGGCATACAATCTCTCCATGTTTGTAGACTCCTCTGTCGTAGGCTCTATTACCCTCAGGCTCAACAATGTTTCACTTAACGATGCGCTGCTCTTCATTATCAAGGAGCATAGACTCTCGTGGGAACGAACAGGGTCTATCGTAAAGATCTACAGGCCGGCGCCGCTTCCACCGGTCCCCAAGCCTTTGGACCTCTCATTTGAACAGGGCAAGCTTACCGGCGACCTGTCTGGCGTTGACATTGGTACATTCGTTCACAGAGTTGCAGAATTGACCGGCAAGAACATTATGCTTCAGGGGAACCCGCGAGGGTTCGTATCAGGTAAAGTCGCCGGTCTCGGGATAGATCGAGCGCTCGACGTGCTGCTCACCACCAGCGGCTTTACGGTCTCTACTGTCGATGGCATCATCTATGTTTCGATGGCCGCCGAATCGGCTCAAGGCGCTCCCAAGAGTCGTTCGTTGAATGTGCGCTGTGATAGCGGCTTGGTCACCATAGATGTGATTAATGCACCGCTGGCCGAGGTAGTTGCTGCTGTGGGGCGGCAATGCGGAGTCAGTATGTCCGTCCAGTCGCAGCTTGAAGGGACTGTCAGCATCTCGTTTTCGGACAAGCCCTTTGATGAAGCACTGACTTCACTTCTCCTGACAACTTCATATACCTTTCGCAAAGTTAGCAACGTCTATTTTGTCGGCAAACGAGACGCAGAAGGACTTTTTGATTCGAAGCTGATTCAGCTCAGACACTTGATCGCAAGCGACGTCGAACCACTCATTCCGGTAACTCTTGGCAAGCAGGTGGCAGTAAAGGTAGTCAAGGAGCACAACGGCCTGTTGGTCACTGGACCGCGGACATCGATTGCTGAGATCGAGTCATTCATTGGAAAGATCGACGTCCCAACAGCACAGGTCTTGTTTGAAGTACTGGTTGTAGATTACTCAACAACTGACCGCGCGGAGTTTAGTCTGACCGCCAACAATTTCGGAAAGGACGATAAAGGGCACACCTATTACCCAAACATTGATCTTGCCGCAAACGGCGATAAGATAAACGACAACCTAAATTCCCTATCGAAAGACCTGGGCATTCACAGCCTTGGTACTCTGCCTTCGGATTTCTTTGTTCATCTCCAGATGATGCAGCAACAGGGCAAGGCAAATGTCCTCTCGCATCCGCGGATAGCCTCGCTTAATGGCCATTCCGCTTCGATCAAAATAGGTACGACCCAGTACTTTAAGTTGAACAGCACGACTGTCTATCCCTCTCAACAGAGCAACCTCTCGACTCAAACAAGTCAGCGGTTTGAAACCATTGAAGCTGATATGAGCCTTGAAGTTGTCCCTTATGTTATGACCTCCGGTGAAATTGTCGTTGAGGTGAAGCCCGAATTCAGTACCCCGGCACAGGCGCTCAACGACAGCATTGCGCCGACGATTAACCGGCGTATCCTCAACTCCACAGTCCGACTCAGAAATGGCGAAACTATCGTCCTTGGTGGTCTGGCCCAAACGAGCAAATCGGCGACGATACAGAAGTTTCCGATCCTGGGGTCCATACCGATTCTGGGGCGATTGTTCCAGAACCGAAGCACTACCGACGTATCCACGGAACTGAGCATCTACATAACCCCATTCGTTTATTACGGCTCCGAAGGCTCTGTCGACATTGAGAAGGTACTGAAGAAGCAGTGAAGAGACCTCGTTCTACACAAATCCGCTCATTTCTGGCAGATTTGGTTCACCCCTTGCCGGTGAGTTATTTCCTGCTTTTGCACCGGGAAGGGGCGCAGCTTCTTCAGGTGCGAGGTCGGCATGCTCAGACAATATTCGAACGCATCCGACCTACGTCCTCTTTGGAATCGTTGACGGAAATATGGAAGGCGCTAGAGGTCTCGAGATTCTATCATGGTCAGCCGATCGGAGTGCTGATTAACAATGAGCGAATGTGGTTCTTTCACAAGCGGTATGACTCAAGCCGGTTGACATTGGTAGCGAGCGACTTGAAATCGATGGTATCGGGCGAAGTAGTGACCAATCACGTAATTGAGCAGGAGAAGTCGGCTCTGCGTGTGACAGCGCAGGGAATTGAACGAGAATACTTGGATCACATCCAAAGCGGTGCTTCGGTTGACAAAGTGCAGGTAGCATTCGTCACGAACCTGCCTGCATATCTCTTCGCGAACAGGCAACTGGGAATAGAAAGTCCGGGCGCCATCCAAGTCCTGGAATGGTCTTCCTCTTTCAGGGACATAGCCATTACACAAGGGAACGGATCGTGCTATTTCGGTGCTGTTCCCACAAGTGAACTGGGAACTCCGGAAGGGCCGGGGAACTGGGCTAAGGCTTTATTTTTTGGAGACAAGCCCGTCTCTAAGGTTGAACGGCTTTGTCTCGAACCAAAGCCGGGGCAACGAGGTTTGGCCGGCCAGTTCAAGGCAGGGATTGCGGTGCCGAAGAAGTTCCGTCCCCTATTTAAGGACTCCCGTGTTTCAAAGGTAGTACGGGCCGCCCAAGTCGTGTCAAACAGCCTTAGGCTCTTGATCTATATCTTCGTGGTGACAGGAGCGATTGCCGCCAGTGTGTTTGTTGCAACCCGACAATCTGAATCGAACACGACCGGCAACGCCAGCACGTATCAAGCGATCTACTCCGACAATTTGGAATTGCGGCGAACGGTCGATTCCCTTAAGTCCCTTCTTCCTCGTCATGGAGACAACAAGGTCCTAGAAGGTGAGCCCGCAGCTATCTTGAGTATGTTTTGCCAAGAAAAGGTGCCGGGGATTTGGCTTAATAGTCTGACGGTAAGGCGGAGAGCTTCGGATAGTGTGAGTATTGAGGCGGTTGGCATGGCACGAAATTCGCAAGCTGTTTTTGTCCTTCAAAAGGCTGTTGTTGACCAGCCTGGATCACCACCTATCGCACTGGTATCACT
>JBATNE010000060.1:0-22562 GCA_049290195.1 Candidatus Zixiibacteriota bacterium
CTACCATTGGACCTACTGATACGCTGTTCGTCTACACCGCTGCCCTCACCGGGCTCGATGGGACTTCATCATCTATCATTTCTTCCAACGTCTATAAGGCGCGCAAATGGCTGGTGAACCACATTAAGCCGGTCTGCGTCACGAGTTGCTGTATCGGTATTCGCGGCAACGTCAACGGAGCAGGCGGGGTCGATCTTGCCGACCTCAGCGCGCTAGTCTCTTACCTGACCGGCGGAGGATTCACAATTGGGTGCTTCCTTGAGTGCAACGTCAATGGAGTAGGTGGAATTGACCTTGCCGACCTGAGCGCCCTGGTGAGCTATCTCACCGGTGGCGGATACGTCATCCCCAATTGCCCATGATTCGAATGAGTCACTACTAATAGGAAAGCCCGCGGTCAGTACGATCGCGGGCTTCCTCTATTCAGCTAATCCGGCATCAACCGGCCGGGGTAGCGGCAGTCGTTTTCTCAAGTCTCTTGCGATGTCCGATATAGTACAGAATCGGAACGGCCATACGACTGATGAACAGCGATGCCACTTCACCCGCCATGAGTGAAATTGCCAATCCCTGAAAGATCGGATCAAAGAGGATTACTCCGGCACCGACAATCACCGCTCCGGCAGTCAGCACCATCGGCCGGAACCGAACAGCCCCGGCGTCGATAACGGCATCCTGCAAGGACATGCCCTGTTCAATGCGCAGCTCGATGAAATCGACCAGGATGATCGAATTGCGGATCACAATCCCCGCCCCGGCCATAAAGCCGATCATCGAAGTTGCCGTGAAGAATGCACCCATGAGACCGTGTGCCGGCAAAATCCCGATGAGCGAGAATGGAATTGCCGCCATCACAATGATCGGAGTGAGCATGGACTTGAACCATCCCACCATGAGGATGTAGATAAGTACGAGTACGGCGGCGAACGCCAACCCCATATCCCGAAATACTTCGAGCGTGATGTGCCATTCCCCATCCCACTTGAGCACCGGCTCATCGGTGGTAAACGGCTGTTGAGCGTTCAGGATTTCCAGATCATGTTTCCGCCCGCCATACTGGGTCATGTCCAGTTCCCGGAGCTTTGTGTTCATGTCGGCAATGGAATAGCCGGGGCTTTCCGCGGCCCCGCCCACATCGCCGATTACGTAGATCACCGGCATCAGATTCTTGTGATATATCATTTTGTCGACAATCGTATTCTCCACACGAACCAGCTCCGACAACGGTATCAATACCGGCGCGCCACCGGCCGTCGCTCCAAGAGGAGCGGTCACTTTCAAATTGAGGAGTTGCCCCAGTGTGCTTCGCTCTCCTCGCGGCAATTCGAGCACCAGATCAAGATCCTCGCGTTCTCTCGGCTGGTGAACCAGATCGACAACCAGTCCGGACATACCCAGCTGGAGCGTACGCGCAATCTGCTCGGCCGATATCCCGTGAAGCGCCGCTTTCTCGTGGTCGATCAACAGGCGCGTCTTGCGCTGATCATCTTCAAGGTACGCATCCACATCGACCACCCCCGGAGTGGTGAGGAAGATCGAACGCACCTCGCGGGCAAAGGTGGTGCGGGATGAATCAGTGGGACCATAGATTTCCGCCACGAGCGTCTGCAGCACCGGCGGTCCCGGCGGAACTTCCGCTACCGCCACACGGGCGTGGTATTTGTCCGCAATTGCATGCACCCGCGGACGAATCCGCTTGGCAATGTCATGGCTCTGCGCGGAACGATCGTGCCGTGAAACCAGATTGACCTGAATATCCGCCACCGGCGCACCACGACGGAGGAAGTAGTGCCGTACCAGACCATTGAAATTGAAGGGGGAAGAGGTTCCGGCGTACACCTGATAGTCAATGACCTCCGGCTCGGTGCTGATGCTGTGCGCAATCTCCCGCGCCGCCTCGGCCGTGGTCTCCAGAGTACTGCCTTCCGGCATATTGAGGACAACCTGAAATTCGTTCTTGTTGTCAAACGGAAGCATCTTGATGTGTACAAATCCGATCACCACCAGTGCCGCCGCCCCCACAAACAGAAGCACAATAGTCGCGAGGAAAAGGCGACGCGTGCGAGCCCGATGAATGATTTCTCCCATCACCTTGCGATAGAGACGCGTCCCTCGGTCTTCGGTCGTGGTTGCATGTCCGGCCAGATGGGCCGCGCCGTTCTTCCAGGCCAGAATTCGTACCGCCGCCCAGGGCGTGACAATGAACGCCACCAGGAGGGAAATCAACATGGCTGCCGTCGCGCCGATCGGGATCGGCCGCATGTACGGCCCCATCAACCCGCCAACGAGCGCCATGGGGAATACCGCCGCAATGACCGCCCAGGTGGCGAGAATAGTCGGATTGCCCACTTCGGATATCGCCTCTATCGATACCTTGGCCCAGGACCGTCCCTGATTTTGAATCAGGTGCAAATGCCGTGTGATATTCTCCACCACCACAATAGCGTCGTCGACCAGAATACCGATCGAGAAGATCAGCGCAAAGAGCGTGATCCGGTTGAGCGTGAATCCGGTGAGGTAGAATACCAATAGCGTTAGCGCCAGAGTCGAAGGTATCGCCAGCGCTACGATCAGAGATTCCCGCCATCCCAGGAATAACAGGATGAGCAGGGAAACCGAGACGATTGCAATGAGCATGTGGTACAGCAGCTCGTCGGACTTTTCTTCCGCCGACTCACCGTAGTGACGGGTAATTGTAACGGCAACATCGTTGGGAATAATTGTCGCCTTCAGCCCCTCCACTTTTGCCAACACCCGTTTCGCCACACTTATGGCGTTAGTGCCGGGTCGCTTGGCGATAGACAGCGTCACTGCCGGTTCCTCTTCGTGCGGGTTGCCGTTCCCCGCTCCTGACCCGAACAGAACGATCTGCGACATCTCCTCAGGGCCATCGACCACTGTCGCTATATCGCCAAGATAGATCGGCTTGTCATCGGTCACCCCAACTACGAGCGACTTGATATCTTCAATGCTGCGGAGAAATCCCCCGGTCTCAACAAGGATCTGTCTATTCGATCGGTTCATCACGCCTGATGTTGACTGCCGATTCGCCTGCTGCAATACTTCCGCAACCTTCAACGGGTCGAGATGCCTAGCCGCCAGTGCCCCCGGATTCAACTGGACGCGGAATTGACGACGCAACCCGCCGATGATCGATGTCTCCGAAACATCCTGCACTTGCTTCACCTGGTTTTCGACTTCCGCCACCAGCCTCCGAAGCATCAGATGATCTTCTTTGGTACTGTGAAATGTGAGCGCCAGAATCGGGACATCGTCGATAGACCTTGACTTCAACAGGGGAAACGGAACCCCCGGCGGTATCCGGTCGAAATTGGACTGCAGTTTCTGATTCAGCTTGACCAGACTGCGCTCGATATCCTGTCCCACCAGATACCTGACAATAACCAGTGCTTCGCCCGGCCGCGAGATGGAGTAGACATATTCCACTCCCGGTATCTCCCAGATCAGCTTTTCCATCGGAGCGGTAATCCGGGTCTCGATTTCCTTTGCCTCATACCCCGGCGCCGACACCAGCACGTCCACCATCGGCACTTTGATCTGCGGTTCTTCTTCGCGCGGTAACAGCATGATCGCCAGCCCGCCGAGCAGAATGGAGGCCATGACTAAGAGGGGAGTCAGCTTGGAATTGACGAATGCCTTGGCCAGCGTGCCTGCAAGGCCGCTGGAATTATTCCCGGACTTCGGTTCTGAACTGCTCATAGGCCCGCCTTGATCCGATCCCCTTCGGCCAGTGTCGGCGGACAATCCACCACCACTTCTTCGTCGGGCATCAGCCCGGAGACTACCTCCACATTGGCGCCGATCTGCCGGCCGGTGCGGACCAGCCGCATTGCCGCCCGGGAAGAATCATCTACGACGTAGACGATCTCGAGTTGGCCGCGATTGACCAGCGCCGATTTCGGCACAAACATCCCGGACGCGCTATCCGACTGCAGGTGCAAGAGACCGTATTGCCCGGAACGAAGTGTCTCCAGTCGGGGGAGAGATATCTTGGCTTCAAAGGATCGTGTGACCGCATCAGCGCCGTTGGAAATTTCCGCCACCGCACCCTTGACGGTGGTATTGATCGATGGTACTTCCACCTGAACCGAATCGCCGAGCATAATGCCGGAGCGGTGCGATTCCGGAATTGCCACGACCAGCCGAAGTTCTGCGCTTTCATCGATACTGAAGAGAATCCGTCCCGGTGACGTCATATCCCCGATGTCGATCCCCTTCTGCGTAACCGTTCCACTGAACGGCGCCACAATGCGGGCGTATCCCAGAGCCGCCTGTGCATCCTCAAGTCCCGCCGCGGCCACATCGGAGGCCGCGCGAATTCGATCATATTCCTGCTGAGACACCAGCTTGCGCTCAAGTAGCTTCGTATAGCGTGCCAGTTCCTGTGATGCCTGGTCGGCCAGGGCCTTTGCCTGGCTCACCCGTGCCTTGAGGTCCTGCATATCTAGTGTGGCCAGGACATCCCCGGTCCGCACCGAGCTTCCCAATTTGACAGGAATCGACTCGACCCGCGCCTGAATGCGGGCCGCAATCTCGGCGCGATTGCGCGGGGCAATTGTGCCCGACAGTGCATCGGTCCCCGAACCGGGCAGGGTCGACACCCTGACGGTCTTTACGTCATAGACTTTGTCTGTCTTTGATGCCGAATTCAATTTGGTCTCGTGACTGCAGCCGCCCGCTCCCGCAAGCGCCAGCACCACAACCAGTCCGACCAGTGATAGGTATCGTTTCATGGTAGCCTCGCCGTTCTATTTCTTCGCCGATGGGGGGGGAAGGACCTTCTTGAGGATCATCGCCGCCGGACAGAACCCGGTCAGTGCCGACTGAATCAGATTCACCCCGACAAACGTTGTTAACAACAGAGCGTACGGGCCGAACGCCAGATACAGCCCCAGACTGATCAGAATCATCGTCCCGGCTACAATGCGGACGCCATTCTCTACCGTCATTTTTTCTTCCTTTCCTGATAATTCACTTGACAACCATATAAGTATATAGTTATATTGTTATCATGGCAAGCACAAAAGTAAAAGATTTTTCAAAAGTCTCTGATCAACAGCTGGAACTCATCGCCCAGTGCTTTCAGGCCCTCAGCGATCCGACCCGGCTCAAAATGCTCAAAGAACTCAAAGCCGGCGAAAAGTCGGTTCAGGAACTGGTGGAGATGTTCGGCTGCAGCCAGCCCAATATCTCACGCCACCTGTCTATTCTTACTGCATCTGGTCTGGTCAAGAAAGAAAAAAGAGGCTCCTATGTCCTTTATAGTGTTGCCAATCCGGGTATTTTTCAACTCTGTGACCACGTCTGTTCTCATGTACAAGGCGTGATTCAACGTTTTTCCGCCAAGTCCACCACAGACTGACACCCCGGTCGGCTTCATTACCAACAGGAAGGCAGCGGTTCGTTCGGAACCGGTCTGTCGTTTGTCGATAGCTCTTACTGGGAGGAAAGGAATGGTACACGTGAGGACTCTCAGGCTCGCGCTCCTGCTCTGTCTGGCCGCTTCCCCGCTTATGGCCCGCGACATCATCATCGGATGGAACGATCTCGGTATGCACTGCAGCAACAAGGACTTCTCGACTCTCGTCGTCCTGCCACCGTACAACAATATCCATGCTCAGGTCATCCAGGTGGGAGATGCCACCCACAACCCGGCTATTGTGACATCCAATATCCACGTCACTTACGAAATCCCCGGCAATACCTACTCGGTCGGCAAGACCAATTTCTGGACCTATGCCAACGCCATTTTCGGCGCCACGCTCCAGCCCAACATCGGCCTCACCGGTGTCGGACTCAGCGGCGATATGTCGGCGCTCGAAAACTATTTCATCGTTTCGGGCGTACCGATCACCCCGTACACCGACGCCAACCTCATTACCGAGGATCCTTACCAACTCGGCCTGCTCAAAGCCTACGATCAGGGCGGCCAATTGCTGGCGACAACCCAGCCGGTTATACCGGTCTCCAACGAAATCAATTGCGTCAGCTCCGGATGCCACTCGTCCGTGCAATCCCTGCTCAACAAGCATGAAAGCGAAGACGGCTACAATCCGAATAACACCCCCATTCTGTGTGCCAGCTGTCATTCGTCCAACGCCCTCGGGACTCCCGGCAAACCCGGGTTGCCGTCGTTGTCCGAGGCCGTCCACAGCAAACATGGCAGTATCACCAACGATTGCTACAAATGTCACCCGGGACCGAACACTCAGTGCCTTCGCGATGTCATGAAAACACAACATGGCTTCACCTGTCAGAGCTGTCACGGTTCCGTCTCTCAAGTTGGTTCAAGCATCCGCAACGGCCGCATACCGTGGCTTCAGGAACCATCCTGCGGCGCGACTACCTGTCACGGCGCCCAGTATGCCGAAGAACCAGGCAAGCTGTTTCGCAATTCCAAAGGGCACGGCGGTCTCTACTGCAGCGCCTGCCATGGCGAACCACACGCCATCCTCCCCAGCGGTAACGCCCGGGATAACGTTCAGAATATTGCTCTTCAGGGATATGCCGGAACGCTGAACAAATGCGAAGTCTGCCACGGGGTCGTGCCAACCGGCGCCGGTCCTCACGGCATCATTGCAGGTAACTGCTGCAGCGGTACGCGCGGAAATGTCAATCAATCAGGGACAGTCGACCTCGCTGACCTAAGCGCTCTGGTTGCTTATTTGACCGGAGCTGGTTACACGCTCCCTTGCAGCGCGGCTGCAAACGTCAACGGAACCGGCGCAGTCGATCTCGCCGATCTGAGCGCACTGGTAAGTTACCTGACCGGTGGCGGCTACGTTCTCCCCAGCTGCATCTAAGAGACTACGCGACATCACGCAATTCACCTGGAAAAACCGCTCCCCGAAAGGGGGGCGGTTTCTTGTTTTGCCCCGAAACGATCGGAAACATCCATTCCTTTCCATTGTTCTATGAGCAACCTATATTGGGAACTAAGTAAATGGATGTTATCTCACACGCCCTCTGGTCCAACCTGATGTTCAAGGAGGCTCGTACTCCTGAACAGCTTCTGGCAATTGCGCTCGGCACCGCTCCCGATCTCCTCGCGTTCGCTCCCATGATGGCCGTTCAGGCGATCAAAAAGCAGCGCAAGCAGTGGAAGAAGGTCGACGAGAACAATTATAAGGAGATCGCTGCCTCCATCCCCAACTGGGTGTACCGGGTGTACGATGTTACCCACAGCATTCCGGTTTGGATAATCGGCTTCTTTACCTGGTGGTACCTTGCCGGTTCGGTCCCGTGGCCCGCGTTTGCCTGGCTTGTTCATATCCTGGTCGACATCCCAACTCACACGATCGATTTCTTCCCAACTCCCTTTCTCTGGCCGCTCTCCACATACCGCTTTGGCGGAATCAGCTGGGGGGAGAAGTGGTTCATGCGGACCAATTACGCCGCCCTGGCCGTTATGTATCTTCTGATCTACCTATTCTGATCCTGGTAGTCCTGTTTCCTGCCCGCGATTGCTTTCAAGGGGGAATTGGATATATTTGTCCCCAACAAATTGACCGGAAGTAGTTATGGGCATACGTAAACTTGATTCGATATTCAATCCTCAGCGGATCGCCGTTATCGGCGTGACCATCAACCCCAACAGTGTCGGCGGCAAAGTCCTTTCCAATTTGGTCGGCGGCGGTTTTCGCGGTGTCGTCTATCCGGTGAACCCGGAATCCGAAGCGGTCATGGGGATACCATGTTACCCCACGATCAAAGACGTCCCCCGTGTACCGGATCTGGCAGTCATCTGCTCCCCGTCGGCGCAAGTCCCCAACCATGTCCGTCTCTGCGGCGAGGCCGGGGTGCACGGCATCATCATCATGTCGGCCGGATTCAAAGAGATCGGTTCAAAGGGAAAGGCGCTCGAAGAACAAGTCGCCCGCGAGGCATCAAACTTCCCGGAGATGCGCATTATCGGCCCCAACTGCCTGGGCGTCATCGTTCCCGGCTTGCGCTTGAATTGCAGTTTCGCCAACGGCATGCCGAAAGCCGGGCATGTCGCTTTCATTTCACAATCCGGCGCACTCTGCACCTCCGTACTGGATTGGGCAATCGAAGGAAAAATCGGCTTCTCGTCCTTCATTTCGATCGGCAACAGTCTCGATGTCGATTTCGGTGACCTGATCGACTATCTCGGTGAGGACCCCAACACCAAATCAATCATCCTCTATATCGAGTCAATTTCGCAGGCACGCAAATTTATGACCGCCGCGCGCGCCTTTGCCCGCACCAAACCGATTCTCGCCTATAAAGCTGGGAAATTCCCGGAGTCGGCAAAAGCTGCCGCCTCGCATACCGGCGCGATGGCCTCCGAGGATGCCGTCTATGACGCCGCGTTCGAGCGGATCGGAATCGCGCGAGTCGATGACATCGGCGAAATATTCGACTGCGCCGAATTGATCGGCCGCAACAAGATCCCGCTTGGCTCGCGCCTCGGCATTATCACCAATGCCGGCGGCCCCGGAGTTATGGCAACCGATGCTCTGATTGCCGCCAAAGGAACGCTCGCCAAACTTACCGATGAATCAATCGAGCAATTGAATGTCGCTCTCCCGGAATTCTGGTCGCATGGCAACCCGGTTGATGTCCTCGGAGATGCCAACTCCAAGCGATTCGAGAAAGCAATTCAGATCGTCGCCGCCGATCCCAATGTCGATGCCATGCTGGTCATTCTCACGCCGCAGGCGATGACCAATCCAACCGCTGTCGCCAAAGTCATTGGCTCCTTCCAGCAGACCATGTCCAAGCCGATTCTCGCCGCCTGGCTCGGCGGCGCCAGCATGAAAGAGGGGATTCAGACACTTATTGATAACGGTGTCGCCGCCTATCGCACCCCCGAACAGGCAGTTCGCGCCTTCATGACCCTGGTCGCCTATTCACGCAATCTCAAGATTCTCTATGAGACACCGAAAGAAGTCTCCCTCGAATTTGACATCGATCGGCAAACCCATCGCACGGCGTTCCTCGAAGATGCCCTTACCGCCGGCAAGATACTTTCGGAATCCAAATCCAAAGAGCTGTTGGAGACCTATGGCATCCCAACGACCTGTCCGGTTGAGACTCATTCCGTTGACGAAGCCATACAGGCTGCCAATCAACTCGGCTATCCGGTCGTCCTCAAGATTCTCTCGCCCGATATTACGCACAAAACGGATGTCGGCGGGGTGGCACTCAGCATTCGCACCGAAGCCGCACTTCGAAGTTCGTACGATGCCATGATGAAATCGGTCGCCGCCAAGTGTCCGGCCGCCCGCATCGACGGCGTCACCGTGCAGCGGATGGCCGACATGACCGCCGCTGTCGAGCTGATTCTTGGCGTCAAGAAAGATCCAGTCTTTGGGACCGTCATGATGGTCGGTATGGGGGGGATCGGCGCAGAACTTCTGTCCGACCGCGTCCTCGGCTTTCCGCCCCTCAACGAACGCCTTGCGCGCCTCATGCTGGAATCGCTCAAGATCTGGCCGATGCTCAACGGCTATCGCGGTCGGCCGCCTGTCAACCTGAACCGGCTGACCGAGATGTTGATTCGGCTGTCATACCTGGCCGCAGACTATCCGGAAATCACAGAACTGGATATCAATCCGCTTCTGGCTACTCCCGATGATGTCATCGCGCTCGATGCCCGCATCATTCTCGATCAAGACCTCATCGGCCGCCCGTTTGAGCCGTACGCCCATCTCGCCCTCCGGCCGTACCCGGAAAAGTATGTCAAGGAAGTTACGTTGAAAGACGGCACGTCACTGATCTTCAGGCCGATCAAGCCCGAAGACGAACCGCTCTGGATGGAAATGCTCGGCTCTTGCTCGAAAGAGACGATCTATTCCCGCTTCCGCTATTTCTTTGAGTGGGCATCGCACGAAGTTGCCACCCGCTATTGCTATATCGATTACGATCGCGAGATCGCCATTGTGGCTGAACTCGACGGCAAACTGATCGGTGTCGGCCGCCTGATCGCCGATCCGGATCACGAAGCGGTTGAGTACGCGGTACTCATCACCGATGCCTGGCAGAAGAAGGAGTTGGGGAGTATGCTAACCGACTACTGCATGGAGATCGCGCAGACCTGGAAATTCAAACGGATTGTTGCACAGACGACCACCGACAATCGGCCGATGATTTCGGTCTTTGAAAAGCGCGGCTTCTCGGTCCGATTGGGGGAAGACACCACGGTCGATGTCGTCAAAGAACTCTACTGAGGATCAGGCTATATAGGCTTAGCCATCCCCAGAGCACGATCAGTTGGACAATAGTCAGCGGGACGCCGATCCGTGCGAATTCCCGAAAGGTGATCGTTTCTCCCTGCTTCTCGGCGTTCTGGATAATGATCACATTGCTCGCCGCCCCCAGAATGAACATGTTCCCCGCGAGTGTGCTTCCCGCCGCGAGGGCAATGTAAGCCGCCGCCCCGCTCGCGCTGTGCGCCAGGTGACCGGCATACAGCGCCACAAACGGTACATTTGAGATCAACTGACTGACGACAACACTCAATCCCAGAATGACCCCGGTTGAATCGAGATTCAATCCCGATGAATCGATTGCCTGTTGGACCACACTTGTCCGCCAGACCGAATCCATCACAATAAACATCGCCACAAAGAAAAGCAGCGTCGTCCAGTCAATCTGCTTCAGTACTTTGAGCCGCTGTCGACCAAACGACAGTATCGGCGCCGCTGCCGCTAACGCAATCCAGGTAAGATGAAATTCTGTTCTGGGCCACAAGAACGGCGCTGCTATCTTGATCCCGATCATCCCCAGCGCAATCCAGATCGACAGGCGGGAGAGTTTCGCCAATTGCGGGTCTCGTATATCCCGTTCGACATGATTCAAAGGAGTCGCGTGCAGTTCCTTTCGATAGTACCTCCTGAGAAAGACATAGCAGAGCCAGAGATTTATCGCGGTCGGCACCGCTAGGTAAGCGAAGAACGTCAAAAACGGGTTGGTCAGCCCGCCCGCTTCTGCCGCCAACAGATTGTGCGGCGAGCCGATCGGGCTGATCATGCTGCCGGTCGTCACCGCAAACGCCAGCGTGATCAAGAGCATCTTGACCGGAAGGCCATATTCCTTGGCGAAATACAGCATGAGCGGCGTGCAGACAATCGCCAGCGTATCATTCATCAACAGCGCCGCTAACAGCCCCATGCCGAACAGAATCACCAGAATCAACTGATCGGAAATCCTGACCCGGATCACCATCCGGTGCGAAAGCTGATATAGATACCCGGATTGATCCAGCGCCTCGCCAACGACGAACATACCAAACAGGAACAAGAGCACATCGATATTGATCGCTTTGGCTGCGTCGACAGGGGAGATTGACCCGGTCGCCAGCACCGCGATCGCCCCAAGCGACATGATCTGCCAGATCTGCAAGCGGAACCGTCCGATCTGTCGAACGGCGATGAGCAGAAAGACACAGGCCAGGACAATAATTGGCGGGTGAGAAAAGAGATTCATCGGGAAACTAAGAAATCGATCCTATAGCCAGTTCTTGCGGCGGAACCAGTACAGCATACCGAGCCCCATCGCAAACATCAGCCCCATGATCGCCGGGTATCCCCAGCGCCAGTGAAGCTCCGGCATAAACTCGAAATTCATTCCATAGACGCCCGCTATGAACGTCAGCGGGATGAAGATCGTTGCAATAATCGTCAGCACCTTCATCACCGCATTGAGCCGATTCGACACCGATGACAGATAAATGTCCAGCATGCTGGAGAGCATATCCCGAAAGGTCTCGATCGTATCGATCACCTGTATAGTATGGTCATGGACATCCCGCAGATACACTTCGGTCGTCCGGCTGATCAGCTTTGACTCGCTCCGCTGCAGTCCGTTGATCACATCCCGCAGCGGCCAGACCGACTTCCGCACATAGATCAGTTCGCTCTTCATCCGGTGCAGTGTCTGAAGCGTCTTCGGGTCAGGCTGGGTAATGACCGTCTCTTGCAACAGTTCAAATCGCTCCCCGAGTGTCTCGAGAACCGCGAAGTAGTTATCGACTATGGCATCGATCAGAGCGTACATCAGGTAATCCGGCCCGGCTTTTCTCAGCCGCTCTTTGCCGCGACGAATCCGCTCCCGCACCGGCTCAAAACAGTCCCCTTCGGTCTCCTGCACCGTTATCAGGTAATTGGCGCCGACCAAGATGCTGATCTCCTCGATCTTCACTTCCTGTTCTCCGGGAACAAGCGTGAGCATCTTGAGCGTCACAAAGAGGTAATCGGTGTAATCTTCAAGTTTGGGGCGCTGATCCGGTGTGACCACATCCTCAAGCACCAGCGGATGAAACCCGAAATGCGCGCCGACTTTCTCGATAAGGGCCGTGTCGTGTATGCCGTCGATGTCAATCCAGGTCACTCCGGTCGCTTCTTTCGGCGGCAATACCGACTCGATCGAAACGACATTCTTCTTCTCGTCCAGCATCATGTCGTCATAATGGAACGCGGAGATATTGATCGGCCCGGTTCTTCCGTCGGCCGGCGGAATCAACGTTCCCGGCGACATCCCGATTTTACCGGAGACCCGTTTAAACGCCCGGTGGCGCCTCAACTTGTTCTTGATCTTTTCAGTCGGCAGTTTTATGGCGCTCATCTTTGACATGCACTGTCTGGATCGGATGCGGAATGCTGATCCGTTCCTGGGCAAACCGTTTGTGTAGCCGTTTTATGTATTCGTGCTTCAACAGGAACTGATCGTTCCATTGTCTGGCTCGAAGCACCACATTGAATTTGATACTGTAATCGCCGAAATCGGTGAACCGCAAGGTCGGTTCGGCACTCGGCACGCCGCCGACAACATCCTTGAGCGCCTCGCGCGCCACTTCAAGCGCCACCCGCTCCACCATTGCAAGATCGGTATCGTAGCCGACACCCAGCCCTACCACGATAACGATTTCCTTGTCCGGCTGATCGAAATCGATCACGATGCTCGATGCCACCCGCGTATTCGGAACGATCACCAGATGATTCGATGGTCCCAGCACCGATGTCGTCCTCCAGCTGATGTCAACCACGCGTCCTTCCTGGCCGGTTTCCAGTCTGATATTGTCGCCGGGGCGAATCTTTCTCGATGCCAGTATATGAATCCCGGCAAACAGATTGGATAACGTATCCTGCAATGCCAACGCCACCGCGAGACCGCCGACACCGAGCGCCGTCAACAGCGGGGTGATCGAGATATTCAGCGTCTGCAAGATCACCAGCACGCCGATCAGATAAACCGAAGCGCGCGCGATATAGGTCAGGATCGATGCCGAGGGAAGTTGGTTATCTTCTTTCGATGCCGGCAGAGTGACAAACCCGACCGCGATCCGTCCGAGAATGATCGTGCACGAAATAATGAACAGCACTTGCAGAACTTTATGCCCCAGCGCCAGCATCGCCGGCGCGATCGGCAGGGAATAGCTGGCGAAGAACAGGCCGATCAACAGAAATATGAACGTGGTCACGCCGCGAAGGGCGGAGAGGATGATGTCATCCCCTTTCCAGTCGGTCCGGTCGGCCAGTTTCTTCAAGCGACTGAAGAGGAACTGCTCCAGGACCAGCCCGATCAACAGGCATACGCCGATCGTGATCCCGACCATGAGCCAGTCCACGACGACTTCAGGCGCCTTCTTGCTCAGCAGGCTGTCGGCTTGCGCGATGAACGGTAGTTGGGCTTGTAGTATGTACATAGTCTGTCCTTTTGGGACGGTCAAAGGTGCAAAATCTGTCCATTGGCGTCAAGTTTGAGGAAAAGTGGCACCACGTCTTTGTGCCCCACCCTTTAGGGTGGGTTCAATTAAGCAGCCATTGGGTTCGATTGGGTTCGTTTTGTTCAGGCTCCAATTTCCACTTCTTTCGTTGGTTCAACAACTTGGGCCGAAAGCAATTGGGTTCGTTTCAGACCAGACATTGTCTGGACTAATACGCCCTGCGTATTCACAATAGAGAAACTGCAGTAGGCCGAGGTCTTTCGCTACATAGCAGAGTCATACTGTCTTCTCTTTCCAGCCAGAAGTTGTCAGGCATAGGTCGCCCTTCGAATCAAGGTCCTCCATATACACCGCCCAACTCAGCTTCTGGCGCGATTCTGGCCGGTTTTTGCAGGCCATGTGTAGGTCGGGCCAAGATGAGCAGTGCGCGAATCGAGACCCGACACCAAGTAACCACGTGTCGGGTTTCAACCCGACCTACATGTGTGCTGGCAAATGAAACCCACCGCAAAGCGGTGGGCCACCAGAGAAGGTGTCGAGCCTCACGGAACGAATAGCTCGGCTGAGCCTCGACCTACAAGACTGGCAAATGAAACCCACCGCAAAGCGGTGGGCCACCGGACAAGTAACCCGCATGCGTTGTAGCGTAAGCGGGTGCTGAATGAGGGTTAAGATTGCCACGTCCCATCCCGCTTGAAAGCGGGATTGGGACTCGCAATGACGCACAAGTTTGTGCCCACCCTTTAGGGTGGGTTCAATCGAGAAGAACTCCCACCCTTTTAGGGTGGGCCACAATTATCGTCGCATTGAGCGGAGTCGAAATGTGATCGTCCCTGTCGGGCTTCGACTCCGCTCAGCCCGACGGTTAGCCATCATCTGTCGAGCCTCACGGAACGAATAGCTCGGCTGAGCCTCGACCTACAAGACTACCTGTCACCCTGAGCATCCTACCGGTCACCCTGAGCGTGGTCGAAGGGTGACAAACTCCCCCTTGAATATCCAAGCGCCCCTCCCTATCTTTCCCCTTCACAACCCGGGAGAGACTATGACACTCAGCGCTTTCGATGACAAAGACCACCAGCCCACTGACACTGACCTGAAAGAAGCCCTCGCCGAAACTTACCCCATCTGGACCAACCTCAAGTCCGAGATCATTGCCAAATATCCACCCATGACCGAGACCTGGAAATTCGCCGGCAAATCGACCGGCTGGGGGATGCGATTGGTGCAGAAAGACCGGGTGATTGTCTATATGACACCGGCCGACGGCCACTTCCGCTTCTCGTTGGTATTAGGGGAGGCCGCGGTGAGAGCGGCCCATGCTCTTGATCTCCCGGCGAATATTATTACCGCTATCGATAGCGCGAAGAAGTACGCCGAAGGTCGCGGTGTCCGTTTCGAAATCAAGAGCGCGAAAGATCTGAAAGGGCTGGTGGAATTGATAGGGGTGAAGGTGGGGTGATGAGAAGATTGAATGTCAATTAGATGGAGGATGCTGTGACGTTTTTTGAAGGAGAGACAAACCAATCAAATTTCGTGATCGGATTCTCTAAGACCTCACTATCGGATTTTGGAGTGTATGCGAAAGGCTATACCCGTGCCGCAGATCGCCTTGCCATCGCCTTGATTGAGGCGCCTCGGTTCAGTGACTATGAGGCGTATCCTGTCTGCTTTTTGTATCGACATGCCTTAGAACTTTCTCTAAAACAGATCGTGAGTGATTCTACACGTCTGGCTACCTTTACCTTTAAAGAGGAAGTGTATTCGGTGCTCCAAAGCTGTCACAATTTGGAGAAGCTTGCTGAAACAGTGGAGAGGTTGCTCGTGAAGTACTTTCCCAATGATGTTGACCTTCACGAATTTGCAGACCGTATTCGGATCAGTTGTAAGGAGATATCAGCACTAGATCAAAGATCGGAGTCGTTTCGATATCCAGTGAACAAGAGGGGCATTGCGACCGTAGATCATCATCAGATTATCAATCTCGAAGCATTTGCTAGGCATTTGTCGAGTCTATTGGAAGAGTTGGAAGTAGTTCATTTAGGGCTAGATATTGAGACATTCAAAGCGGAGGAAATCTATGCAATTATTCACAGTGTACTCGGTACTGAGTCGCGACAAGATTTAGAATGAGCGATCGCTGGCAGCTGTCACGGACTGCAATCAAGTCGCAGCACCAGTTTCGTAGGTCGGTCCCCGTCGAGGGGCCCGACATCCTTCATTCTCCGTAAACATGATTCTCATCAACATTGAAATCCAGACCCCAATCGACATCATAATATCCATTCTCGACATATTGATGAAAGGAGGAGTGTCGATATTCACTCACCCTGCTGACAATCCCATGCTTTACCGGGTTATAGTGAATGTAGTGTAGTTGAGCCTCAAAATCTTCCGCGTCGCGTATCATATGATCCCAGAAGCGATGCTGCCAAACGGGTCCGGAAATACAATGAACATTTCGGTATTTCTCGGCGAATGACATCTTAACAACTTTCATCAACTGAGAGACGCTAGACTCTCGCGAATCAATCAACAAATGCAGGTGGTCAGGCAAAACCACCCATGCTAAGACTTCGAACGAGTAGCGTTCAAGGGCCAAATGGATAGCGTAATTCCAAAGAGACAAGTGTTCCACCAAAATCGGGCTACGATTGTAAGTAACATGGGTCAGGGCTACTAGACAATTCGGATGGAAGAATCGACGAAGGGATTTCACAATGAGATGGTAGCAACAAGGGCGGTCATCACAAATCACATTCGAAGTGTCGGGCGCCCACTCGACAAAGAACTTTGCAGGCGACCGACCTACAAGAACTCCTAAGAACAAGAAATCGCCGAGCCTCTCGGCCCGGCGACATCTCGCACCCTTCGGGTGCGGCACCACTGCAATCAATTGAAGAATTGCCCCTACTCCACCGGGATCGCCACCACCGCATACTCAGCTTCCAGAAACCGAATCACCAGATCCAAATCCCCTTCAAGCGTCTTGAACGAAAACCCGGCATCGAACCCCTTCGCCTCTTTGTTCTTCGCCACCCGCTTGCAGAGAGCATCGATCTCCACCGACCGATGTCCCATGATTGATTTGGGAAGCATCAGCTTTAGTTTGTAAGTCGCGTTCACTTTGAACGGTCCTTTGCCGGTGATCAAGAGGCCATGGTGCGAGATATCCTGAAGCAGCCCGATGGTCAGTTTGCTTGAAGCGTCTTTGACTGCGAGCGCTTCGTTGGCGGTGAAACGCCGATCTTTCCGTTTTTCCGTCATTCCGGGGCTCCCGTTAGCGATTAGGGGTTGATACGATTTGTATCGGCAGGGGAGGGGGAGGGGTTGAGTGGGGGGGCGAACTCGTCATTGCGAGGAGTAATCCCGCCGCTGGCGGGATTGGACGTGGCAATCTCAGTTTGGTGCGTCATTGCGAGGCATATCCGCCGAAGGCGGAACAACGAAGCAATCTTTCCCCTCATTTAGCACTCACCACCGCCTCTACGCACGCGGGGTCTACCTGCCATACCTTGTAGGTTTGTAGGGCAGAACCCATAAACGACTTGTCGTTTGCGCGGTTCTGCCAACAAATGGAAAGGGCGGAACCACTAAACGGGTTCCGCCCTACAACTCTGCACCAATGAGAACAGCGCCGCGCCCTAATTGGCGAACGAGATCGTCACCTTGTAATACTTGATGTCCGGAACCAAATATGGACCCGCAGTCACGTCATCTACATGTTTTCGCCTGGCATAATCGAATGAGACATCGAGCCGTCTGACGAATTCCCCGATTGAACCATGGATGCGATTGAACACGCCAAAGGTATTGAGCCAGGCAGTGACACCGCGTAGCGAAAGCCCAAAGCCGGTGCCTTTGTATCCAATGTCTACTTTGCTAACGTCGTCTCCCTGGCGCAGGAATAGAATTCCGCCGATCCCTAGTTCGATGCCATGTGGTCTGGTTTCTCGATGGCCCCGTTTCTGCGTCTCACTGCACCAGAAGAATGACAAAAGGGCAGCCTCGTTGATCTTGAGCGCGGCGCCGATTGCCGGCCCCTCGGAAACTACGCTGACAAATTGATCATACGAGGCGGAATCGGAATAGACCATCGCGTCGCCGACATTTGATTTGACGTATCCATACGATGGCGTCACTTCGACATGAAGGAAATACTTCCTCGATTGCCCCAGGTAGAATTTGTGGGGCAAAAGCGAATGAAGGTTCAGTTGCCCGACCAAGCCATAATCGTGAACCTTGGAGGCTGACGTGATCTGCAAGAGTTCGCCGTCCATAATTGATCGGGTTGCAAACGGCAGATGCGAACTGATCCGTCTGTATGTATATCCGACACCGAACCGAATGAACTTACGAAACTCAACCCCCACGGCCCCGGAAACGCAATTGACCTGGTCGTATACCTTTAGTGTGTTATCTACTTGCGTCCCCCAGTCCCACCTGATATGTGAATAGGCAAGTCCGACCGAAAGTCGGAATTGGGTGGTTGAATCCGGTTTCCCAAGTTTATAGGTCGGTGCGGCAATTGCTCCCCAGGTTTGGTACCTTCGGCGGAGATAGGTATTTCCAGCGAAATTGACGTCGTTTGGAACGGTTCCCAGTTCATGATGGAAGTCGGTGTTGTTGGGCAGCGCGCCTGCAAGTACATGGTCGAGAGCGTAAATCCCCAGCGCTCCCGGACTATAGATGGGTGTTTCCGGGCTTATGATATTTACGCCACAACTTCCCATGGCAACCGAACGAGGAGAATTACTCAAAGTCGACCAGGGAATGGCAACTTGGGCGTTGGTATGTCCGGTCAGTACCAGAAAGTAACCAAATGATATGGCAGCTAAGTTGAGGATTCTGAAAATCGAATGGGGTCCTGAAGAATTCATGTTTTACTCCTCCCCGGCAGGTAGTTAGAAGGTCAAGTCGGCGCGGTATCGCACCTGAGAATAGAAGAAGAACGACAATCGAGCAAGGACATTTTTGTCCGTGATAAAATGGCTGGAACCAACCGCGTCGAGCTGAGCGGCGTCGAAGCCCGTTGGTAGGCGCATAATCCTATCCACTCAGAGTGGCGTCAGGCGCCTCTGCCTGACGCGTTCTTCTCGAAGAATTTGTGCTATAGCGATCAAATCTGCCGGGCAGAGGCGCCCGGCAGCACTTTGGAATCGAAGTGCCCAGTAGTACGTGCTTGTAGATCGGGCCAAGATCCCGCTTCATGCGGGATCGAGACCCGACACTAGTCTGCTTAGTCTACCGCTTCCTGCAACTGGAACCGCTTGTAAATTCGAGCGTACTGGCCATCGGAGGCCATCAGATCATAATGTGTCCCGAATTCGGCTACGCGCCCCTCATCGAGAACGTAGATCATGTCCGCCCGCTCCAGTGTGTCCGGGCGATGCGTCACGAGAATCGCCGTCATTCCCGGCATCACCTCGTGCAGCCGCTCCCAGAGGGCAGCCTCGGTGCGGGAATCGAGCGCCGAAGTACAGTCATCGAGAATCAGAATCTTCGGCTTGCCCACCAGCGCTCGCGCCAGTGAGAGACGTTGCTTCTGACCGCCGGAGATGGACATGCCGCGGGTTCCGATTGTGGTGTCGAGCCCTTTCGGGAATTGCGCGATCTCATCTTTGAGTTGCGAGACCTCGAGCGCCCACTCCATCACGGCATCGGAAATCTCCTCGCGGCCGAACCGAATGTTGTTCCGAACCGTGTCGGAAAACAAAATCGGCTCCTGCGGAACATAGCCGATATTGCGGCGAAGGTCCTCGAGCTTGAACTCGCGAAGGTCATGGCCATCGAGTTCAATCCGTCCCCCGGTTGGGTCAACCAGACGGGGGACAAGGTTGGTCAACCAGCTCTTGCCGGAGCCGACTTTGCCGACCAGCGCGATCGTCTGACCCGCTTTGATATCGAACGAGATGTCGTCGATAATCCGTCGCTCTGAACCGGCAAACGCAAACGAGACGTTCTTGAAACTGATATTGCCGGCTAGCGATCCATTGGCATCGCGGGTGCCGGTGTCGGCCACCATAGGCGCCACTTTCTCAAGTTCGGTCAGGCGATCGATCGACACCGATGACTGCAGTGACTTGACCAGGAACTGCCCGATGTCATACATCGGGAAGAACAGGAACGTCACATAGTAAACGAACGCAAACAGCGCTCCGGCCGAAAGGTTCGCCTTGATCGTCATGTAGCCGCCGGCCAAAAGAACGATTACGATTCCGAGCTGCCAGGTATAGGCATACATCGATTCGACAATCGCGCCTGACTTGACGGCATCGATCTCCGCTTTGCGGCGGACCGCAAGGGCGTCATCGAACTTCTTGGTCTGCGCCTTCTCCTGGACGTACGCTTTGACCACGCGGACGCCGGCGAAGCAGGACTCCATGACGGCGCTGAAGGACGAGATCGATGTCTGCAACTGCTCGTACCGCTTGTCCAGGAGGCGCGATGTCCTGAAGAAGACAAAGATCAGAATCGGAAGCGGTCCGGCCGTCATGAGTGTCAGCCACGGATCGATACTGATCATCATGATGATCGTAAATACCACCATGGCGATCGCTTCGTAGAACCGGAATATGCCGGAGCAGGCAAACCACGACAGCTTTCCGTCGACATCATCGGTCAACCGGGTCACGATATCGCCGGTCCGGAACTTGTTGAAGAAGTCCGGTCCCTTGGTCGTTATTCCGTTGAAGGCATCCTGACGAATCGCCCAGTCGAGCCGGCGATTCATCCAGGCACGATGTCCCTGGACGAAGGCATACAGGGCAAACGAAAAAATGCCCAGTACGATATACGCCATCGGGAGCGCCTTCTCCGGACCGAGCCCGAGCCGATCGCCGAACGCGATCACCCATTTGCCGATGCTGTTGTCCGGCAATTGGCCGGACTTGATGAAGTCGATCGAGAACTGCATCAACCGTGGGGCGTATGACTGCAGCATCGCCTGTACCGGCGTCAGGAAAATGAGGACGCCAAGCACCCACGGGAAGTGCTTATAGTATTTCCAAAACCATTTAATCTTTTCACGCATCTGCGACAACTCCGCTCTTTGGTTTGAACTGCAGATGGAACAGCCTTGAATAGTAACCGTTCTGCAACAGCAGTTCCGTGTGGGTGCCCCGCTCGATAATCTCGCCTCGGCGAATCACCAGAATCTCGTCGACATCGAGAATGGTGGTCAGTCGGTGGGCGATCACCAGCGAGGTGCGGCCGGTCATCAGTTTCTTGAGCGCCGCCTGAATGGCCCGCTCGGTCTCCGGGTCAACCGAACTGGTCGCTTCGTCCAGGATCAACAGATCCGGGTTGACCACCAGGGCCCGCGCGAACGACAAGAGCTGTCGTTCACCGCGGCTGAAGTTGGCACCCTTTTCGGAGACCTCCATCTTGTACTGGTTGGGAAGTCTCTGGATAAACCGATGGGCATCGACCGTCTCGGCCGCGCGCTGGATATCCTCATCGGAGTAGCCGGTGCTCTCCAGGGCGATGTTGGACCGGACATCCCCCGGAAAGAGGAATATGTCCTGTAACACCAGGGCGAACCGTCGCCGGAGATCGGCCTGACTGATCTCGCGGATGTCTATACCGTCGACCATGATGCGACCCTTCTGCGGATCATAGAACCGAAGCAGCAGATTGATCACGGTAGACTTGCCGCCTCCGGTCACGCCAACCAGCGCCGAGCGCTTGCCGACCGGCAGGTCAAACGACACATCCTTGAGCTGCCAGTGGTCGTCGTTGTTGTACGAAAACGACACGTTTTCAAATCGAACACCCTGTTCCAGCTTTGGCCACGTGACCGGTCGGACCGAATCAACCAGCGCCGGTGTGGTATTCAGAAGCGCGTAGAGCCGCTTTGCCCCGGCAATTGCCTTCTGGATGGTCGAAAGCTGCTCCGATGTCCTATAAATTGGCTCGTACGCGCGCCAGATCAGAATGATGAACATGGAGAGTGTGCCGACCGACACCAGTCCTTCGCGCGCCCAGGCGATACCGAACAGCAGAAGCAGACCTATCATCAGGTACTGGGTCAGGGAGACCAAGTTGAAGAAAATGGTCACCGCCAGCGTCCCGAAAACATCTGAAGAAAACGCCGCCTTGTTGGCTGTGTTCATCCGATGGCGGGCGTACTGCTCCCGGTTGAAGATCTGGACGATCATCATCCCGTGCAGGAATTCGGTCAGCGTTGCGATCATCTCCGCTGTCCGCTTGCGCACGGCAAGGAACTTGGGGGTCGTCAGCCGCTCAAAGAAATAGATCATGATGATCAGAACCGGAAAGATCGTGATCAGAATCGCCGCCAGCCGCCAACTGTAGTAGAACATGACCGCGAATGTGCCGGTCACCAGGAGGAGGTCGCCGGCCAGGACGACGGCAGTCATCGTGAACAGCTGGCGCAATGACTCGGTGTCCGATTCGACACGCGCCAGAAGTTTGCCGACCGGGTTGCGGTCATAGAACGGCACATCAAGCGAAAGGATATGTCTGAACAGCTTTCCCTTCAGCTCGGTCATAACCCCCTGGCCGACCGTTTCGAGTTTGATCCGTTGCCAGTACTGCAAGAGGAGGTTGAGCCCCTGAAGGAGCAGGATCCCCAGGGTCGTGAGGACCAATCCGCCAAAGTCCTTGGCAGCGAGGTCGACATCGAAAGCCCGCTTGAGCAGGACCGGCCAGATCAGGGAGATCAACGTCCCGGTAGCCAGCAGGATAAAGGCAATTGTCAGGCCGGAGCGATAGGTCCTGAGCATGGGAAGAAGACTGGCGAACGCTTTGCGCGAGCTGACCGCCTGTTCTTCGGGGCTCAGTTTGGCATCATCAAATATCTCAGCACACATGGTGTCTATACTTTCAC
>JBATNE010000061.1:0-19291 GCA_049290195.1 Candidatus Zixiibacteriota bacterium
GTCCCGTACATCATGGGTCCATTGAGATGATAAATGAGGACGGTGGTCGCAAAATGTGCGACAACGCGGAGATTCACGACTACGAGCGATCATTCCTTGGTGTCATCGACAATCACGTCCGTGATCAGGAAAGCCAGCCGGCAAAATTTCGGCAACTCGGTAGAGCAGCCGAAATTTCTGCATAACCAGTGGTCTGCTCAATCGGCAGTTCCCCCATCATCGAAGTAATCGGTGCCGGCATCATGGAGTTCATGGAATGTAGGTTTGCAACAAATCGTATCCCCGAACGTCTATGATTAATAGTTGGGCCGCCTGTCCATCTCCCGCCTCACATGGCTTAGGCTCCCGGAAAAGAACAATCCAGTCTTTCTGAATCAATTCTAAGGAGACAATCAACATGTGGAAGAACTGCTCAAAGAAGACTCTATTCGTCATTGGAACCTGTGTAATCCTCCTGAACGTTGCCCGCCTCTATGGCAATGAACGCTCCGGCCCTGCAGATGCTTCAATCCCTATTCCCGAGCAGTATTTTGGTCAACCTGCACCCGGGGAAACACCCGTTCTGTTTGCCCCGGCGATACTGAATGCAATCAGTCCCTGGGTTGAAGCGACCGAGCTTTCACCGGACGGTACTATGTTCTTTGTTGGGGTGGGAAATGCGTCGTATACGTCGGCACACCTGTACTATTCGAAATATGAGGGAGGGGCGTGGACTCCGTTTACCGATGCCCCGTTTCTATCTGGTTTCGGCCTTTCACACGAACCGGTCTTTTCGCCAAATGGAGACACTCTCACTTTTACCGGCAGGGAAGTAGGCGGAACAAATGATCTGTGGACGGTAGATTACACCGCAGGAGTATGGGGAACGCCCGTCAGTCTGCCCGCCCCAATCAACAGCTCTGGTCAAGAATGGCGTGGGAGTCGGATGTCTGATGGGACGTTGTATTTCGGCTCAACTCGCGCGATTCCAGGCAACAACCAAATCTTCAAGGCGTACAAGGACGGCAGCCTGAATACCGTTGTGGAACTGCTCGGCGCACCAATCAACAACGGTACGTATGAAGGGGATCCCTGCATTGCTCCAGACGGGCACTACATGGTTTTCAATTCCGGAAGGAATGGTGCGAGCACGGACCTGTTTGTGAGTTTCAAAAACAGCCTGGGCGGGTGGGGAACTCCGATCAATCTGGGGAGCAGTTTCAATAGTTCGTCCGATGAATACGGTGCGCACCTATCGCACGACGGGAAGTACCTTTTCTATACCCGCCACACGACAACGGGAAACAAAATCTACTGGGTAGCAGTATCGGCAATCGAGAAGCTCGCACCGCCGACCGCTACGGTTCTCCAGTTCGTGGGCAGCACAGTCACCGACTCAATCGGGAATCATGATGGACGGGCCCAGGCCGGCGAGACGATATTGTTGACAACGACCATCAGTAACGCCGGACTTGATGCGGTGAACATTTCAGGGAGTCTGTCATCCGCTGATCCTTATGTTACCATTATGCGAGGGACAACGACCTATCCGGACCTGGTCTGGAAGGGACAAGGTGTCTCCACGACTCCTTTTGCTGTGAGCATAGACCCTGCCTGTCCCAACCCGCACATTGCGGTCTTCACGTTAGCTACTACTTCTGCGAGTGGCGGCGGATTCAGCGACACAATACTCGTGTTTGTCGGTGACAAGATAGGATTCAATGATGACATGGAGGGTGGCGAGGAATTCTGGAGGCACAAGAGTGTCTCATCCGGATACGCCGAGCAGTGGCATAGAGAGACGAGTCGATTTCACAGCAGTGCCAACTCCTGGAAGATGGGGGGAACCGGCTCAGTTGCCTACGTCGACAAATGCGATGCCGGGCTCTACAGCCCGCCGTTTCTAGTCCCGGACAAACCGAAGCTGACCTTATGGCACCGTATTGACGCGGAGCAGTTGAATGACTCCACCGCATGGGATGGTGCGGTCGTCATGATCTCGACCGGGAGTGGTCAGTGGACCGCTCTGCACCCAGTCGGGGGGTATCCGTACAAACTCAATCTGGAAACGACGCTCCCGGCCGGTACGCGCTGCTTTTCAGGCAGCCACGATTGGACCAAAGTCGAATTCAACCTGGCTTCATATCCCGGTGTACGTCAGATCATGTTCCGGTTTTCATCCGATGGCGCTACTACCAGCGAAGGATGGTATATCGACGATATTCGTGTGAGCGGATGTTGCGAAGGTACAACTGGCAACGTTAACATGGCGGGCGCAGTCGATTTGGCCGATCTTTCGGCTCTGGTCAGTTACTTGACCGGTGGCGGCTATACGTTTACCTGTGTTCCGGAAGCCAATGTGAATGGCGCGGGTGCGGTCGACCTGGCTGATCTTTCGGCTTTGGTCGCTTTTCTAACTGGCGGAGGGTACACCCTCCCAACCTGTCCGTGAAGTTATATTGCATCAATTGCAGGATTCAGGGGCGGCCGAGAGGCCGCCCTACTTGTTTGTGGCGAAGTGAGGAATTTATAACTCAGATGATGATTCAACAATTCTCAGCTTGAATGGCCGAACTTGGTGGTAATGGTAGTGGGAAGCGCTTCAGATGACTGGGCATCAGTCAAGGCTCGCTATTGCGATTGAATTGGTCGTCTTCAGTCGGGTGCTCTTGAGCTGAAGGAGAACATAAGCGAATTCCTCAACGACAACACTTGAATTTCGTTGATGGAGGGCTAGAATTCCGACTCTCGCAGAGGTAAGCCTACTGCAGGATTCATTGATGTACTCTTTGGTTCCCATACCCGAGTAAATTCCTATCAATTTACGAAGTTACTATTGACTCACGGGAGCGCCTCAGTGTATTATGGAGCGTCTCGTCGATTTGTGGGTGGCTATTTGACCATTTCATGTGCCAGTAATCAAGGTCGGGATGGGGGATGTACTTCACTTCTACTCAGCAATATACAGCCCCTAGTCAGGTTCCTTGGCCGCATCGCTAGCTAACTACTGACCAAAAGGAAGTCACAAAATGAAGCCGGGATACGTTTCATTTCTGAAGAAACTCAACTCAGTCTCAAAGTATTCATTTGACGTGTCATTTGGAGACCCAAGTGAGGACGAGTTTCAAAGACGCTTTATGCTAAGTCACTCGGACTTCCTAAAGGCTCTATACGAACCGCGAGAAGTAGAAGAAGTCATCAAGCGACATTTTCACGAATCACAGGATCTCCTCTGTATAGTGGGACCAAGAGGTTGTGGCAAGAGCTCCGTTGCGTTGAAAGTCAAGTCAGATATGGAGAAAGCGAGATTTAGGAAGACATTTGTATCTCTCCTGAATCTCCGCGTCGATACTGTCTTGGCAGCACTACAATCCCGCTCACTTGACACTATTGGCGAGTACTTGGGTGAGCGTATAGTCGCCGACTATTTGGGCAGACTTTTCTGCACCAATGAGTCAACCGATAATAATCCCCAATTCAAGTTGTATGCATTTCTATTGGAACAGCAGGAACACCACGTCTTTCCGCATGACGTTTCGTGGAGGTACCAGATTCTCCGCAACAAAGCGGCAAGAATGAAGGGTGACTACGCTCTGGGGCTAGCTGGTAAGCGCCAAAAGTGCTCTTACTATGAGTGGTTGATAGCGGAGCACTCCCGACAACCGGAGTTGCGCCTAATCCTTGATGAGATTGACAAGGAACTCAAGGTCCCCGATGTTGTATATGCCGCCAGACACATCTTCAATTATAGCAGGCATCTAATCTGGGTCGACAATATTGATGCGCTGCCACCGAATCTCCAAGCAGCTTCAGTACGGGGACTAAAGGGATTCCTTTCGACAATCGGTGCTGTCGCATCCTGCGCGATATCGGTTCGTGAGGAAAATGTGATAGTGGAGGATGATGTGTCGGAGATGGGTGCGCCGCCCTACAGCAAGCGAATTGTAATGCGAATCGCAAGGGCCGAGGACGGGCAAGCCAATTATCCGTCGGTCAACATACCTTTGGTAGATATGGCCACGCTTCGCAGAATTATCATGAAGAGAATGACTGTTGCAAGAGACGTGCAAGCTAACGAAATCCTCGACTTGAAGGAGCGGCTGAGGTCCGCCCTTGTAGATGAGGGAGGAAATAGAAATGCTGAACTTGCAAATGACGCAAAGCTCGTGGCCGAGGAAATTGAGACAGAGCTGGAATACTGTGATCCAGAAATTGCCGATAGTCAATTTGCAAACCTGACGACGCTTACGCAGAAAATGCTAGATGTGCTCGAAAGTGAAAAGGCCATCTACATCGCCAACAATTCCATTCGAGACTTACTAATGATCCATCGTGACTTCTTGGGATTCCTCCTGAAGAGCCCCAATGAAAATGCCGAACCCCCTGAAGCAAATTCATACGATGATTGGTACACGGCAACACTATTCCTTTCGTGGCTTCGCAACACTCAGAGACGCTATCACATTGGAATGTACGATGCAATTGCAGACTGTGAGGCTTGGTACAAGAGGCCAAGCGAGAAGATTGGTTGTCTCCTGCCACACCTGATAATAACCGCCACGTGGAACTTGTCGATTGAAAAGTCGAACTTGAGAGGCCAGCGAATGGCTCACGTCACGGTCGGGGATGTGGTGAAGAGGCTGGAGAGAATTGGTTACCCTCGGGCAGGCACTACAGAATTCATTTTTGACATGTCATTTAGCGAAACGGCTCCGGGTAACTTCCTCGAGTTAAAGGACATTACCGCATCGGCTGGCCCCTCAAAGATACATGACGAGATGAGAATTGAGGTCACACAGCGAGGAAAAGCATTTGCATCATATGCCACGAGCTCGTTTGGTTACATACTGGAGTGTATTAGGCACTTTGAAGGTCCAGATGCAAATTTCCTCAATCACCCGAGCATAATGACGACTCAACTGCAAGGAGAGCGGATGCTGCCATACCTGTGCGATATGGCGAGTATGCATTGTGTCGCACTCTTTAGAATGGTGGCTGGCGGCGGGATAGGAAGAGGGGAAGAGGCACTGAACGAGTACCTTTCCATGTTCGGAATACCCCAGGAACGACATCTCAAGAGGTCAAATGAAATTGGAATTAGTATAAGCGGAATCCGTCGTGCGTTCTATTTTGAAAGCATCATGTCGGCACTTCTTGGTTACGTAAGAAGTACAAACATTGTCGACCGATTTCAACAACTTGATAGAGCTTACATGGAGACCATTCGCCGGACGGCGAAACTCAATTCAATTGATCTTAAAAGTGAGCCGATACCCGATTTTAGGACGGTTGTGGGTCTGCCCCCAAGGCACTAATGCACGTATACAGGACGGACTCAATTCCAGTAAGTGTGTTGGCAGCTCTCAGTTGATTTGAACAGCCGATGGGAATACTAGATACCTAACTAAGGAGACTCAAATGACCAATGAGCACAAAACCCTGACAGATGATGAGCTTATTGATGTTATACTGCAGAGCCCCGGCTCAGCGGATGGAATGGCTGCACGTGAGGTTCTTTTATATAGGCAGTATACAACACTAAAGCGACACAATCTCTGGTTGTTAATAATCACAGTCGTGCTGGCTATTGGCACATTTCTTCAAGCGGCGGTTGGCCTCTTCAAATAGATCTGGCAACTCGGGACCTCTCCAGAAACTCGACTGGGTGGGAGGAAACCCCAAGGAATCGCTTTGAGACAGAGTGTTCCAGCAATAGCAAAGTTCGATAGGTAGCTGCTTGTATAGTAAGCTCATTAGCGTCGAGGAATGAGAAAGTCGACTATTATATTGTAAAGGTACATTCTGGTCTTGCATCGTGCGCTGTTACCACTTCTCATCGTTTGGGCCGTGCTCAACCCAAAGTGCTCCTGAAATGCATGTAATTGAGCCCGGGGCACAGAGAATACGAGACAAATTGTGGCCGGGATATTAGAAGATATTCTGTAATTGACGGTGCACACAACAGGCAATTCCAAACAATGAAATAGCTGTGGAGCGAGTTGATCCGCAATCTCGCCACATGTGGATTTGTCCAGCTCAAGTGGATTTGGAGCCGCGCAAGATTCTCCAGAGTTTCCGTCAACCAATCGCCCGACAAGTCAAATCATCTAAGGACAGCTCGATCGAGGTTGAACCCTCATCCTGAGGGAATCCTATTGGGCGCTCTTTCCCTCACCCTTCACATTCTGCGAGACCATTTGAGCCAGCCAGGCATTGAACAGGTTCCCGCTCTTTGAGCCATCTCCTCCTTCGACCAGAATCTGCGGAACTATTTGGATCTTGCCGGCGGCTATTTCCTGAATCAGTTTAATGACCGCCACATTCTGCTGGCCGATCGCTTCAGTCTGGGCAACGTAAGCGGCCGCGACACCATCCCCTTCGATCTTGCTCTTGTAGGAATTACCGTCGGCCACCAATATCGTCGATTCCTTGGTGCCTTGAGCGACCAGGATTGTAGATTCCCTGTTTCCCTGTGCCTGAAGGACGACCGAGCGGCGGTCACCGTCGGCTTCTTTGACCTTGGCTTCGGCTCTGTCGTTGTTGATGTCAATGGAGAGCTTGGCATCGATGACGTCCTTCTGCTTGTCCGCGCGGGCCGATTTTTCCATTACCGCAATTCGCTTCTCCTGAGCCATTGCTTCCTGGTCGTACTGGGCTTGCTGTTGATTCGCGATTTCCTTCTTGGTCTGTGTGTCCAGGAGGTCTTTTGGGATATCAATGTACGCGATCAGCAGGTTCTGAGCTTCAACGTTGTATTCGGAGAATCTCTCCTTGGCATGAGCCAGAGCTTCCATCTGCAGATCTGTGCGGCTCTGGAAGAAATCGATCGCTTTCTTTTCCCCGGCCTTATTTCTGAATGATGAATCAATCAGCGGATGCACAATTTGATCGATCAGATTGGCCACGGACCCGAACCTGGCTATGATATACGCCGCATTGCCCGGTTGAATACGAATTACCATTCGGACATTGACTTCCAATTGGAAACCGTCTTTCGAGGTCACTTTGAGCGGATCGAAACTGTACAGCACTCCCGCCGCCTTGGCCTCGGTCGGCTTGATCCCTTTGACTTCGGTCCCTATTCTACCTTCGGATGCCCAATCGATCGTCACTGCGGAAGTTGGCACTTGATATGCCGAGAAGGCAATCGTATTGAGATTGTACTTTCCCGGAGCGATCGGCTCCCGCCAGATACCTCGAGTGTGCTTGTCGGTTATCAGGATTCTCTCGATCCCCTCGTGGATGGGACCGCTGAGTTTTCCTTCACCGGTGGTCGCCGCAGGGCCAAGATGCGTCTCTTCAAGTTCCAGTCCCACGTTGGATCTGATCACGGCCACATACCCGGGAAGGACTTCGGCCACACTTTCTACCCGTACATCAAACAGCTTGGGATTGATGTAGTATTTCCCAGGCTGCAGGGTGTCAAGCTGTGGTCCTCGAAAGCCATTGCTGTCGATAAACAGCTGCCCGTTTTGATACGATTTGTGATCTGCCTCCGCTCCGGACGTGGTTCCAGCTTTCGGCGCGATAATAAATCCGGCCGGCAGGGGAATGCCATCTTTGGCCACGGCTATACCGATCGTGTTCTCGGCTATGCTTATCACGGGCGCCTGGATGACATTAAACAACCTGGTATTTATTCGGTAGGTGCCAGGACGCAGAATACCGACTTGAGGTCCTTTCTTGCCGTGGTTGGCAAAGAACATTTCTGCATCCTGGAACTGGTTGCACTCGACCTCATCCGCCAACACCCTGCCCTTAGGCAACGGTTCACCGTCGATGGACTCGACCATGCCGATACTGTCAATATCAATGGCTACCACAGGGACTTTGGTAATCGAATAGACTATCGGCAGTCTCCAGTAGAGCCCGGGCATCAACGTCTTCGCCCGAACGCCAATCTCGCTGCTTCGCGCGATGATCTGACCTTCGGGCATGGTCGTGCCAAGCATGTTCTTGGTGAGAATGCCGACCTGATTAGGACCAATCAGGCGGAAACCGCGAAGAATGATAACCAGGGCAATAAAGAGGCCGATGCCCAATGGAATATAAGAAGTGTATTGCGCCATCATCACGCTCCTCCTTCGTAATTGTGTTCGATACCCTGTCGTCTAAGAGCGGCTCAGATCAGGAGAATTGCATCCCAACCCGAATAGCATGGCAGTGGTACCCTCTTATAATCATCGACAAATGAGAATATAATTGGGCTGGAGGCGAAGACAACTCGTTTCTGAAGGGTGATTAGTTACTGTGCACGTGTGAGTGCGAGTGTATGTCGGCAGAGCAAATGGTGGCGGGGGGAGGATTTGAACCTCCGACCTTCGGGTTATGAGCTGTTTGCGTCAACCGAACACGGGATAACACTGGACACTAAGCTGTAACAAGGACAACAACTTGCGTCAGCTCCATTTGTCCGGTGTTGTCCCTTCCTATCCAGTGTTTTGGCTTGTTCTGTTAGCAAACTGTTAGAAAGGACGCTGATGAATTATGGACTGGCCTTTCCCTGCGCGCTCGGTGTCGGCTGACGGGAAAGGTGTCCAAAATCCCTAGTTCCTGTCGACAATCGGACGGGGGTTTAATACCCCCGTCCGGCAGATACATGTGATTGTTATTAATCACTTTACGCTACATTCTATTGGCACTTGGTGGGCACAGTTGCGTCATTCCAATTCGAAAGCACTCCCAGAAAGTCGCCCAACGATCCTCACAACGCGTTCACAACCCACAAGTTCGTAGCTCAACATTGCCAGCCTCCAGTCCAGTGCAGGTAGCGGAGCTAGTTACGCGAGCAACAGGGCAGCGCTGTTGAGGCTTGCAATTTGGATGGATTGTATCTATATTAGAACATAACAGCCGTAGGTTTCAGAGCCACGGCATTTTTTGAGACCATATTTCAGACAATGGAGTCTTAAATCCTGAAAGGGGCAAGACACATTCAATAGCATGGAAAGTGCTTCGTCCCTATCACATGCCACCTTTTGAAAGCAGAGATAGCCAGCGGCTATTTCTGAGGTAAGATCTGCCGAATTGTTTACGGCTTCGAACTGAGATACTTGCTGTGAGGATGATAGTATGAAAAGACAGTTATGTGTGTTTTTGATTGTTGGAGTCATTCAATGCTCCTCTGCGTGGGTTGCGGCTCAAGTGCCGGAGCTTGTTAGTTATCAGGGGCGATTGACCGATCCGTCGGGTATCGCAATCCCGAACGGAGTGTATTCGGTGCAATTCACGATCTATGGTGACTCAACTGCAACCCAGCCCTTTGCGTGGCAGGAAACTCACTCAGTCGCCACGACGGACGGCCTGTTCAGCGTGAATCTCGGGAAAACTGATCCCCTGGACCGTGGTGTTTTACTTAATCTGCCTTACGTTGCGCTCGCTTACCTCGGAATAAAGGTCGGAACTGATCCGGAGTTATTCCCACGTGTTAGACTCACTTCGGTTCTGTACGCCCAAGAAGCAGTACATGCTTTGGTTGTAACCACAGTTAATGGCGCAACAGGCGGGGCTATAACTGGCTCAGTCAAAATATCAGACAGTCTTGGTGTTGGCTTGAACGGCTATCCTCCATCCGAACGACTGGACATCGGCGGTAATGTGAGCGTGTCCGGAAAAGTAATAATCCAGTCAAACGCAGGCACAACCATCAAACCACTCATTGGTGAACGATGGCGCGACAATGGGATTGTTGCCTGGGGAAACGTTGGTCCTGATGGATCGCTCTACAGTGCGTTTGGAGTTGACTCTGTAAAGCACACTTCGATTGGTCATTACCAAGTCTACATAAGCAATAGCTTCCCAAATTCGGCTGACATGATCGTGATGGCTCAGGCCTACAGCGACATTGAGAATCACATGCTGACCTCTGTCCGACCGATAACCGGATCTATGATTCAAGTCGGCCTGAAACTATTCAACATCAATGATTTCTTTGACGGCCAATTTGTTTTCGTTGTCACAGGGAGGTAGTGCATGATGTCAGACAAGAACACTCGTTTCTCATCACCCATGTTTCTATTGGCCGGTTTCTCTATTGTGCTCTTGTTGTCTCTTAGTTGCAGCAAAAGCACCGGTCCGGACACGAACAAGCCGCCGGACAGTGGACCCATCGGAGTTCTGCTTTCTGGAGTCGATACCGATCCGGCGTTGTCGGGCACCAGCGATCATGGTCCGTTTGCGGTTCCGGCGAATGAGTGGAATGGTGATTTCGCTACCACACGCCTCGAAGCAGTGATAAATCCGAATGCCTCGGTTGGCGCGGTTAACACCGCTTTGAATGCAGTCGGTGCCAAGATCAGTTGCATGCGGGCGGGTTTGATGTTCATAGAGCTGGTGGTTCCGGCGCAGGCATCGGTTAATCAGGCGAAGATGGTTTGCTCAACACTGGTGGCATCAAGCGCGTTTCTGTCGGCGTATGCAGCTTTCGATCCGATCGCGACCAATGGGGCTTCCGAGTTTCCGGATTACCCTGCCAAGACACTGCTCGGGCACCTTGAACTGCCTGGTTTTCCTGCATCATGGAATGCGCGCCAACTGCTGGAGACTAATAGTTCACCTGCGACGGTTCTTGTCGTTGATGATTTTCTCGAGAGGGTTACTCACCCTGAGATACCATCGCAGACCTTTCCAGGCGGCGCCGGTCTTCCCAACCTCGGGATGGACATAGTCCCAGGCGGTACCGAGTGGGACGGGAACCACGGCTTTAAAGTGGCTGGGGTGATTGGTGCGACACTGGACTCGCTCGGTTCAACCGGCGCATTTCCGGGGCGGAGTTCCCTCCTTAGGTTGCCATGCATCTTGACTCATGGGTTTGGTACCTGGCCCGCCTTTCTGGCGGATATCGCCACTCAACTGCCGTTATCCGGCAACTTCGCGTTGAATACTTCCATCGGTTACCCGGACACTGATTTTGGCGTCAATTCTAAGCTCCGACGAATCGAGCATGCTTTATTCTGGCGCGCATTGGTATTGGGCGCTCAGGACCGCTGTCTGCACGCGACCTCAGCAGGGAACCAAGGGGTAGCATCGTTTGACAGTTCCAATGCCGTTTACAATTCTCCATTTGCGATGTCAGCCAAGTTCACCGATCCGATCTCGATGTTGCACGGAACCAGTGTATCATCTCAGGACACGGCCAACTTGAATGCCATGTTCTCGCTGATGACCCTGGCAGATGCAAGGATGGGGGCAATCACTCGCAATCTGCTCATTGTAGGGGCATCAGATTGGAGCGGTGCGCCGTGGACCAGTTCCAACAGTCCATCTGATGTCCGGATGGTCGGTACCGAAGTGGTTACTACCTGTGCCGAAGCTGACCTTTCATGCAGTCCAGGTGGCGGTGTTCCGCTTCAGGCGACCGCCAGCGGAACCTCATTTTCCACGCCTCAGATAGCTGGCCTCGCGGCGTATCTCTGGGGACTCTCTCCGTATCTAACCGCGACCGAGGTCAAGAACCTGATGTTGAACTGCTATAACGGCAAGTGGGTGAACGCCTATCAGGCGGTGCTGGCGCTTGATCAGAGTTTGTCAAATGCCCAAGTGCGACTCGCGATACTCGATATTGCCGATAACAACGGGCAGATCGGGAACAACAACAAGTTCGATGAAAGGGACCTGCAGATGTATATCGATTCCATCCTTATCTACGAAGCGGATCGGGCTCTCAATGTACCGCCGTGGGAAAAGGATCATTCAGTATTCGACCTGAACGGCGATGGCTATACAGGAAACTTGCCCGGCGCTGAATCAACCGCACCGTTTGATCTGGATATCAGCACCCCGCCCTCGTACTCAACTGTTCAGCCGCCTCTCTGCTCAGATTCCACCTTCGACGAAATGGCCCTGACCGACAGGCAGATCCTCTACTACTATGCCCACTCTAGCATGTTCAGCGGTGACACCGCTGTGCGAAATGCACTTATCCCTTGTCGTGACACCACTGAGGACACCACATACTTTGCGGCACTTTCAGGAAAATGGAAAGTGACTGTCGGCTTCAACTGTGATAGTAGCCTGAACCCGTCGGGTTCGGCATTTGGCGAGGCTGACTTGAATTTCGCGGCGGATGGTACGTTCAGTGGATCAATTGCACTAACAAACTCTGTCTCCACGGGATGCGGATTAATTAGGACGCCCCCGCTCACTGGTACAGTCCACGGCGATCTGGGGAATATTACCGGAAACTGGACTACGATGAGTGATTCGTTTCGCATGTCACTGACTCTGCATTGTCCCGTACCTTGTAGTGAACCATGTAATTCGTCTCACATCAGTTCCAATGGAGTGGGACCCTTTCGGTTCAGTCTTACCGACAGCACCGGTTCAATGTGGGCACCATTGGCTGGCTCGTATGCTCGTGTTTGCTTTGGCATAGTACCCTACATTACCGGGTGCCGATTCTATCGGGATGGGACGTTTGCACCTATTGGATACAAGCATGAGTCGGAAATTGACACTCATGAATAGCGATAAAGTTAATTCACTTAGAATTCCTTCCCTTCACCTCTCTTCTCGATGGTCTTACCATCACGAATGTAGTAGATGCGCTTGAAAGTCGGGATGATCTTTTCGTCGTGGGTGACAACAATTATCGCAGTCTCATACTGACGTGCCATTTGATTGAGAATACCAATCACAGCCAGCGCTCTCTCGCTGTCGAGTGGCGCAGTGGGCTCGTCGGCAAGGATCACCGGTGGACGGTTGACCAACGCCCGTGCGATCGACACACGCTGCTGCTCACCGCCGGAAAGCTGCGACGGCATTGCTTTGGCGCGATGAGCGACATCTAGCGCATCCAGTAATTCGAGCGCTAGCTGGCGAGATTCGCCGTTGGGTCGCCCGGCCAGCATGGGCAGTAACGCGACGTTATCGGTGACGTCGAGAAACGGGATTAGGTACGGAGCCTGGAACACGAAACCAATCTTGTCGCGGCGCAGGATGCGCAGATCGGGGATCTTCCAGCCGTCTTGATAGATCACCTGTTCGCCCAAAGTCATTCGCCCGGCGGTTGGCTCGATCACAGCGCCAAGACATTTGAGCAGTGTACTCTTGCCGGAGCCCGATGGGCCGATCAGCCCTACGACCTCGCCTGGGGCGACCTGCATGTCTACCCCCTTGAGCGCATCGACGGCGGTGTCGCCTTCGCCGTAGCGCTTGCGTAATCCTTCGATTTGTATTCCGGTTTTGTGCATGTCAACCACCGATCGCCTCCGCCGGGTCAACCCTGAGTGCGGCGCGGATTGCCAGTAGGCTTGCCAGCACGCACATCACGACCACGCCGAAGAATCCGAATGCTGCATCTTTTGGTTCGAGCAGAACATACTTCGGAAAGATCGGTGCCCAGATTGTGGCGGCGATTTTCCCCACTACGAATCCAATCAATCCAAGACCGACCGCTTGCTGCATGATCATGCCTGCGATAGTGCGGTTCTTGGTGCCGATCAGTTTGAGTACCGCGATCTCGCGGATTTTCCCCAGAGTGAGCGTGTAGATAATGAACGCTACGATCGCTGCGCTGACGATGGCAAGAATCACAAGAAACATGCCAATCTGTTTTGCAGAGGTGGCGATCAACTTTTGTAGGAGGATAATCTCCATCTGAGCGCGGGTGTAGACCTGCAACTGTTTCCAGCGGCGGACTGGTGCGGCGACCTCTTCGGGTGTGAATCCGGGTTTGATTTGTACCAGCACGGCATTGACGTAGGGATTAGTGCTTTGCGACGCAATCACTGCATCGAGCAGACCCGGCACCCCGGGGCGGTTGATCGCCGCACTGGCGGAAGTACGGCGGCGTTGCTGAACGATGGCGTCGTTGTCCTTCAGAAACTGTGCTTCCTGCGCGTCTTTCAGCGGGATGAAGACCATCGGGTCGCCACTGGAGGACACCATTCGCCTCGTCAGTCCGACCACGGTATAGTAGTTGCGGCGAATCTGTATCTTTTCACCAAGCTTGAATCCGGTTGCCAAATCGGCGACGGCTTCATAGTGTGTTCGTGTAATCTGACGCCCGGCGACAAGATAGCTGCACTGTCCCGGTTCCCCCGGCCCGCTGGAGACGACCCCGACCACCATCGCCCGAACATCCTGCTCCCCTCGACGTACCTGTGTCGTCAAATAGGTAACGTTGGCAGCGCGGGAGACACCAGGCATAGCGAGGATGCCCCGATAAAGATCGTCATACAGACTGGACGACTCGGCATAAGGTCCAAGAGTGTGCTTTTGCACCACCCACAAATCCGCGCGGCTGTTGTCGAGGAGAGCCTTGGCGTCGTCGACCATACCTCGGTAAACTCCGGCCATGGTCAAGGTCACGCCGATCAACAGTCCCAGTCCCACACCGGTGAAGACAAACTTGCCCCACGAGTGGAGTATGTCGCGTCCCGCCAGGCTGATCATTGTGACACACCCGGCAGGCGCTCAACGATTTTGATGCGGCTCTGGGCTCTAAGCTCTCGCTGGCTATAGACCACTACCAGCTCACCCGCCTTAAGTCCTTCGAGAATCTGCACCTGACCGTCGAGATCGCTCGCACCCATTTTGACTTCTGCAAATCGCAGATCACCATCAGCGATCAGCCAGACTCCCAGTCGCCCATCTACTCTCTGCAAACTGGCGTTCGGCACTGTTGGCGACGTCGGAAGCGCGGTCAGTGCTACAGTCACTTCCGCCAACTCGCCGAGGGGTGGCAAGGGCTCCGGCGCCAAATCGAACACAACTTTGGAGAGAATTTCCTCGGTCACGGCATCGGCCAGCGGTTCCACACGCAACACCCGCCCGTTGATATCGCTCTTGGATTGCGAGCGCAGCACGATGCGCGCCCGCTGTCCTGAGTGCAGCCCGCCGGAACTAAGTTGATCGAAGCGCACGTTGATCCAAAGACTGTTCGGGTCGATTATCTCTACCACCGCCTGACCGGCAATTACCGTAGTGCCTGGATCAGCGTTGCGTGATGCTACCAGACCATCCACAGGAGCAACCAACTTCAGGTTGGCTCGTTGCCGGAGGAGACCGTCGCGATCCGAACGATTCCTTTCCACGTCCTGACGTGCCGCATCCAGATTGGCGCGCGCGAGGGCATGGTTTGCTTCGGCGACCTGGTACTCCAGCCGCCGGCCCTCGATTTCTTCTTCACTTAGGCCGCCCGATTGAAACAACTGCTCATATCGATTCGCCAGCGTCGCGGCATTTTCCCTGCGTGCCGACACCTCCCGGACCTGCGCCTCAAACGCCAAGACTGCCGCTTCTGCTCGTCGAAGCGCAGCTTCCTGCGAGACGACGCGGTCGTCGAGATCCACCGGCTCCATTTCACCTAACACCTGGCCTACCTGTACTCTGTCGCCCACTTGAACGTCCACACGTTTGACGCGCCCAGCGATTGTGGGACCGATCTTGTAAGTATACTGCGCCTCGACTGTACCGATTCCAAATAGCGCGGGCGTGATAGAACTATCTTCGACGACAGCCACAGTCACTAGCACCGGAGCCAATGGTCCCGAGCGCAAGACCACATAAATGAAGAGCGCGAGCAAGGGCACTAGTACCCCGACGAGCGCCAAAGTGCGACCCTTAATAGGCGGACGTTTCAATTTGCTCTCCTTAGGGCGCGGTGACAGAAGGCGAACGCCTCCGGAGCGCCCTTGCGAATGCGCTTCACATCTCCAGCCAGTAACGATTGGATGACCAGCCCTTGAACCGCTCCAATTAACACTCTGGCCGCAGCTGTTGTATTGACTTCCAGATCGATTTCTCCTTGCGATCTTCCTTCTTCGATTATTGCGCGTAGACGTTCATTATAACGGTTGATTAGAGTCTGCACCAGTTGCTTGGCGCCGTGTCGCCACTTCGTTGGAGTTCGCAAAAGAGAATTCGCGGAATTCCTGGGTGTTTGGCGATGAAATTGAAGTAGGTTAAAAATGTCGCCTCCATCGCCACAGTAGAGTAGCTCCGGCCATAACTTCCCGCCTGCGATCGATCATGAGTTTAAATTACCGGCATGCCTCAGCAGGTCAATCGACCTATGGATTGAAATGGGAGTTAATCCTCAGGCTACCGTGAAGTTGTAGGTTTTAGAAGGCATGGCCAGCTGATTTTCTGACGATTCCCGTGATTAGGATGAGGGTGAGGGCTCAAATCGGAAGTGAAGGGTAAAAGGAACTCCACGATACGGTCGCAATGGCCTGTAAGTCTTACTGCCACAACGAGCATCGTGGGCACACCCATCTCTAATATGTAACTAATGACTAATCAACGGTTTACAGATGGGACGGGCGTATCGTACCCCCGTCCCACTTTGTTAGCTCACCGTAACCAAACGACTTGTGCGACATGCAAGAGACTATATCGGTCACAGTACTTTTCACACCAACAGCTGTGATTCGATTTTCGTCAGCAGCCTTTGATTTGTTTTTTCATATCCTCCATGCTCAGTTAGTATGGTTCGTTGACCGCAATTCCGTCGCCATTTCTTTGATTTCCGCCAGGTCGCGTACCATTTCGCTCCATCCATACCAGAGTGAGTAATCGGGATTGGCGTGAAACGCTCCCTGGAACGTGCGCATGCGGTGTGTCAGGTGCATTTCAAAGAGCCGTTGTTCGATAACGGTTGGCGCATCGTGGAACGTCAGCAGATCAGGAAACGGAGCAGCATAGCTTGCCGGCTTCGCGAGGATGCCGTCGGTATACAGTCCAGCAATGATTCTGATCCCTTCCGCCAGCAGATGGTCAGCCGCCTTAATCATGTCATCACCCTTGGCAATTTCTGCCTTCGCAAAATTATCCGAGTGACACTGGCCGCAGACGGTCAGCAGTTTGTTTCGCTCGCGATCAAAACTTTCCTGATCGAGCCGGGCCACGTCGGCGGCTTTGACGATATCAAGGCGACCAGTCGGTTGTCCGTTGAGATCCAGTACTCCCAGCGCCTGAAGGATCGTGATCTGATCAGCTTTCCACTCCGGGTCCTCAGGAAGCGGCAATCTTACCGCTAAAAATCCCCACGGCGCGCGGACCTCATGATTCCCCCCAGGCATGTGGCACGTCTGGCACGTCGGGGCAGGGGTGTTTTCTGGCAGTACGCCCGCTTGCTTCAGCAGATAGCGCACGCCGTGTTTTGATGACGAGTACATTTCCCACTGCGGGTGATCAAAACCCATGTGGCACGTTTGGCAGGCTTGTGGCTGCCTGGCTTCCTTGACTGAGAAGGTATGACGTGTATGACACGCGTCGCAGGAAGCATGACCAAACGTAGAACCCTCGGCTTTCAGTTTCTGCACGTCGGCGTCATTCTTGAGCCCAAGCTTGTGACAACCGCCGCAGCCTTTCATGCCCTGGGTCAAGGCCATCGGCAGTGCATGCGTGGTCGGCATGGCGTTCATAGACGCCCAGGCAAGGGAGTGTTTGCCTTTGCTAAACTGAGTTACCTGTGTCTCGTGGCATTGGTTACAGGTTTGCGCGGTCGGAGTGAGCGCCTTGCCAAAATCCTCAGCGGTTTGGTGTGCGGTGCCATGGCAGGCGTCACAACCAATGTCGTTCTGCTTATGCAGGCTGAGTTCCCAGTCTGTTACAATCAGCGGCGTTGTCTTGGCATGACAATCCACGCAAGGACTGGCATAAAGCTGGGTGCCGGCCAGCAACAGAGCGAACGTCACGGTCACAAACAATCTCATCTGATTCCTCCTGCGGTTTCACGAATCCGGGAGCATCGATTTTTCTCATTGCAGTCAATACCTTTGGCAGCACGCCTGGGTAAGACTGTCAAGCGCCGGTACCGAATTGTGATTATTTTCACATATTGCCTTTATAGATTACGCCGCACACACGCGACCGTCAACTATTAACCTGTGCAAATCTCTCCTTTCTCTCCATGTCACTTCGTGCAGAGTGATAAACAGAGTCTAAGTAAGCATTTTAGGTGCATTGTCGCTTGACCTAGGTCAAATTGCGAGACAAAGATCCGTCGTATCTTGTAGGGCGAATGCATTATTGGACCTTTGGAAACCCTCAGGTCCTGGCATTGGAATGACGACTGTAGAAAGGCAGACGATGAGCGAACTAATAGACAACGCCAAGGCCCGTAGGGCAGTACTTAAGCACCTAATCCTGCAATTACACGACGGGACTGCGCCACACGATGTAAAGCCGCAGTTGCTGAGCCTGCTAGGCCGGGTGCCGTATCATGAAGTGGTCGAGGTCGAGCAGGAGTTGATCGCGGACGGCATGCCGATCGAGGACATATTGCGGATGTGCGACCTACACTCTGCGGCCCTGAAAGGTGCAATCGAGCCGGGTACGAGCGCAGGAATCCCATTGGGACATCCGGTCCACACGTTCAAAAAGGAAAATGAAGCTCTCGCGGGCGAGCTAGCGCTGACAGAAAAGCTGTTTGCTGAAATTGACGCCATGCCCGACGAGGCGAACGCAACCGAACCGCTTGGCCAGTTTCGGCTTCGTTTTAGCCGACTCGCCGATGTGGGCAAACATTACAGCCGCAAAGAAAATCTGATCTTCCCATACCTGGAGAAGAAAGGGATCACTGGTCCACCAACCGTCATGTGGGGCAAAGACGACGAGGTGCGGGCGGCGATCAAAGCGGCTATCGAGGCGCTTAACTACACCGGTCAGGTATCGGCTGGGGATGCCAAAGGTGTGGTCGATCTGCTGTTGCGACCGGCGACTGATGCCATCAAAGAGATGATCTTCAAAGAAGAAGAGATATTCCTTCCAATGTGTTTTGAAAAACTGTCCGAGGAAGAGTGGTTTGTGGTTTACCAGCAGAGCCCGGGAATCGGCTTCTGTATTTATGATCCAGTGGACGTGTGGCGGCCCGCTTCCGTGCCGGAAGCGGTAAAACCGGAATCCAGTGACGAACGCGTTCAATTTGCCAGCGGAAGCTTAAGTCAGACTGAGATGGAGGTTATTCTCAATACCATTCCGTTCGACTTAACCTTTGTCGGCGCTGACGACACGGTCAAGTATTTCACTCAGGGCAGTGAGCGGATATTCGAGCGCAACCGGGCGATCATCGGTCGCCAGGTGCAGATGTGCCACCCGCCCAGCAGTGTGCACATGGTCCAGAAGATTCTTGACGATTTTCGGTCCGGCCGGGCGGACCGCGCACCCTTCTGGATTCAACTTCACGGTAAGTTCATTCACATTGAGTATTTCGCTGTGCGTGATGAAAACGGAACATACCTGGGGACACTTGAGGTAAGTCAGGACTTAACGGCGAAACGCAACCTCTCGGGTGAGAAGCGACTACTGTCTTACGAGTAAACGCGATGACAGATAAGAACAAATTGCTCATAACACCAAATACCCG
>JBATNE010000062.1:0-1963 GCA_049290195.1 Candidatus Zixiibacteriota bacterium
CGAGAGTGATGCGCGCCACGCATCGAAATCAAATGATCCGGTCACATGCTGTGCGAGGAAGAATGAGAGGGTGATACACGCGGTTCCGAAATGTGTCATGAGGAGATAGAGAAACCCAGCACGGACAGCATCCGCATCATCTTGCTCGATTACCACGAGGAAATAGGACGCGAGCGACATCACTTCCCATGCGATGAGAAAGAAGAGCGCGTTATTCACCGCTGGCACGAGGAAAAGTCCCGCGAGAAAACAGGCGTAGAAAAATCCGAAAAGTTCCGAACGATACTGTCCTCCCGATCGCGCGCGATACCCGATGCCATAGAGCGATGCAAACGAAGCCACCACACCGATAATCAACAAGAAGAATGCAGAGAGTCCATCGATATGAAAAGAAAATGTGAGGAACGGCAGACTCGACGGAAGTGACGCCTCCACGCCCGTCCCAGAGAGCAGGATACTCCCCGCGAAACACACGACGAGAAATGATGCGATCGTGGCGCTCCCCTGTGTCACGAGATCCGTCATCCGTTGATTCGCTATCCGGGACACGACGAAACCAGCGCATCCTCCGATGAGGAGGAGTCCCAATGCGAAGACAAAGGTATTGATTGTCGCAAATGATTCCATCATAATTCTTCTTCAATATCTTCCAAGATATGAAATAATGCCGAAATAATTTGCTTCGGCGACGGAGGATCCCCGGGGATTTCGAAATCAACAGGGATGACTTCGGAAAGGGAATTATGAATCGCGTATGAATCACGGAATACGCCACCATTGATAGCGCCATCACCGACCGCCACCACAATTTTCGGTGTCGGCATCGCATCGAAAGTTCGCCGCACCGCTTCCGCCATATTACGGGAAACCGGTCCAGTCACCATGAGCATATCAGCATGCCGAGGGGACGCCGTGAATCGGATCCCGAATCGCTCGATATCGTAATACCCATTCGAGAGCGCGACGAGCTCTTGCTCCTCGGCATTGGATGATCCTGCCGATACCACGCGAATCGAGAGCGAACCATCGAAGATCCGTGCTATTTTTTCCTCCAGCTTCTTCCCCTGTACCTCCACTGCACCAGAGGTGAGTTCTTCGAGTGGAATAACCGTCTTTGGCGTCAGAGCAATTTTTCGGACAATTCCATACATACGCTCATTGTTTCGAAAACAACCAAACAAAAAAAGGTCTTCCTCCTTTTTGTTTGGTATATTAAATATGGCTCTATAATACTCGTTTTCGTCTCTTTGTCAATTTTCCCCGTTCGGAACCGCCTTTCGACGATCCGCCCAGTACTTATGCACCACCGGAAGGAAGGAAATGACGACGATGCCGATAATGATCGGGAGGAGATATTTGTCTACATCGATAGCATTGCCGAGGAAATACCCCGCGAGAATGAGACCGAACACCCAGACGAATCCCCCAACGACACTGAAGATATAGAAGCTCTGCCGATTCATCTTCGCGACGCCAGCCACGATCGGAGCGAAAGTCCGGACAATCGGTATGAACCTCGCGAGGAAAATCGTCTTTCCGCCATTTTCATCATAGAAAGTCCGTGCGCTCTCTGCATGCCGTTTCTTGAAAAAGAACGAGTCCTCGCGAGCAAAAAGTTTCTCCCCGACATGGAATCCGAATTCATATCCCACGAAATTTCCGAGAATCGCTGACACGAATACCGCTCCGAGGAGTATCGGTAACGAGAAAATATCCTGTGAAGCGAGCACTCCCGCGACGAAGAGGAGCGAGTCCCCGGGGAGAAAAAACCCGAGAAGGAGCCCCGTTTCAGCAAACACGATAAAACAGACACCTGCCAGTCCGATAATCGTAATCAGCTCGGGCAAATTGATTCCGAAAAATTCCATATCGCAAATTCATAATAAATCAAAGTCTACCTAGTATACAGGAAAATACGCTACGAAAGAAGGACTGTAGGAGAATAAAATTTCAAACAGCGGTC
>JBATNE010000063.1:0-4604 GCA_049290195.1 Candidatus Zixiibacteriota bacterium
CACTTATCAGTCTGGGCGTCTATCTGTCCGAGAAGTTCGGACGGATGAAACTTGTGGAGCATGACGCCTGATGTTGACTCGCTTTCTTCTTCTCCTGACAGTCATAATCTGGGGGTCGACCTTTGTCGCCACCAAGATTCTCTTGGCGTACTTCACACCGGCCGAATTACTCGGCATTCGGATGCTGATCGGCCTGCCGATACTTGGCGCCGTGATCGCGGTCAAGCGGATCAGCCTTCAGTTTGATCGCAAGGAATGGATCTCGCTCTTGTTGGGATCGTTCGTGATCACCGCACATTTCCTGATTCAGATCACTGGTCTCAAGACGACTACCGCAACCAACACCGGGTGGATCATTTCGGTCACGCCGCTGGCGCTGGCGGTGCTGTCTTATGTCTTTCTCAAGGAGAAGATCGGGCGCAATGTCATGATCGGGATCGCGGTCGCGACTGTCGGCATATTCTTACTCATCTCCAAAGGAGATTTCGGGTCGATCGGCTGGCTTGAGAGCCCGGGCGATTGGTTGATCCTGATCTCGGCGCACACCTGGGCGATTTATACGGTCATTACGCGCACGGTTTCGCGGAACCGGAACCCGCTGGCAGTGACGTTTGCGATTTTGGTGCCGTGCGGGATCGCCATGATCAGTTATCTCGCGATCAATTTCCAGTGGCACAAGCTGGCGGAGCTTCCACCGGTCCCGATGGGCGCACTTCTGTTTCTGGCGGTCATGGGGACAGCACTGGCGCACTGGTTCTGGCAGGAGGGGGTGGCCAAGATCGGCGCGGCCAAGGCGGGGATCTTTTTGTATATCGAGCCTCTGACCAGCACAGCATTGGGCGTGGCATACTTGCACGAACCATTCGGCATATTCACCGGTATCGGCGCGGCGCTAGTGATCGCCGGGGTAGTGGTGGCGGAGAGAAGGCAGAGGAGTTAGGTCCGCGTCCGTTCGTCCCTTACCCCAGTTTTGCACTTCGTTGTCGCATCGGAAAGCCCAATCCATTGGGTTCGTTTTTTCTGGCACCAATTTCTTCATCTTCCACTACTTCAACAGTTTGAGCCGATTTGAATTGGGTTCGTTTCAGATATTTACCTTTTCAATATCCTTCCTTTTCCGGACCAAATTTATCGAGCATAGGTACCCCTTGAAATCAAGGGCCCCCATATACACCGCCGGACTCAGCTTCTGGCGCGATTTGGTACTGAATTGTCGTCGCGTATTCCCACTTTCGAGCACGTGGGCCAATGAGAGTGGGTCCGAATGGTAGCCTACTTCGACTGATCGAATTCTCGACAGACACTTGAGGGCAGGGCAGGGCTTCCGGCAAAAATAGTGGGCGAATTAGCCTCAGATTTTCATGATGACCAACTCAGTCGCACCCTGTTTCCCGTCCACGGCAATTCGGGCAGGTGGCAACGCCTTCGGGAATTCAGTAGTCACCCGGGTCGGGATGGCGAATAGCCATGGTTGAATTGTGGCAGTGACCCCGTTCTAGCTGGAGAATCTGCCGATCCGGAAACGCCGCTCTTTGCTGGGGTCCAACTCATTAACTGGCGAATCGTTCGCACAATTGCCACTCTTTTCGAACGCCGCTCAATCGAATCGGCTTGAACAAAAAAAGTCGCGCCCTTTTGCCACATCGGCGAAGCGAACGCAGACGGGGTGCGATAGCCGATGGGATAGTCACATAGCCAACTTTATGGATCAGCATTGCACGTGCGAAGGTGTCAAAGGCGGTCACGGCACTGTCAAGAGTTGACAGGTCCGAGGTTACCTTTCATGACAAGGGTTAGTTGGAAACCGGGCCCTAGTCCCGGGTCGCGGTCAATCGTACTTCCTGACACCGTCAATCGAGCAGGTTGTCTTGTAACGGCTTTTCATCGGAAAGGGGTGATCTCTCTATGAGGATTTGTGGCCAACCGACATGCAGAAATTGACTCACGACAAGAATGAAAGGACTTTTCTATGAAACGGATTCTATTGATTGTCGCATTGTTGGCATTGTGCCTCCCCATCGGATCGGCTCTTGGGTCACCCGTTCAGACCGAGGCTTATCTCAACAACAATCTCAATTTCAAACTCGATTCATCAGCGGCCTCGATCAAAGGGACGCGCGATGCGGAAGACAGTACCATTGCTACATTGCGTCTGAGCATCAGGTTCACCGATGCCACTTTTCAAGACGACACGCTCAACGACATTTACGCGCTGGTGACGTTCAACAGCTCGTTGTTGGAGTTCAAGGACGGCCATCGCGATACCGCCAACTGGTCGGCATCGTCGGCACTCGATACCTTCAGGTTACAAGGGACCGACACAGTGCGAATTGTCCTGAAGCAGGGAGGAAAGCAGGTTCCCAAAGACAGCTTCATGGTGTACGCTTATCTCCGCTTTTATCCCAAATGCCAACCGGCGTTGCGGCTCGACACGGTGAGCTGGGTGAAGACCAGTGCTGTAACGTACATATCCACTACGAAGGATCGGATCAACAACCAATTCTATCCGCCGGCCGATACCGGGCACTTTCAGGACGGAAAGGTTCTCGCAAAGAAGGCAACTCTTTCTTTTGCGATCGGGTCAGACACGGTCACGAATGCCACGGGAGCGGAGATTTGGGTACCGATCATTTGCAGCCACAACGCGAATATGTATGCCGTTAAGAACTACATCACCTGGGACTCCACCAAGCTCCAGTGCATTGACTGGCAGGGGACGGACTGGTCCATGTGCTTCCCTGAGTTCGTTTCCGGCAATCTGTTCTGGTTTACGGGACTCGCGGAGTGGTATGTGGGCGAGTCCGCTTACGACACGCTCTATATGCTCAAATTCCGTCTTCTGTGTGAAGGAAAGCTAAACGCTATTGATACGATCAAGTTCCTTGATACGGGCAACGCCTATAGTCGCCAGTGGTGCATGACGCTCGACACGACGGCGACGAGAACCAGCGGCTATATCACGCGGCGTGATTCGGCGCAGATTGCCGGAGTGGTCGATACGACAGGGGCAACTTCGGTTGGCAAGACCTCGACCGCGGCCGATACGGTGAAGTACAAAGTCAAACTGCTCAACTCCTTTACTGCCGGACTCCGTCGCCAGGACTCCGCTTATACGGGAATGACCGTCTGTCTGAATCTCCGTCGCCCGCAACTCGCACCGGTGTCGTCCGGCTATTTCGACTCGACCATGGGGGTCAAGTACAGCAAGGAGACGAATGACTCCGTAGTAGCCGCCATTCAGGTATATGACACTTCCGGGAGTGCGGCAAATGCACGGCCGGTTTCATCGAGCCTTAGTACAATGCTCACATTCAAGCTCGCCTGGAATTCCAATGACGGTTCATATGTCCCGAACTGGTCACAGCAGTACATCAAGCCCAAGATCGATTCGTCCAAAGGCTCGGTGGCGACTGGAATTCCGGATACAACTCGCTGTGTTAAGGCGGTGGTCAATGGAGGTCTGTCGCTCGGAACGATGGACTCGATCAAAGTCCGCATGGGGCAGTTCTATTCTCCATCGGCCTCGAGTATCTATCGATGCGTTGACCAGGATGTAAAGGTCCGGGCGAATTTCACGTTGAGTGCTTTCGCCATAAAGGTCTATGTTGACTCCAGCGTTGCCAGTTTCAATGCCATCAATTCGGTAATGGCGGGAGTGACAGCAACGCGGCTTTCAGCCTATACCTACACGCTCATCACAAACGGGAGCTACTCGGCCCGAACGAACCCGGACACAGTGGTAGCGAACTTCAATATCAGTCGCTTGAATTGCACTGGAGGTTCGCCAGACCTTGGTATCAGGTTTGTCGCTTCCGGGGATACGGTCCGTTCGTCGGTGGGGATCGAGTATCAGCCAACCGCCAGTCACGGGACAGCAACGGCAACTTGTCAGTACTTCTGTCCGGCCGAGCGAGAGCGGGATGATGGCGGGGAGCGGGCCGCCAAATATGAGTTGAATCAGAATTTCCCGAATCCATTTAACCCTAAGACCCGCATAAGTCTGACATTGCCTGTGGCCAGCGATTGGTCGATTGTGATTTTCAATGTTGCCGGTCAGCAGGTCGACGAGTTCAGGGGAAGGTCGGATGCAGGGGTAGTGACGGTAGAGTGGGATGGCGGTCGCCATGCGTCGGGTGTCTACCTGTACAAGGCAGTAGCCGGGAGTTTTGTTGCTACCAGAAAGATGATCCTCATGAAGTAAGGTTGATTTCCATTTCGTCTTTTCGAAAGACCCTTGGCGAAGCGCCGGGGGTCTTCATTATTCAAAGGGCTGTCGTCTTGTGATTGCGATCGGCCATTCGCCGATTTTTTACGGACAAGTCGGGAGAATATACCCGCCGCCGGTCAAGTAGGAGACCATCGCACTCAGATCGGCGAGATCAACCGCACTCGATTTGTTGATGTCGGCTTCGGTAGTGCAGGGGAGATGGAATCCGCCGCCGGTGAGGTAACTGACCAGTGAACTCAGGTCGGCCAGATTGACGACACCATCGGAATTGATATCACCGGTCACATCCACACAGCAATTGGTCACCGGGGCGAACAAACCGTGGGGGCCGGCGCCTGTAGGTGTAACTCCATGACAGACCGAACAGGTCTTGAGG
>JBATNE010000064.1:0-4707 GCA_049290195.1 Candidatus Zixiibacteriota bacterium
CACTTTTCTTGCCCATATATCCGGTTCTGCTTTCGTCTCCGTTAGTATAGGTACGTAATATCCGCTGGTCGGTTACCTCTGGCAAGAGAAATACTCAGGCCCATTTTAGGTTACTTGCAGCGCCGCTGTGCATTAGCCGCACAGCTTTCTCCTCCTTATACCGATTTCCCCCTCCTTGACTTCCACCTCCCCAGGACATTTATTCCCGCCAGATTTTGATACAAGCGAACCCCCCCAGGAGGATATACATGGCCCGTTCACTCACCCAGATTACCGACCTGACGGCCGCCGAAGTTATGGAGGTCTTCGACCTCTGCGGCAAAATGAAGCGCGGAGAGATCGCCCCCAAACCGCTCGCCGGTAAGTCGGTCGCCTGCGTCTTTACCAAGCAGTCCCTTCGGACCCGTGTGTCGTTCGAAGTCGGCATCAACCAGCTCGGTGGTCAGGCGCTCTACATCACCGATGGTGAGATCCAGCTCGGCAAGCGCGAGACGGTCGCCGATGCCGCCCGCGTGCTGTCACGCTACATTCACATGATCATGATCCGCACCTACAAGCAGTCCGATGTCGAGGAGCTCGCCAAGTACGCCACCGTACCGGTCATCAACGGCCTCACCGATGCCGTCCACCCCTGCCAGATCCTTGGCGACTATTTCACCGCTATCGAACACAAGCCTGCTCAAAAGAAGTACAAGATTGCCTATCTTGGCGATGGCAACAACATTACCCATAGCTGGCTCAATCTGGCCTCTTTGATCCCCATTGACCTCCGTATCGCCACTGCGGCCGACTGCAAGCCGGAGCAGCTCTATGTCGATCGCGCCCTCAAGAACCCCAACAGCTCGGTCCTGTTGACCGAGGATCCTAAAGCAGCCGTGGCGGGTGCCGATGTAATCTATACCGATGTTTGGGCCTCCATGGGCCAGAAGCATCTCGCCGAACAAAAGGAAGAGAAACTTAGGGGATTTCAGGTCAATAGTTCTCTGTTGAAGGGCGCCGATCCCAAGGCCATCGTCATGCACTGCCTCCCGGCAGAGCGCGGTAAAGAGATCACCGACGAGGTGATGGATGGTCCCCAGTCAGTGGTCTTCGATCAGGCGGAAAACCGGTTGCACATTCAAAAGGCAATCATGGTTTTCCTCCTCAAGTAGACCAGAGCCGCGGGTGAAGCCCGGTGACGGAGAACCCAACACCAAGGAAAGGAGACGCGTCATGCGTTCTCGTAATGTGTTCTTCGTCATCGCGCTCATCGCTGCCGCCACCACGGTGGCCTTTCTAGCCGGCTGTTCCAAGGACAGTGCGACTGCTCCCGCTGCCGTTGATGACGGCGGCCTCTCGCTGGCTTCCGCCGAATTCGATCAGATCGCCGACTCACTCGTCAGCCAGTTCGCCACCACCGTCGGTATCGTCTCCGATGCCGCAGTGCCGTTTTTGGACACCGCCATCGCCATCGCCTACAGTTCGGTCAACCCGGACTCCGTGGTTGTCGAAGGTGCCGGTTGGCATGTCGTGTATGCTGAAGATATCGTCGCCGGCTATACCCGGTACCTCGTTGATTCCATCCAGTTCCGCGCCAATGGCCGTGTCCAGCCCGGCGCGCATGATGCCGACGAGGTCGCTATCGTCCGTCACTGGGGCGTCAACAATCCCGACACCACCGAATCGTATCGCAATGTCGATGTCAATTCCGTGTTCGTCATCTCCGGTCTAAAGACCCAGACCGCCACCGTGCTCGGCTGGCGCAACGGTTCGGTTGAGACCAAGATCGTCACTCCCACCACTACCGTGAAGCGCACGATCGATATCGCCACTCAGGTTTCCGGATGGAAAGTCGTGAAGGGAACCAATGGTTTCCACAGTGGTTGCCCGCAGAGCGGCACGATCAACTCGACTATCGATGTTACGATTGATCGCGGAGAGATTCCGGTCACGACCTCGTGGCAGTACGACATCACCGCCGAGAACGGTACGTTGACCGGCACCGTGACCGCCGGTTCGATAGAGAAGACCTATACGCGCGACGTTTGCACGATGTAATTCTCTTTGGTTCGCTATATCCTTAGCATGAGACGCCGGCACCCGCCGGCGTTTCCCTTTATATGGCTCAAACCGCGAGCGTGTGGCCTCGTGTGGCTGTGTGATCGATGGGGGCGTTCCAAAAAGATCGATTTTTCTTCACCTGTGCGAAGAGCGCGTGAAAATTCGCTATCCTATTGAATCATCGAACCATAAGCCTTACGGCGTGACTCTTTGGGTCGGCAACGGAGACTGTTCCGGTCGCTGATCTCCACTTTCCTGCGTATAATGAGTATCGGTTCGACGAAAGTTAGAAACGAAGGAAAAGGAGGATCCCCAAATGTCAAGGACACGCCTACTCTTGATCGAAGAAAACCGGCTTCTTCGTACTGGTCTGGCCAAAATGCTAAACGCGGTGGAGAACTTCAGTGTGGTCCCCGCGACCGGCAGTGGTGAGGCCTTTTTGAAGGCCCGGAAGACGCAGCCCGATGTTGTGCTGCTCGATATGGGCCTCAAGCACCAAAATACCCTGACCGTCGTCAGGTCACTGAAGGAAGAATTCCCTCGGACCCACGTGATCATAATGGACCTCGTCCCGGAGGATTCCGAAGTTGTCGGATACGTCAGAGCCGGAGTTTCCGGCTTCGTGATGAGGGACGCTACTTTTAACCAGCTATTGAGTACTATCAAAACTGTGGCCAAAGGGGCCAGGGTAGTTCCTCCGGCGATGACTGAAACATTGATTTCTCAGATCGCGGCACCTCCTTTCCAAAGCGTCACGGAGAGCCTCTGGCCGTCGGAGGTCAGAATGACTCCGCGCCAGCAGGACGTGATCGGTTTAATCGCGGCTGGCAAGAGCAATAAAGAGATCGCCAATGAGCTCAATATTGCGGTCTACACAATCAAGAGCCATGTGCACACTATTTTAGAGAAGTTGGGCATCCACTCTCGCCTGGAGCTGGCTTCGCTTGCCCATTCGCACGAACTGATGAGGATGGCCAGCTGATGATGTTCCCTGAGAGATAGAACGCAATCCCGTGACGCTATCGTATGACGCCGGCACCCGCCGGCGTTTCTTTTTGTTCGCACGCTTCGGGTGCGGCACCGGATATAGGTCATCCTTCGACTACGCTCAGGATGACAGCTGGACGCTCAGAACATCAGTCTATCGCCTACACGATTAAACCCACCGCGGAGCGGATGGGCCACCCAGTCAGACCCGCGAACGAAGCCAAACGAAGCCAATTCGCAATTGGGCGATTCCATCCCGCGTTGACTGTCGTTCATATAGTTACAGGCGATCGGGCGGTTTCCAAATTGGGTTCGTTTCAGATATTTACTATTTTTCAAAGATCTCCAATCCGGGTCGGACAGGAGTTTTCGTCTCGACCGGGTGCTTTTTCAAGTACATCAGGAGCTGGTAAGCACGGGTGATCTGGCGGTCGAGGCGCATTTCATACCAGAGGATATTGTGGGCGAATTCCCGACCCGGCACCAGGTTGGTACCGACATTGTGCGAAATGGACTGTGCGACATCGTCCTCAGTAGGATCATCGATTTCGTAATGGCCCAATTGAGATAGCAGTTTGCGGGTCTCAGCATCCCGTTCAACATCGAGGTCGACGAAGGAGAGCTGATGGTTGATCTGGGCGGTCTCTGCGAGGACGGCGCGGCGAGACCGCCAGATGCAAAAGGCGATCTTCCGGACAAGATGATGTTGGAAAATGGTTTCCGGCTGGAGTTCTTCGATGAGCGAGTCCAGAAGCTGCTCGAACTCTTCGGGGTTTTCAGTATGGTGCGGGGAATTCAGGATAATATGCTTCGAATAGAGGCCATGTTTGGTGGCGTTTCGGGACGAGGCGGCTTTGCCCTCTTCGGTCTTAGGGCCGGTGGAAAGTTGGGCGTTTTCCTGGTTGGCTTGGATTTGGCGTTCTGACGTGCACATTGATTTACCCCTTTCTTGGATACAGTAGTGCCTTCATATACGCCGCTGAAGTCATCTTCTGGCGCGATTAGGTACTGTTTTTGTGGGGGGGGTAATCAATGGACCGGCTGGTTAACTCAGGCCATGTGAGTGAGTTGGTTGACTACGCGGGTTAATGAGTTATATTTGTATTTCAGTTAAGAAAGGCTCGTAAAGGGGGAGTCTGGTTACTAGAATCTAGCTCATCGTATTGTAAGTAGCGAAGCAAGAAATCATAATGCAGTCTTTCTAATAGGGCACCAAGCAAAAATCAATCTTGGAGGGAGTAAACGATGTCAATTAGGACCGAAATTGAATCCCAATCTGCCGGCGCGACATACTTTCGCGTTGACCTACATATCCACTCATTTGGAGCTTCCCACGACGTCCGGGATGCCGATCAAACTCCTGCGAACATTGTGGCGAAAGCAAAACAGGATGAAATTTCGGTTGTAGCAATAACGGATCATAACGAGATAAGCAATGTGGAACTGGCGATTAAGGCTGCCGAGCAGGCAGGTGTGGTCGTTATTCCAGGCGTGGAGTTGTCTACTCCTCAGGGACATTTGCTCGTTTACTTCAGGGACTATGGTCGTCTCGCAGAATTCTATGGCAAGCTAAATATTGTGGATCGGGGAAAGCCAGAGAGCCGATGTCAAACTGGAGCCTTGGACTGTCTAAACCTGATTGATCCACAACACGGCTTTGCCATCCTTGCACATGTCGAT
>JBATNE010000065.1:0-37573 GCA_049290195.1 Candidatus Zixiibacteriota bacterium
CTTTGAGCGACGGCAGCACCGAGATATGCGCCCGGCGCATCCGCTCCACTTTGTCTTCCGGCGTCACAAATCCGGGGAACTCAACCGAATCCTTCAACCCCAGCGAGTCGGCGAGCTTCTTCAACTCCGGAAGGTAATCTCCGCTTCCGACAATCATGAGCCGCGCATCAGGCAGCGACTGCTTCACTCGACTAAACGCCAGAATCAAGTGTTGAATCGACTTGTATTTCTTTATCCGCCCGAGATACAGAATCGTGGGAACAGGATACTTGGTCACGGAACTATCGTGCGAGTACAGTTTGCGATCGATCCCGCAATGAATCACTGAGATGTCTTTTCTCGGCACCCCTCTGGCGGCGATATCATCGGCGGTCGATTCCGAAATCACATTGTAATGCCGCCCACGGTACACCCAGGTCAGCGGCCGTTCCGCCAGATAGATATAACTTCCGAGGACAAAATTGATCTCCTGAAACACCGTCGTGGCGAACAGATGCGGAATGACTACCAGGGTCTTGATATCCAGATAGAGCGGCGTATAGAAAGGAATCTTGTTGATGTCCTCAACCAGGAGGTCAAACTTCTCTTCCTTCACCATTCGACGCAAGAGAAACGGCACGACCAGATTAAACGTCTGCCGGCTTCCGGTCCGCACGATCCGGACTCCCTCTATTGTCTCCTCCGGCGCGCATCCCTCCCACCCGGAACAGACCAGCGTGACCCGATGTCCGTACGTCACCAGCCGGCGAAGTAGCTCTTCCAGATGCACTTCTGCACCACCCGCATATGGGTTCTTAAGATCATTCCAGTTTAGCGCGAGGATATTCACTTTTTCGATCCTTCAAGGCTGGTCTTGCGCGATATCATAAATGAGTCCAGTTCCACGATCATCCTGGCTATGTCTTTGTCCGCCGGATTCTCCGCCAGCCAGTCCTGGAACAGCCTCTTCATAGCCGGATAGTCGGAGCGCTGGTTTAGGAGTCGGGCCATATCTTCGAGCGCAAGACGATAGTGTGGGCTCGCCTTGAGCAGTTGCGAATAGATTCCGACCGCATTCGCCGTATCGGCGGCATTCAGCAACCCTCGCGCCTCCATCAGGTAGAACCACTCTCTGTCTCCAATGGCGTTCGTACCGATCAGCCGGTCGATCTCGTCAAATTTCTGCTCGTCGGCATAAATGGCGGCCAGAAAATTCCCAAGACGCTTGTCCGGCATGAGAGTCTCCAGCCCATGAGTAATCAACTTCTCCGCGTCCGCAAACCGACGCGCCTTCCTGAGGGAATCAGCCGTAATGAGAAACGCTGTCGAATAGGCCGATGTCAGCCGGATCATATTCTCATCCTTGAACACCGCCGGGTCGGTCAATCCTCGCGTCGCAAACTGATTTGAGTCCATGAGGAATCCATACGACGCATCGACATCTATCCTCGGCTCCGCACTATCCTTGGTGAACTCGAAGACTAATCCCTTCAGAATCAGATTGGGTGAGGCAGTTCGTCCCTGGTATTTTCTCGTCGGCTCCGAAACGGTAGTCGAATACAGAATCGGACGTCTCCCGTAATTGTTGGCAATGACCGCATCCACTACCTGATCATCGTAATCAAACGTCCGGCCATCCGGCGTGCGGTACGGTCTGAGACCGTCGATCTGGCTGGAACTCCACCCCAGATTAACGCCTATCTTGTTCTGTACCTGTTTGATGTACCAGCGGGTATTCGCCAGTGACAGATTGACCACCGCGACATCGGTTCGGAAACCGAACGCAGCCTGAAGCCCCCAGAGCGGGAAGGTATCGTTGTCACCATAGGTAAACAGAACGCCATTCTGCGGGCAGGATCGAAGCAGGTTCGCTGCGTAATCGTACGCGATATAATTATATGACCGGTCATTTTCCCGGTAATTGGCCGCTACCGCAAAGACCGGCAGGAGGAATAGCACCGAAATGGAACCAAGTATCAACTTGCGCGGACCGTCTGAAAAATTCCTGACAGCGTCCTGCATCGTTAGCACCAGCGCAGTAATCCCGATGCCAATCGCCAGGCCGAACAGCATAAATCCCGGGGTCCAGAAATAGTCACGATCGCGTACTTCAAGATAGTCCTGCCCCATCTCGTTCATCCTGGTCCCGTCGGCAAAATTCATATAGAGGACCAGACCGACTGTACATATCAGAAGCAAGAGCGCAAATCCGAGCCCATGCTGCGCCTTTCGTCGCACCGCCTCCCATACCCCCAGAATGCCGAGGACAAACAAGATGAAGAATCGAGGTCCCCCGATACCGTACTGAACATCAAAGAACCGCCAGAACCCCATCCGCTGGTACATACCGAACTGGTTACCCCAGTCGGCGCGCCGATGAAACATCCGGGAAACCATCGACTCGTTGCCGTACTGCTTCCGTTCGATAAACGCGATAGTCGCCTTTATGCTCTCGGACGTCTTGGTTTGGTCGTACATCGGATTCTGACTTGAGCGAATCGGAAGAAACACATGGACCGAAAACCCGGTGGCTGCCAGCAGCAGTATCACCAGCGCCGTCTTCCATTCGTTGATGACCTTGGCCATCCCCAGTATCACCAGCAGCACCGCCACCACAGCCATACCAAAGAGGAACGGATACACCCCGATTATGATCAGCGCTGCCGCGGCGACCGCGAGAAAGATCGCCGGTCTGATATATTTGAGAAAGATGATCCCAAGCCCTATCAAGAGAAGTACCGAAAGCAGGAGAAATACTGCGTACCCCCGAAGATTGGCTACCGCCAGGATCACCATCACCGCCGCCGCGAGGACGAAATAGCTGGAGATGATCAAAGGCCGGTCTTCTATCGGAGCTCCAGCCCTGTCTGATCGAGACTTCACCAACTGATACAGCGCATACCCGACCAGCCCGATAAACCCGACGAGCCCGACAATTGAAAGCGGTCCCCAGGACGATGTTGCCGCCGGGGCAGATTCCGGTTCTTTGATCAACCGTGCTACCACTCCGAACACCGGCGCAATAGACACCAGGAATCCGCCGACAAACACAAGCGCCGTCGACGGCAGCTTTTCGACCGAGAATATGTACAGGAGATACAAGACAAATACGACAATCACCGGCACCCAGTATGGAATTTCATCGGGCCGCGATGACAGGGCGAAAATGAGATACAACTCGAAAAAGAATACCACCGCCGCCATGAACCAGTATCGAATTGGCGTATCCTTCTTGAGAATCAACACGAGCGCACAGATCGGGAAAATAATGAACGTCGTCATGTGCACGCCGATAGAGAGGAAGGACAGGAAGACGATCAGGAGCATCACCTTCTCCCCAAGCTGCGTGCCGGCATACTGGAAATAGACAATCGTCAGCCACAGAATCGCGAAAAAGAGCGCCATCGCCATTCCGTACACTTCCGCCTCGATCGAATTCCCCCACTGCGTAAAGCAGAAGGCCAGGAAAAACGCTCCGCATGCCCCGCCGGCATAGAGCGCAAACCGCGCAAACCCGGTTACCGTCTCGGCAAACCAGAGGCGCATCAGCCTCACCGCTGACAGGTATCCGAACAGGGCTGCAATCGATGAAAATACCGTGCTGATGAAATTGATGCGGGCTGCCGGGTCGGCGAAGAACGGAAGGATCGCGAACAGGCGACCGATCATCACCCAGAGCGGTGTTCCCGGCGGGTGAGGTATGCCAAGCGTGTGGGCCGCCGCGATAAATTCGCCGCAATCCCAGAACGTCAGCGTAACTGCTTTGGTGGAAAGGTAGACGAGAAAAACCGTGAGCCAGACCGCGCCCGCCACGATAGCGTTCGGTACGTCGAAGCCGCCCGGCCGGGGAGCCGGAGTCGATTGGGTATCTGTCAACGGGCTGTTATTGCTCACTCAATCCATCTGGTAATCTGCTTCGGGTCCGGCCAATATACGAGCACCCGGCGATTTGTAAAGAATCAACCCCGAGCCCTGCGAGTCCCTTACTCCTTACCCAGAAGCTCCTGCCCCTTCACGAACCCGTCCAGGATACCGTTGATAAACGACGATGACTCAGCCGTCGAGAACTTCTTGGCCAGTTCGATCGCTTCGTTCATCGCCACCCGGATCGGCGTGTCCGGCATGTCATGCATCTCGGTCAGCGCCATCCGGAGAATAATCAGATCGATCTCGGCGATTCGGTCGATATTCCAGTTGTGCGCCAGCTGCTTGATCTGCTCGTCCGCCCATTCCTGCTTGCTCTTCACCAGAGCATAGAACTCTTCGGCGAACTTGAGATTCTTGGCGCTCAACTCCTCGTCTTCGAGGAAATCCTGAAACTGCTCGCCCACCGGAGCATCGTTCGAAACGCTGGCGTACAGCGCCTGAAGAACCAGCTCACGGGCCCGGCGTCTGGGGGAATCACTCATGCTTAGCCGATCACCTTATACAAATTAACCATTTCGATAGCCGCCTGAGCAGCATCCCAACCTTTGTTGCCCGCCTTTGTCCCGGCCCGTTCCACCGCCTGCTCCAGCGTGTCGGTCGTGATCACGCCGTAGATAACCGGTATCTCCGATTCCATCGCCAGCTTGGCCACTCCCTTGGAGTTCTCCGCCGCGATAAAATCAAAATGCGGCGTGTCCCCACGAACAATCGCCCCGAGACAGATCACGGCGTCGTACTTCTTGCTTTGCGCCATTTTCGCCGCCGCCGCCGGAATTTCGAACGACCCCGGCACATACGCAACCGCCAGTTTAGCCTCATCCGCGCCGTGCCGCTTCAGGCAATCCACTGCCCCTTCCAAAAGCTTGTCGGTGAAGAAGTTGTTGAATCGGCTCACGACGATCCCCACCTTCATCCCCTTGGCATCAAGCGTTCCTTCAAATTTCTTCATACTCATATCCACACCTGTTTCTAGAGATTCAATATATGTCCCATTTTGTCACGCTTGGTCTCGAGATAGTGCTGATTGAACCGTCCCGGTTCAATCTCAAGCGGCACCCGCTCCACAATTTCGAGCCCATATCCCGAAAGCCCTACAACTTTCTTTGGGTTGTTCGTCAACAGCCGAATCGAACTCAACCCCAGATCCTCAAGGATCTGCGCACCGATCCCATAATCCCTGAGATCTGCGCCAAATCCTAGATCAAGATTCGCCTCAACCGTGTCTCGTCCGCTATCCTGCAGCTTGTACGCGAGAATCTTGTTCGCGAGTCCTATGCCCCGCCCTTCCTGCCGCATATACAGGACCACCCCGGTACCGGCCCGCTCCACCATCGCCATTGCGGTATGAAGTTGCCCGCCGCAGTCGCAGCGGCACGATCCAAACACGTCCCCGGTCAAGCAACTCGAGTGCACCCGGACCAGTACATTCTTGGCTCCGGCAATATCCCCTTTGGTCAGCGCCAGGTGGTGGTGATCGTCAATCTCAGACTTGTACAAGTGAAGCTGGAAATGTCCGAGCTCCGTCGGAAAATCCACCGTCGTCACATGCGTGATCAATTTCTCCGTCTGGTGACGGTACGCGATCAAGTCTCTCACCGTGACAAACGTCAAACCGAACTTCTTGGAGAACTCCGCCAGTTTCGGCACCCGCATCATCGTGCCATCTTCATCCATAATTTCGCATAGCACACCAACCGGCTTTAGTCCGGCCAGCCGCGCCAGATCAACCGTCGCTTCCGTATGTCCTGCCCGTGCAAGCACTCCGCCATCGAGCGCCTTGATCGGGAACACATGCCCCGGTCTTCCGAGATCTTCCGGCTTGCTGTGATCATCCGCCAGCACTTTGATCGTGATCGCCCTATCCGGCGCAGAGATTCCGGTGGTCGTCCCATGAAGCGCATCCACCGACACCGTAAATCTCGTCCCGAGTTTCGCCGTGTTGTGATCAACCATCGGATGCAAATTGAGCCGTTCGATCCGCTCCTCGGTCATCGGCACGCAGATCAACCCCCGCCCATATTTGGCCAGGAAATTCACCGCCTCCGGCGTGACCTTCTCGGCCGCCATGATCAGATCCCCTTCATTCTCGCGGTCTTCATCATCGACCACCACAATGCACTTCCCCTGCCGGATATCTTCGATCGCTTCCGGAATGCTGTTAAACCGGATGTCGCTGCTCATACTACCAGCCACTTTCTATTAGTTTCTCCATCGACAGCGACCCGCCAACCTGCTTGCCGCTTGCCCGAAGGATATATTTCCCGATCATATCGAACTCTATATTCACACTCGACCCCGAGCCGAGCTGCCCGAGCGTCGTGGCTTTCGATGTATGCGGAATCAAATTCAGACTGCACCAGCCGGCTTTCACCGCGTTCACCGTCAGCGATACACCCTGTATCGCAATTGATCCCTTTTCAATTACCAGAGGATCGTATTTCGAATAATATGCAATCGCCAGCTCCAGCGACTCCCCGACCTGCTTCAAATAATCCACCACAGCCGTGCAGTCGATATGCCCCGACACAAAATGCCCGCCCAACCTCGCGTCCGCCTTGAGCGCCCGCTCCAGATTGATTCTGCTTCCTGCCTTGTAATCTCCAAGGATCGTCCGGACCGCCGTCTCCTGCGATGCCTCCACCGTGAATCCATTCTTGTCGCTTGCCGTCACGGTCAAACAGGCACCATCGCAACAGATCGATTCACCAATCTTGATATCCTGCCCGGCAAACCCGTCAATCGCGAGAATCTTGTAATTCCCCCGCACCCCAATCTGCTTGAGGATTCCCACCTCTTCAATCAGTCCGGTGAACATTACTTCTTCCCCTTCCTGACTGTGCCGATAAACCGTATGTCATCCCCCACCAGATCAATACTGCATGTATCAAATTTGATCGCATTGGCAAGCTTGGTGATCCCGATATTTCCAACCGCTTCGACACCCGAGCCAATGATCATCGGCGCGCTGAACGCGACTATTTTATCAACCAGACCCGCCTTCAGAAACGAAGTTGCCACCCGCGCTCCACCCTCGATCAACAGCGACCGCAGCCCGAACGCCCGGCACTTCTCCATAATGTCCGCGAGGTTCAGACCATTCTGTCGATTCCCCCGCACTGTCCATGACATCACTTTCCTGCCGCGCGGCGTGCGGGCGAAATTGGCGATCTTCTTATCCGTGCTGACCACGATCGTCCGCAAATCTTTGTTCTTATCGAGAAGCTGGCACGTTTTACCGAACTTCGCCGACGTCGTCAAGATCAACCGATACGGATTATCACCGTCCACCAGTCGCACCGTCAGCGAAGGATCATCCTTTCGCACCGTCCCCATCCCCACGACTATTGCATCCGATTCCGCCCTTAGCCGATGTCCTTCCGTGCGCGCTTCTTTGCCCGTGATCCATTTGGAGTCTCCGGTACTGGTCGCGATTCTGCCATCCAGTGTCTGCGCTATCTTAAGCGTCACCAGTGGCCGGCCATAAGTGTGGAAATGGTGGAATGTTTCGTTCAACAGTCGCGCTTCGTTTTCGCAGATTCCGGAGACAACGGTGATCCCTGCGGCGGGAAGCATCTTCGCCCCTCTGCCGTTGATTCGCGGATCAGGATCGATCATCGCAAAGACCACCGTCTTGATTCCTGCCTTGATGATCGCTTCGGTGCATGGTCCAGTCCGTCCGACATGACAGCATGGTTCCAGCGTGACATAAAGGGTCGCCCCTTTGGCGCGAATTCCCGCCTTCTTAAGCGCGACTATTTCTGCATGGGGGGTGCCGGCGGCACGATGATACCCTTCGGCGATGATCTTCCCGTTTTTCACGATCAGAGCACCGACCATCGGGTTGGGACGCGTCTTCCCTTTCCCTTTGAGAGCCAGGGTGAGAGCGCGATACATGTACTCGGCATGGGCCGAACGAATCATAAAAATACCCCAAAAGGTGTCTTCGGGGGTGTACGCGCGTGCCGACGATAGAGCCACTACCGCCAGTAAGGCACCTTCTACCATCCGGACTATAACCGTCGGCGCCTGAATTGCACAGGCTCAACCGGAAAACCGGGTCGCGGGCTATACCGCCGATTGAGGAATTTCACCTCACCCCGAAGGTTCTATGTCGATCAATTATACGTTATAACGCCAAAAAAGCAAGCCGGTTTCCGGCCGCCGTAAGTGCTTGGTAGGTCGAGGCTCAGCCCGCTCTTCCCCCAGCAAGGCTCGAAACCCTCCCCTGTCCCCATCAAAATCCTTGACGCAATTGTGGACAGAATATTACTTATTGATAGACAAGCACATCCAGTCCAACACTAACAGTCGGGAGGTCATACTATGAAGCGGGTTACCTGCCTCTTTACCCTCGCTCTCGTGGCCATAGTGGCTATTCCATCTATCGCCTACTGTGATTGGGTCAAAACGTCGGCACCGTACGCAACGCTTTCTGAAGCCTCGGTCAGGGCCATTCTGTGTACCAACCAACGGGTCTTTGCCGCCAGCGATACGTATGGCATTATTGTCTCCGACGATCGCGGCGACAATTGGACCGAAGCTTTCGCCAGTCCCCCCTATTGGGTTCGCTGCCTCGCGAGTAGGGGAAACGAAATCTTTGCCGGCATGTATGCCAACGTATATCACTCTCTCGACAACGGCGTCACCTGGTCAACCCTGGGCACAGGCCTGCCGAACGATGACATCGTCTCGGTAACGGCCGATGCTGACATTCTCCTTGCGGCGACCTTGACCAACTGGTTATATCGATACTCCCCGCAAACCTCCACATGGGAATTGGTGCAGAGTGGCCTGCGTTCCAACGTCGGATTCTCGGTCCAAAAGACCGCCTCCCATCTCTTCGCTGGAGTGGGCGTGGGCGGAGGGTTTTATGAGTCAAATGATAACGGTTACAGCTGGACCATGCGGGCCTTCGGCAACCGTTACAATGCCCCGGTCATCAGCATCGCCGAGACAGATTCGTTGCTCGTACTCGGCACGTCAGCAGGTCTGTTTACTCAGAGAATCGGGTCCAACTCATGGATAAGTTCACTCGGGCATTCCGCATTGTCGATAGCAGTGAGCGGATCGTACGTCATAGCGGCTGGTAGTTCGGTCAACGTCTATTACCTGGGAACGCAATGGTATAGCACCAGTCTGCAACTGAACGCCCTGTCGGTTGCTACCGATGGTGTCTACGCCTATGTCGGATCGGAGCACCTGGGACTGTATCGTTCATTGCTGACCGATCTTCCCTGTTGCGCCCAATCCTCAGTGCGCGGCAATCTCGATGGTACCGGTATCACCAATTTGGCTGATCTTTCGGTCATGGTCTCGTACTTAACGGCTGGCTCAACGTCGATCTCCTGCCCCGTGGCTGGTGATCTCGACGGTACAGGTGTGGTTGATATCGCGGACTTGAGCGGATTGGTCAATTATCTGACCGGCGGCGACTATGTCCTTCGCGCATGTCCAATGATCACGAACTAGGATTTGTATTCGCTTCTGTTCATCATTGCCGCAAGAACGCCTGATGTTGCCCGTAGGTCGAGGCTCGGCTATGCTCTTCGCCCCGTGAGGCTCGACAATGCACTTCGTCACGGGCGAGCCCGCTAATCTTGTCATTCCCGACTCGATCGGGAATCCAGACCCTGGATACCCGCCTTCGCGGGTATGACAGAACGTTTGCATGGTCTCGTAGGTCGGTCGCCTTCCATGTTCTTCGTTCTGTGGGCGCCCGACATGGTATCTAAACAGGAAGTCTAACTCTTCGTCACCATCTCGAAAATTTGCACAACTACTTCAAACCCTGCCGCGATCGCGGCCGGAAGGTAGAATGATCGAAGCGTGAGCAGATTTCCCGGTATGAGCCATCGATCAAGGTACTTGAGCCGTATTTGAATAGTGATAGAAGCCACAATCAGTCCACACAAAAAGAGACCGGCCATCGCTACTACTGAGAATATGTTCACGTATCGAACCGCCCAGCTGGGACAATTCCCAGCCACCATTACAGCTCTGAACGTGACGTACATTGCCGCAAAGGCCAGCCCGAAAACCTGATTGCGCTGGGCGATCAGCTTTTCAAGTTCCGGATCGTATTTGTCACCTAACATCTCAAAGCCTGTCCGTTAATACTAAAGCTCCCCGTTGCCCCGCCCCTTTGAGCTGGGTTCCACTAGCACAGACCTCAATGCCCCTTATACTCAACCTTGTATGTGACCCAAACACTAACCCTATGCCCATTTTGCACTGCAGGTTTGTATTTCGTTGGATATGCCGCCGCCACGGCACATGAGTCAAACTCTGGGAATCCACTACTTGACCCGATGGTAGCAACTTGCACTTTGCCGGTTGAATCAACCAGAGCCTTTACCCAGGTGACCCCACTGATGTGCTTTCTCTCCAGGTGTGATGGAAAGTCCGGTTTGACCTGGTATATCATCTCGGGCGCCACATCGATTGCAACAAATGAATCCACCCCTTTTCCCAATGAATCCGGAGGAAGCGGATTCCTGAAGCTCACTCGAACAAGGTGGTCTTCACGCAACTTGGTCCATGGCATCGGGCTGAAAATAACCGATCCCTCGGTGAGCAGTCGAAGGGCGATCTGACTTGACGACGTATCATGAAGTGTCGAGAAGACCTCGTGTGCCTCTGTCACCTGACCCAGCTGGGTGCATTTGTAGACCAGGTAGATGTCCCCTTCGGCTATGCGATGTTCCGTTGTGTCCACTGGAAAGAACGTCAGTTCCTTCGGGCGGATATGATCAGACTTGAAACGCGCCGTCAAGGAATCCGGAGCCAATGGAATAGTGTCCGGACACGAATTGCAATCGGGACTGCAGTACTCAGCGATGAGACCATCATAACATCGATAGCTCACGGTGAATGACGCCCATTCTCTGTCCGGTGGATTCTTATAATAACTCAGGGGCAGAAAACTGTTTCTCATGATTGCGGCACGTGCGGAATCTTCGAATCCAAATCCGGGTGCAGTGCACGAAAGCACATTTACTTCCAGGGGATGCCCACTGCTGTGCAAACGAATTTCGGTAACGACATCGGCATTCATCCCCGCCTTCGCGGCCGAAGGAGGATATCCCGACGGATGATAGAAGAGTGGCGCAGCGGTCGGTAGCGAGTATGTTCCATCCGCCTGCTTCTTGGGCCGCTTGGCCCAAAGGTCTCCAACAAGCAAGACCATGAGCACTGAAACTAGAATTACTACTGATTTGCCGGAGACAATTCGCATTTCCCCTCCAGAGGAGTCGCACAGTGAAGTGTGTATGCCCCAGTATCATCGTCAAACCAAACCACATCAAGAATAATCTTCCTGTCCCCTCTCCGCTAAATCCACCCAAAATCCCACCAGTTGTAGCAGACCCAACGGGTGTTGAATGTCAATCTGCTCCCATCACCAGACAAACAACTCTCCCAGACCGTCACACACAACCTGTTGCCTGTGCCCTACAACCAGCGAAAACCCGGCGCTGGACAGCAAATCCTCCTGATCCAATTCGGTACCAAATCGCGCCAGAAGCTGAGTCCAGCGGTGTATATGGAGGACACTATGAACAAGGGAGAATTATACCTGACGCAATCAGTAGGAATTGGGGTTCGTGGAAAATAGTAAATATCTAAAACGAACCCAATTTGGTTAGACCGCCAAAGACCAGAACTGATTGCGTGACAATGATTGAAGATGTTTTTGGCCGATCAATGAATTGGCTTCGTTTGGGTTCGAATTGGGACAAGGGCTCGCAGTAACTTGCCTGGTAGGGCACGAGTCTCCGCACTCGTGCCACTTGGCACGTCTCGGAGAGACGTTCCCTACCAATATGCCTGGAAACGGACCCATTTGAAAAATGGAAAGACAGGCATATTGTCATTGCTGTCCAATAACTTACGCTAATCGCTTAAACCATCACGCGAGATATGCAAACTTGATTTATGGACCCGACCCGCCGATAATCTGAATATGACAAAGATCTATCGTCCATCGGCTATGAATGGTCTGCTCACAGTGACCATCGCCCTGTCGTTCATCGTGACCACTTCCTTCGCGATGAAAGTCCAGCAGACCACAACGACCAAACAGGCGACTGCGTCGACCACAAAAGCGCCGACCACCGCCCAAAAGCCGGTAACGAAACATGCGGCCAGTCATGGACCGAAAACCTATCGATGGTTCTCGCTCCTCGATGCCGCTCCTTATCCGAAAAGTTACAACCTTGAGCTGTTCTCTGTGCCGGGCGGGATGCTTCTGTTCCATTCCGATGGCGTCTGGAAATCTGACAACGGCATCACCTGGCGCAAGACCGGGCTCGGCAATATCATCACGAACTGCGCGTTCCTTGACTACGTCCAGTTCAAAGGTGCGATCTATGCTCTCGGGACATTCGATGGCAACATCGAGAAACACACGCTGACCTCGCAGATCGCCACGACGACCGATTACAATACATGGGACACGCTGGCCCAGAACTCGAACCTGCCGGCGCGGTTCTTCTACCACCCGTTCGTATTCGGCGGCAAGCTCTGGATCATCGGCGGCACCGATGGTCACCAGAAGTTCGCCGATGCCTGGACCTCCGATGATGCCGTGGTCTGGACCAAAGTCGCCGACTCTCTCCCGTTCGGTGAGCGGGACAGTCAGCGCTTCGTCACCTACCACAACAGGCTGTATATGCTCGACCACGATGTCTGGGTCTCGGACGATGGACTGTCATGGACCAGGCTCACCGACAGCATCGCCAATGAGCCGCTGTACGGTTACTCGGCGATCGTCTTCGATGGAAAAATATGGCTGGTCGGTTGTGACCGGGATGGCAAGTTCACCAGTGAGCTGTTGTCCTCCACCGATGGTGTCACCTGGACAGCATCGAACGCACCATGGACCCCGCGCGGCGGTGTCGCCACCTGCGTGAACAAGAACCAATTGATAATCACTGGTGGGAAATATGGTGGCCAGGATCCTGACCACCCAGTGTTCCAATACGCAAACGATGTCTGGGCCATGCAGGCCAAGTAGCCTGCGATCTCGCTCGACGCTCTCTTAGACAGCCGCCGCTTTGGCTTTGGCCGCCAGGTCCTGCACCAGCGCCTTGACATCCTTCATATGGAATGGCTTGGGCAACACGGCGCGGATCCCCTTCATGGCGATCTCGTCCTGGTTCAACTGCATCCCCCAGCCGGTGATCATGGCGATCGGCATCTTAGGGAACTGCTCGTGGGCGAACCCGGCCAGATCGAGACCGGACATGCCGGGCATGCCGAGGTCGGTGATCATGACATCGAACGGCTCAGCCTCAAGGCTCTTGATCGCGGCATAGCCGTCAGGACAGGCGGTGGTGACATGGCCGTCCATGCTGAGCATGTCGCTGAGCACCTCGCGAATCTGGTCGTCGTCATCGACCACCAGGACTCTGAGCTTCTCCAGCTTGACCGGCTTGCGAGTGGATTCGGAACGTTCCTTGAATCCAGAACCGTGGGCGCGGTTGAGTGATACCTGGAAGACAGTCCCTGTCCCTTCGTGACACTCGAACGTCACCTTGCCGCCGAGGCGCCCGACAATGCCGTACACGATCGCGAGACCAAGTCCGGCACCACGCTCGCTCTTGGTGGTAAAGAACGGATAGAAGATCTTCTTCTGAATGCCGACCGGAATCCCCGGCCCGCTATCGGAGACGGAGATGGTGATCTGCTTCTCTCCTGCAGTCAAAATGACCCGGACATTGGAGTGGATCGGCGCGTACTCGACGGCGTTCTGAACGAGACGGTCCACGACGACAACGATATCGTCCTCGACCCCGGCTACCAGACCATCGATCGTGTCGCTCTTGAGATCGACCACGACCGACTTCTGCTCGGCCAGTGCCGACCAGCCATGTTGCTTGTTGTCGAAATACGCCTTGAGCGTCGTCAGTAGATCGACGGTCGTCATCTCCTTGGGCCGCACGCTGTGGCTGAACTGCTGGATTCGCTTGATCGTATGCGAACCCTCGAGGGCGAGGTTCTCCAGCTTGCTGAGCTGCTCCTTGGTCTTCTCGTCTTCGGTCTTCATCTTCATCAGTTGAAGACGTCCGACCATCGCGCCAATGATGTTGTTGAAGTCGTGCGCGATACCGGAGCTCATGTCGGCCAGCGCGGCGAGCGTCTCCATCTCGGTCAGCTTGTCCGATGACTCCCGAATCTTGTCATTGGCCTTGCTCAGATCGCGCACCAGAAGCGCATTGGTGATGATCGTCTTGGCGAACATCTTGTACACCGAGACCAGTTCGAGATCGTTCTCGCTGAACCCCGGCTCTGCCGGCGTCCAGAAGACGACCGCCCAGTGATGCCGGTCATCCTTGTGGAGCTCCATCGCGATCACATTGCGACCGAAGTCGTCAAAGAAACCGGAAATGTCGTACCATCCCTTGCTGGAGGAGTCGTCGAAACGAACCTTCTCCATCAACGCCGCCGTATGGCTGTTGACTAGCGACACAAACTCCGGCGCCGGCGTCTCCGGCGAAATACACTCGGTTAGTTCATACTTGCCGGTGACAGCATCACGCGAGACTATGCCAACCGATGAGCGCGGGGCGATCGAACTGGCGGCTCGAAGCAGCTCTGACAGCAGCTCGTTGGTGCGATGTTCATTGAGCGGAATCTCGAACATCGAGATCAGCGTTGACAGTCGTAGTGAGAAGTTGCCGATCGACTGCATCTCCTCGATCAGCGCCATCCATCCGATCAGAATCTCGGCGAGCGGATTGAGAATGTGCGATATGCTCTTCTGGTCAGCCTCAGGCTTGACCTTCCAATAGGCGACCACAACGCCGCGAAGGTAGTTGCCGACAAAAATCGGATATTGGAATCGTGCTGCAAACTGGTTGGCATCGGCGAAGAGATCCTCTTCCCCGCTGTCGCTGACAGCGTGATCGAACTGCGAAAAGCCGCGCTGGACCTTTTGTGAAGCGGCGGAGTTCATGGTCCATCGCTTCTCAAGTTCGGTGAGTCCTTTGATCGCCTGGTTGTCCCAGCCGTGATAGGCCACCGGGATCAGCGTCCCCTGCTCCTCTTTGGAGTAGTAGACGGCGACAAACTCGCAACCGAACAGCTTGAGCAGCAGCCGTGAGATGGCATCGAGCTGTTCCATAATGCGGTTCAGCTTACTGCTCTCCCGGATGTAGTAAAGCTTTTGTAGTAGGTCAAAGACTGCCGACATGCTAGTACTTCCCCGGGGTTGCAGGGTTTGTTTGGTTGGCCGCGAGTTTGCTTGGCGCCCCGCACATGAGCGAGACGTGATAGGTATCGTCATTGAGCAGCCGATAGGCCAGGGCACAGCCGCTTATCTGCGCGGTGCCTTCGGACTCCTCGGTCGATTCCACGATTGCGTTTGGAAATACCCGGGTAATGAGGCTCTCCATCGACGTATAGCCAAGGAGGTTTCTCTTGTACTGAATACCGAGTACCGGAATGATCCCCTTGGCGCTTCCCTGAACGGCGATCGTACCGGAGCAGATGGCGTACTCCATGACCGACATCAAGAACGGTACTACAACATCGATGGTATCCTCGGCCCGCAACTTGAACGACTGTCGCGTTGCCGCGGAGTAACTGATCGGAATTTCGACATTGCGCGTATCCTTGATCTTACGCCCGAACCCTTCGAGGATGTTGGGAAGGTCGGCAAGGAATGCTGAGCCGTCGATCGAGCCATTGGGTGGAGCTTCCACAAGGTCAACTATGGCTCGAAGGCTGCCAATGCGTGTGGCCAGTTCATTCGCAGCGAGGGCTATCTTCTCCATGCCGGAGCGCCCCGAGCTTGTGCGTCTCGCGGAGTCAATGGCCGCCTCAGTGAGAAGTTCACTCTGTCCGACGACCACGGCTACTCGGCTGCTGAATCCATGCAGGAAGCCATCGACCAACTTGCGTATCGAAGTAAGTCTCTGGGCGTTTCGGCAGTCGGGTGTCGATTCATCCGCAGGTATGATGCGCTGGTCGGACAGCTCCTCCAGCGCCACGACTGACCCGATATATCCGGCGGCAACTTCGAAAAGATGTTCGAACCGGGTCAGGTATGGTCCCGCTAAAGGGGAACATACTTCAAGATATCCGACCGTGCCACGCCGTGACTTGATGGGAAGGATGTACAATGAACGAATGTTCTCCATGTACATCCTCTTGGCTTCGCTCGATGTGATCGTCCCATTGGCCAAATCGCCAATATGGATGGGTTCAGGTGAGGCGGAGAGTCTGGCTCTGATGGAATCGGTAAGAATGGTGTCGCGAGATTCCGCTACCGTTGCTTTTGTACCGCGCTCGCCTGTAGCGGACCAGGAGTTGGCGAAATCTCCCTTGGCATCAAGCCGATACAGCGTGATTCTGGAAATCCCGATTTGGCGCGAAATCAGCTCGTAAGTAACCCGACAGGCTGACTCCATCAGTCCCAAACCAAGACTGTGGTCGGTGAGCTTTGAATAGAGCTCGAGAAATTCCGTAGGAGTCGCAAACTGCGCTTCGTGCAGACCGGAGGTCAAACGGCCGATTGTCTTCAGGTACTGGACCGTATTCTCCTCTACGTCCCCGGAGCCGACCACCAGGAGCAATTGGTTGGCTCGTTCAGACTTGACGGCCTCGTGGACGAAAAAGAAGTCCGGGGCCATGGAAAGAAACGTCGGGACATCAGGCATCGTGTCAACCGGAATAACCCGGCTGTTGTGCACAAGGGCCGACTGAATCGCGGCCGCCAGATCCGGTTTCAGCTCCGTTTGAAAGAAGTGGCATCGAGTGACGTCGCCAACAACCAGGCGAAGCTGGTACGATTCGGGCGTTTCTACATACACTGCAGCCGATGACCTTGGCCAGCAGTCGACCACCAGGGACAGCAGCTTTTTGTAGAAGCCATCGAGAGCCGAGTCACGGTGGTACAGCTCGGTAATGAACTCCAAGGCCACAGACAGGGGATCAATCGAATCGTCCGAGGACGGCTGGAGAAATTGCCCGATGGACATGAGTTGATCGGAAGTCAATTGGACGCGCTGCGCGTTCGGCATGGCGAAAACCGCGCAGAGATCGGATCCACTGATAATGGGGATCAAATCGAATTCTTCCATGGGGAAAGTCGTGCCGATCCGCACCCCCGGCTGGTCGACAGGCTTCGCCTCCGACATTGCGGCCAGCGCCGCATCAGGAAGATAAAGCCAGGAACTCTCAAACCGTCGATCACTCGACAATTCAAAGCGACGGAACAATTGCGGAACACCATGTGAAATGAACAGCTCGCCGCCGGCAGGCAACATGAGTTGCACATCGTTAACCTGTGGGACGCCGGAAAGTCGCTCGTGTCCGGGCTGTGTGGCTGATCTTGTTCCGATCACGATACGCTCTTTTCCTGAAAGTTCGGTTCGAGATATTCGCTCATGCGTCGCGCCGACTTGTCAATGATGCCAAGGTAACGCTCCATCTGAGGGTCATCGATCTCCTGCTTGGCCTTGAGCAATTCCACCGACCCAAAGATTCCGGAAAGAGAGGATTTCATACGGCTCTTGAAAGCCAGGTCCTCGTGAGTCGCTCGATCCGGTCGTCTCCAATCGGACTGCTGATCGAGACTCCTCCCTGAAAGATTAAGTGCCAGGCTGAGATACTGGGCAACGTGGCGAAGCAGGGCGGTCGTGTGGGCTGACAATGCCTGATCGGCATGCGTCATGCCAACGGTGATCACACCAGAGACTCCGGTCGGATTCCCAAACGGCATGACCGCCAGGGACGGTATCGATTCGGAAAATACCTGCATTCGTTCGTCCACCGTGAGCATTGGGCCGACATTGGCAACCGATGCCACCATGAGTTTGCCGGAAGTAAGCGCAGCGCGATGCAACGGCATCAAGGAAAGTTCCATCATCCCTTGTCGCCCTATAACCGGCTTCATGCCATCTGAAGTTGTGAGTGACCGAGAGACAAGGTAGCGTCCGCTTGATTCGGTCGTGGCTATTCGAGCCAGACTGATGCCGGGAATCGAAGTGAAGAACCTGGTGCTTGCGTCCAGGAGTTCGGTCGTGGCCCCCGTCAGGTTGAACCCCTCCCATATCCGGTTCAGGGTATCGAGGCCCTTGACGGTATCAGGATTGGAGACGATGCGCGGAGTACGGAGTAGCCGCGCCAGGGTTGGTTGCTGGTGAGCAAGCAGATTCAGCGTTGATGAATTGAATTCAACCGTCGCCGCTGCGATGACCATGGTGAAATTCTCTTCCACCGTTGGGCTGACATTCACCATGACGGCAGTCGTGTACCCTGGTCCGGCAATCGCTCGAAATTCATCGGACTCTTCCGGGCTGTCGACTCTAAGGAGCCGAGGCTGGGTTGAGGCGGACTTCAGACAGGCGGTCTCAAGATGTTCCGAAACCGGGAGCCCCTTTTCCTGAAGCAACGAGCCGTTGGGACCTATGCTATATCGGGTGCAGAATTCTCTTTCCGGTGCCAGATGCCAGAGGTAAGCTGCCTCTCCCTGAACACCCTGCCTCATGGTCCGCAAGATCGCGGCAATGCGATCGGTCTCGCGATAGCGCCGCAGCGCCAGAGCCTGCAGTTCCGACTGGATTGCTGCGCTTCGTACCAAGTGCTGATTGTGCAGACGCAACCGTTCCATTTCGATCTTGCGTGAAATGATATCGGAGGCCAAGCGGAGGTTGAGCATTTCGTCGGACTTCACGTGGAAGTGCTGATACCCCCACAAGACAAAGAATCCGGCCGCGCGCCCCTGGACGATCACCGGCAGAATGACATCAGGAGTCCCGAACCGATCGGGCAATCCCTGGAAAACGTGCAGCGGCTGCAAGTCACCTTCGGCGAGCATCTGTTGAAGGGCCGTGGTGTTTATGCTCAGGTCCTTAAGTTCAAGCGTAGAGGTAATACCCTCAGGGAAGAATCCGTTTTCGAGCAGCAGGTTGCGCGCCGCGGAATAGCGGAAAGCAATGCCGATCCTGAGCTGGTGATGTTCCATCATGTATTCGAGCGCGGTGCTAAAGAGGCGATCCGGTCGGGATTCAGTAGTGGCGAGATTCTCTATGCGCTTGAGAAATTCAAGTCGGGCCAAGCGCGTGCTCGACTGGCGGCGAGTGCGATTGGCAATCGGGAGCCATGTTGCCAGCCCGCTGATTATGAATGCAGCACCGGTGATAATAACAATCCAACTGGCTATGCGATAAAACAGCGGATCGGAGAGAAACGGCGTTTCAGCAAAGTAGCCATCCATGTACAAGACGCGGGACACCGATACCAAGGCGAGTAACACCAGTCCGGAACTGATATATTTAAAACTCTCTTTATCCTCGGATTGAATCTGTCTGCGATACTTGGCGAGAATCGCCAAGGCAGCCAGAAAGAATAACGGTATGACCCAATCAGCAACCTGAAAGGCCATAGCTCCTCCAATGTTATAACTTGTTACGACATGTAGGATTATCGGCAGTTTTCGCCGGAAGATTACCGGTGGAGGCAAATCGGTTTTGCAGCCACTTTCTGTGGGGTTGGACCCATACTTTCTCAGCTTCTCCAACGGCGTGTCTCGTGCCCGTCCGGCCTGAATCGTTGTCCCGCAATGACCTAAGACAATACCGAAAGCGCGGCACTGGAGTTGCCAAGATCAGGTCGAGAACACGGGGGCTGGACGATACCCCGCAAATCAGAAGGAGAAGCTATGCTCACGCGGAGATCAGTCATCACCGCTCTTTCTTGCTTGTTGCTGGTCGCGGCTCTTGCCGGATGCAGCAACGTTGACGAAATCATTATGCCGAATTCTGATAGCAGTCAAGCCGCGTCAAACGGCGCCTATTTTCCAACCACGACCGGTCGGTCTTCGACACTCCTGGTCACCAACGACGGTGGCGGGCAATCATACCTGACACTCCAGGTCGGAAGCCCGGCGTCCATAGGCACGACCGCTGCAACCCAGTGGTTCGCGATCAGGCCGGACAACTCAGTTGATACCGACTATGTCGTCGTGACTACGAGTGGCGTAACGCTGTTTGAGACTCCCCGGTCGGCAGCTGAGACCATTTTAAAATTCCCGCTTGCGCAGGGTGCCAGCTGGGTACGTTTTGCCGGCTCCAGTGATTCTTCGGCCAATGGATCAGATTCCACGACGATCGCGACCGGAAATGGCGGCGGCATTATTACCAAGGGTGGAGACACTGGCGGCGGCGGCGGCGGTGGCGGCGGTGCCGGTAAAGTGCTTCCGAATTGCGGCGGCACGATTTCGCGAGTAAGCTCTATTGAAGATGTCGTCACGACCAGCGGTCGACACTTCAGCTCGTCGGTGAAGATCGAAGTTGACGACCAGCAGGGGTTCCAGAATTTCTACTGGTTTGCACCGGGAGTCGGGCTGGTGAAATACATATTGAGAGCGACCCCACAGCGTCCGAACGGCGTGCAAAGAGGGGAAGTCATCTCGTACTAAGATTTATTCCGAGGCATGTACCCCCATGCAGATGGCAGCCGGACGTGAGTTCGGCTGCTGTCGCTTGTGGTGGAGTCTCAAAGAAGTTTAAGGGCGGTGGCTCGCTGGAAATTCTTGAAATGGACCTTTGCGAATTCTCCAAGAGCATCTCGCCCCCGCATGTGCACCAGCTCTCTGCCGGCTCGGTCAACGATTCCCGATGCACCCTTGGGAAGTTCCATTCCCGCCTGCTCTGACAATGCGGCCATCTCATTTACGAATCTAACCCTGGCCAGAATTGAAGCCGCGGCGACCTGCGGTATCGCCTCTCCCCGCACCTCCTGATGCAATTCTATGTCACATCCGAGTCGGGCCAACTCGTTCTCGATAAGCTCAGTCTTCCCGAACTTGTCTGAAATTGCTCGATCCACGGGGGTAGATGCGGCTAGTTGGCTAATGACCTCGGCATGTCCCTTAGCGAGAAGAACATTGAGGTTTTTGATCTTCTGGTAGAGGTTGTTGTACTCCGACGGGAGAAAGACGCGGACTACATGGGGAAATCGCTCTCGAAGTTCGGCATCGATCGCATGCATCCGGCTGTCGGTTAGTTTCTTGGAGTCCTTGACACCCAGCCGTTCCAGCACCGGAAGGGCGCTGTCCGGAGCGCAAAAAGCGGCAATAACAAGGGGGCCGAAGAAGTCCCCTTTACCGGACTCATCGACCCCTATAATTACTGGCACGAAGTATGCCCTACGCCCGGCTCAGGTATTCACCGGTGCGCGTATCGATCTTGATCATATCCCCTTCTTTGACGAATGGGGGGACCTTTACAACGTAACCGGTCTTCACCGTGGCCGGCTTGGTCACATTGCTGACTGTATCACCACGGACGACCGCATCAGTCTGCGTAACTTCAAGAATAACCGATGCCGGCAAGTCGACCGAAATAGCCTGTCCATCAAGGAAAAGCACCTGATATTCCTGGTTCTCCAGCAGGTAGTATTTGGCATCACCAAGCGTATCGATCGGAACGGCGATCTGCTCAAAAGTCTGAGCATCCATGAAGGTCATTTCCCCGGTATTTTCATACAGGTACTGCATACGGCGATTCTCCAGGTCCGGGGGCTTAAAAGTATCGTTGGACCCAAAGACTTTTTCCAGCACTGCGCCGGTCTTGATGTGGCGAAGCTTGGTGCGGATATTGGCACCGCCACGCCCCATTTTGAAGTGTTGATACTCAACAACGTAGTATGGCTGGTCATCGACAATGATGGGAAGACCACGCCTGAAATCGGAAACTGAATACATTAAACCTCCGTCAAAAGCGACCGGGAATATACACAATGACGGGAAAATCCCAAAGGCTTTTTTGAGCGAACGGGAGGCGGTCTTTAGAGCGAATTGACGGTCTGGTCTGCGATTACCGGGAGCTCGATGCGGAAAGTTGTCCCCTTCCCCAGGGTCGAATCGACCTGAATCTGGCCGCCGTGCAGGTCAATGATGCGAGCCGCAAGCGGCAGGCCCAGGCCGGTGCCGGAAGGGCGGGAGGAGTAGAAGGGCGTAAAGATCTTGTCCAGTTTGTCCGGCGCGATACCGCTGGCCGAATCGGTCACGCAGAGCGTGAGCCTCTCCCCTTGTGGCCTGATGGAGACCACAACCGATCCAGGCTTCCCTTCGTAAGCCAGAACGGCGTTTTCGATGAGATTGGTGATCGCCTGTTTCATCAGGAGCGGATCGGCCATAATCGTGCCGTCGTATTCGCCATCGAACCGGAAGCTGATTTGGCGAGTCTCTTCCCGTGAGCGAAACGACGCAATGACCTCTCGTACCGGTTCAGATACTCGGATATGCCTGGGGCTGAAATCGAACGGTTTGGCGAAATTCAGGAATTTCGAAATCAGCGCTTCGGCTTCCTGTGATTCCTTGAGGAGCTGATCGATTCCTTCGGTGGCAGTGGTCTTCTCGTCCTTGGCAATCCGCCGGCGAACCAGAGTCGCGAAGCCGTTAATTGCCCCCACTGAATTGCGCAGCTGATGGGCCAGGCCGCCGGACATCTCACCGAGAGCTTCGAGTCGATTCTTATTTTCCAATCGGCTGCGCAGCTCACTGACTTCGGTCAGATCGTTGATCAGCATAGAAACGCCAACCGGGAGGCGGTGTGAATCACGGACATAAGATATCGCCACCCCATACGTGCGGATGGAATTGCCGTCATTGTGTCTGATTTCCTGATATGGAACAGCCTGCTGTGAAGCCAGGGCGCGACGCAGTAGCGTCAGGCATTCCAGACGATCAGCCAAAACGTGACCGAAACTCTTACCCAGCGATGCAACAGGATCGATCTTCAGAATGCGCCCCGCGGCATCGTTCAGAGTCTTGACGTTGCCATCGTTGTCCAGTGTGATAATGCCGGATTCTATCGAGGAGAGCAGATACTGGTTAAACTGCTCCAACGAATCGGCGCGGGTCTGGATGGTAGCATTGAGTTGGACCAGTTCCGCTTCCTTATCCTGCAACTCCTTGATGATCTGCTTGTACTCGGTAACGACGAGGTCAGCGTCGTTCGCGTTGTCGGGGAGTTTTCTCCCCGCCAGGTTCGCGTGCTCTTTGATCCTCCGAAACGGCCTGAATATGAACCGTGACAGCAAGAGGTAGAGAATGGCAACGAAGACAAGCGTTCCGGCTCCGGTCCAGAGTATGGCGTTGGCGGAATCTTCGAGAAACGCCAGGTCCGGGACATTGGTCGAGAGTATCAACAGTTGGTTTCCTGCAGCCTGCGGGAGCGGCGAAACGAGGAAGTATTCGCTGCCGGTACCGCGAGTCAGGTGACGAAAATCTGAGCCCAGCAGTTCATTGACGAGCGTAGGCATCTGAGCCGGCGGCAAGTTGCCGACTATCTGCGCAAACCACTGGCGACGGCTCTCTATGGTTTCATCCGGAGGCTTGAAGGGAATCACCTGCAACGCGGTGAGCCGGTACTTGGCTAGCAGCTCCAGCCTGTCCGCTTCGGACATAGCGGCCGGCGACGTCTGTTCGAGGGACCGGCTGATGGCCACTGAGGCTGCCTGAAGGCGTCCGGTGGCTTGGTCCTGGAGATTAGTGCGGGCCTTGAAAACAACAAAGTTCGAGACGGCGCTCACGCATATGAGCAGCAATACGATCATCAACAGCCCCAGATGGACTTCAGACTCAAACTTGTACTTGGTTTTCTGCATGGCCGTATAGGTTACATCGGCCATTGGCCGGAGGACGATTAGTTGGCGCGAAGAAAATTGTCTATATAGAATTGGACTATTCTATCACCATATGCCATGGCCAGGAAGGCGCCCATGGCCAGAAATGGGCCAAACGGGATTATCCGCTCCTTTCGGAGCTTGGCCGAGAAGACCATCATGGCAGCCGATACAATGAGTCCAAAGACGGCAGATGAGATAAAGATCAGGAGCACCTTCTGCCAGCCGAGAAATGCCCCGAGCATGGCGGTCATTTTGATGTCGCCGCCTCCCATAGATTCCTTCTTGAAAAGGGCATCCCCCAGGAGAGCTACCAGGTAAAGGGCGCCGCCCCCTACCACCAAGCCTATAGCCGAAGACATGATTCCTATACCGTTGGGAAGCAGTGATACGATTAGGCCCAGGACCATGCCGGGAAGGGTCAGGGAGTCCGGTATGATCTGGAAGTCTAGATCGATGAAGAAGATGGCCAGCAGGACAGCACTCAAGAAAGCAAATATCCCAAAATTGACCGTAAGTCCGAAATGCCACAGAAAGAAGAGAAACAGCGCTGAAGTGGCAGCTTCAACCAGTGGGTAACGCCAGGAGATAGGGGCATGGCAGAAACCGCATTTCCCTCGAAGAACCAGAAAACTGAGTAGCGGGACATTGTGGTACCACTTGAGTTGAGTGCCACAGCGGGTGCATTTGCTCCGTTCCATGACCAACCCTAAATTGCGAGGGAGGCGATAGATGACAACGTTCAAAAACGAGCCAATGGCAAGCCCAAACCAGCCAATGATCAGATAGATGGGTAGCGTTGCGTGCATGAAAGAGATATCGGCAGAAACTGCTGTTATCTCAACTCGCCAATGCGGATCATGACGAGGGCCACCGAGACCGGCCCGGCCGTTTCAGTCCGAAGAATCCGCTTCCCCATGGAGACCGGCTTATATCCCCGCTCGATCGCCTGCTGGACCTCTGCGGGCGTAAACCCAGACTCCGGCCCTACCAACACCGTTACCCGGTTCACGTGATCATCGATCTCAATCCGGTCAATTGATTCGGCTCCGAGAGTGGTCACGAAAATCAAATTCAGTGATTCTCGATCTGTCTCCCCCATGAACGACTTAAAATCGGTTGGATGGGAGATTTCGGGCAAATAGGCGCGTCGGCACTGCTTGATGGCGGCCAGGGCGACTTTTTCCAGACGGGCCGTTTTGGATTTGGCTTTCTCCCCAGACTCGACTTTTACTTTGGACTTCTCCGAGATTAGCGGGACAAACCGCTTCACGCCAAGTTCCGTCCCTTTTTCGACTACGTCATCGAACTTGTACCCGGTTGACAATCCGGCCGCGAGTGTCAGACGTACCGAAGGCTCGCCATAATTGCGGTGGATCGAATGCACGAGCACCTCGGCGGACTTGCTCTTGGATACGGCCAATTCCCCTTTGTAGGCATTTCCGACGCCGTCAATGACGACAACCGGCGAGCCGGAGCGCAGCCGCATTACTTGAAGGGCATGATGGGCCTCGGTGGTGGGAAGATCTATGCGATCATTTCTGATCCGGTCTGGTGCGGCAAAAAACAGAGGTGGTTCCATACTCCCCTAACGCTTCCGTATTGTATACGTTAGCCATTTGTTATCGGGCATGATTTCAAAGTCAGTCTGCCCGTTTGCGTTCAGCGCTGCGGTGATTTCTTCCTCATCCTGAGTAAGAAGCCCCGAAAGTACCAGAATACCGTCCGCCTTGGTCAATCGGATGAGTCGCGGAATGATCGGAAGAATCGTGCTCTTGATGATATTGGCGCAGACAAAGTCATACGGCTGATCGCGCTCGCATTTCTCGATCGACCCAAAGAGGACATCGTTCGGCGTGTCAACCTTGTTCAATTCGAAATTCTCTTTGCAGTTGTTGACTGCGGCCAGGTCATAATCAATTGAACGAATGTATTGCGCTCCCATGCGCGAAGCGAGTATGCTCAATATGCCTGATCCGGTACCGAGATCCAGAAACCGCATTCCCGCCTTGAACTTGTTGCGAATGATGGCCAGACAACTGCGTGTCGTTTCGTGCGTGCCTGTGCCAAAGGCCATCTTGGGTTCAATGACGATATCGTATGTGGCGCCTGGCTGCTGTTCATGCCACGGAGGTCGAATGAGGATATCACCGGCAATCATGATAGGTTGCACCGACTTGCGATACTCCTCAGTCCACTCGACATTCTTGATCATTCTCTCTCGAAGCTCAGGCTTGGAGAAGTTGTTGGAGGAGCAGATCTCACTCAAATATTCATCCAGAGGGGCCTGATACGACTTTGCCTTGTCTTCGGGGACATAGAATATGATCGCCGTGCTCAGCGATGCTTCCTCATCTTCAAGGACCAATCCATTGGTGATATGGTCGATAACGTAATTGCAGATCGCGTCCGCCTGCTCACGGGGAACTTCGATCCGCACTTCCAAATACTGCTCAGGTACACTTTCCACGACGATTACACTCCAAGGGTCTCACGGAGCTTCTCAAAGAAGCTCTTGTCGGTTTTCGGGGGTACGAATGTCTCTGACTTGGCAAGCTGCGCCAGCAGCTTCTTGTCTTCGGCACTTAGCTTGGTCGGTACCCAGACGGTAACCTGAACCAGCAGATCCCCTTTGCCGGAGTGATGAAGGTGCGGTATTCCCTTCCCCTTGAGTTTAAGCATCTTGCCCGACTGCGTGCCGGGCGGAATGGTCAGATTTTCTATTCCACTGAGTGTGGGAACGGTCACTTCGCCACCGGTCGCAGCCGTAAGAAACGAAATTGGCATCTGGTATATAATGCTGTCGCCATGGCGAGTAAACTGCTGATGGTCGACCTCATCAAAGACCACCATCAGGTCGCCGGACTCTCCGCCGCGCGGAGCGGAGTTCCCCATGCTGTCGATCGTCATATAATTGCCGCTACTGACTCCGGCAGGTACTTTGACATTGACCGTCGAAGTTCCTTTGGTGCGTCCCTCTCCCCCGCAGTGACGGCACGGATCAGCAATGACCTCGCCGGCTCCACGGCAGACATTGCACGTGCTCACCTGTTGAATGGTGCCAAGGAAAGTACGAGTAACAGTGCGCACCTGGCCCGCACCTTTGCATTGCGTACAGGTTCGTTTAGACGATCCCGCGGTTATACCTGAGCCGGCGCAGACATCGCATTTGACCAGCCGATTGACTTTGACGGTCTTTTCAACGCCGGTAGCAATCTCCTCGAGCGTCAGGGCAATACGAATGCGAAGGTCTTCGCCCCGGTTGCGGCGATTGTGACCGCGACCGTCGAACATATCTTCGAAGCCGCCACCGCCAAAATCCCGCATGAAAGCCCGAAGCGCATCGCCCAGATCGAACGCGTCATACCCACCTCCAAATCCACCCCCATGGCCACCAAATCCGCCCTGCTGGTTGACACCGGCGTGGCCGAACTGGTCATACATACGCCGCTTGTCCGGGTCCTTCAGAACTTCGTATGCTTCGGTCGCTTCCTTGAAGCTCTCCTCAGCTTCCTTGTTCCCCGGATTGCGGTCCGGATGATACTGCATCGCCTTCTTGCGATAGGCGGACTTGACCGCTCCTTCATCGGCGGAACGGTCAACCCCAAGAATATCGTAATAGTCTCTCTTGCCGGTCATTCGTGGGCTACTTCTTTTCGTCGTCGACTACTTCGAAGTCCGCGTCAACTGCGCCATCCTTCTTGCCACCGGCTTCAGGTGCCGGACCGGCGCCGGGCTGGGCAGCCGCTTCGGGACCAGCCGTCTGCTGAGCAGCCTTGTACATCTCTTCAGCCAGCTTGTGCGAAGCAGCCGTAAGAGCATCCTTGGCCGATTTGATGGCGTCGATAGTCTCGCCCGACATAGCGGTCCGAAGACTGGCCAGCGCAGTCTCTATCGCCTGCTTGTCTTCGGCAGACACCTTATCCCCGTGATCCTTGACCGTCTTCTCGACCGTGTAGATCAACTGGTCAGACTCGTTGCGGGCGATAATAAGTTCAGCTTTCTTCTTATCCTCGTCCGCGAACTTCTCGGCATCGTTGACCATCCGCTGGATTTCAGAATCAGAAAGACCCGAAGAAACCTGGATCTTGATGGACTGCTCTTTGCCGGTTCCAAGGTCTTTGGCGCTGACATGGACAATACCGTTAGCGTCGATATTGAAGGTCACTTCAATTTGAGGCAGACCTCGCGGTGCGGACGGAATGCCGACCAAATCGAATCGGCCGAGCGTGCGATTGTCAACCGCCATTTTGCGCTCGCCCTGCAGCACGTGAATTGAGACCGCCGGCTGGTTATCGGATGCGGTTGAAAATATCTGCGACTTCTTGGTCGGAATAGTCGTGTTCCTCTCGATGAGTGCAGTCATCACTCCGCCGAGAGTCTCAATACCGAGCGAAAGCGGGGTAACGTCGAGCAGAACGATATCCTTCATGTCGCCGGACAGAACGCCACCCTGAATGGCTGCGCCAATTGCGACGACTTCGTCAGGATTGACCCCCTTGTGCGGTTCTTTGCCGAACAGCTGTTTGACTGTCTCAACGATCTTGGGCATGCGGGTCATGCCGCCCACCAGAACCACCTCATCGATGTCACCGACAGACAATTTCGCATCAGCCAGTGCAGCCTTGACCGGGCCGATTGTCCGCTGAACCAGAGCATCAGCCAGCTGTTCCATTTTGGCGCGGGTCAGCGTCAGATCAAGGTGCTTGGGACCTGACTGGTCCGCCGTGATAAACGGCAGGTTAATATTGCTCTGCATAGTCGAGGAGAGTTCAATCTTTGCCTTCTCCCCCGCCTCTTTCAGACGCTGGAGAGCCATCCGATCCTTGCGAAGATCAATACCCTGCGACTTTTTGAATTCGTCCGCCATCCAGTCAATAATCACCTGGTCGAAATCGTCGCCGCCCAAATGGGTGTCGCCGTTGGTGGAACGGACTTCAAATACGCCGTCACCGATTTCAAGGATGGAGATATCAAACGTACCGCCGCCAAGGTCGTAAACGGCGATCTTCTCGTTCGCCTTCTTGTCCAGGCCGTAGGCGAGGGACGCCGCTGTCGGTTCATTGATGATGCGAAGCACTTCGAGTCCGGCGATCTTGCCGGCGTCTTTGGTCGCCTGACGCTGAGCGTCGTTGAAATACGCGGGAACCGTGATGACCGCCTGGGTGACTTCCTGTCCGAGATAGTTCTCAGCCGCTTTCTTCAGGTACTGAAGAATCATCGCGGAGACTTCAGGCGGCGTCAATTTCTTGCCGGCGACATCCACGAGCACATTGCCGCTTGAGTCCTCGGCCACGCGGTACGGTACGAGCTTCTCTTCGCTCGACACCTCGCTGTGATGGCGTCCCATGAAACGTTTGATTGAGAACACCGTGTTTTCTGAGTTGGTAACCGCCTGTCGTTTTGCCGCGGCCCCCACGATACGTTCACCGTCTTTGGTAAAGGCTACCACCGACGGGGTGGTGCGTGCCCCTTCCAGGTTCGGAATTACAACCGGGTCCTTTCCCTCGAGAACCGCCACACACGAGTTGGTGGTTCCGAGATCGATACCGATGATCTTTCCCATGTTAACACACTCCTTTATGATTATTGAACATTGTCACTGCTAGTGCCGAACTACTTCGGCTTCCCTTTGCTCACTCCCACTTTGCTGTGGCGAATAACACGTGGTCCCTGCTGGTACCCCTTGGCGATCTCCATGGCCACGGTCCCTGCGGGATATTTGTCCGAATCAACCTGCATCAGCGCCTCGTGAAGGTTCGGGTCGAACGGTTTGCCGACCGCTTCTATCGCCACGATGTTGTTTCGCGCCAACAGCGCCGCGAGCTGATTGAAAATCATTTCCATGCCGGCTTTTAATGCGGCCGGATCGGCGGGACCATCGGCATGCGCTCTCGCTCGGTCCAGATTGTCCGCAACATCGAGAAACTCGACAATCAACCGGTCGTTGGCTGACTTGGCGATATCATCCATCTGCCGGGCGGTCCGCTTCCGGTAGTTCTCAAACTCAGCAGCGGTGCGGAGAAGTCGGTCCTCAAGCTCGGCGATCCGGGCATTGTCTGAGACAGGCTCCTCGGCCAGCTGAGCCTCTTCCAAAGGCTCGGACTCACCGGAGAAGTCTTCTCCCTTTTCGACCGCATCGGGGATATCACCCCGCGGTACCGCATTCAAACGGTCCGTCACTTCGATCTCTATGCGATCGTCCAGTTCTCTGTCTTTGTCTTTTGTCATACGATTTTCACTCTGAGTTTCTATTTTCGCCGATACCGGCCAGCACTTCGCTGATGGATCGCGCTGTGTATTCTACAACCGAGACCAGCTTGCTGTACGGCATTCTGGTTGGACCGATTACACCAATGGTACCGGTGATACTGCCGACTCGGTAAGTGGAGGTAACGACCGAGCAGTTAATAATTTCGCTGATGCGGTTCTCGCGCCCGATCGTGATAAAGAGCCCTTCGTCACTGGCATGATTCAGAAATTCGCTCAGAATCTTGCCGTCTTCCAGGAGCTTGATCAACTTGGAGAGGCGGTCGCGATCGGCGAATTCCGGCGCCCGAAGGAGCTTATCCGTCCCGGCAAAATGGATTTCATCGCTGCGATCTTCGGTCCAGATCTTGTCCTTCGAATCTATCACCAGCTTTATCAGGCGGGCGTTGCCGGTCAATCCTTCCATCCGCTTGGAAATGGAATCACGGATGTTGGCCAGCGACAAATCCGATAGCCGTTCATTCAGAACCGACTCAACTTCGTTCAGCGACATATCCGACAAATTTGTTTCTATCTCAAGTATCACCGAACGTACGAGACCCGAACTCGTGATGACGACGACCATCACGCGACCATCCGAGATCGGAATCAGCCGGACGTTCTTGAGTTTGGCTTCTTCAAACTTGGGTGCCAGTGTCACGCCCAATTGCATGGTGATATCACCGAGCAGCTTGGCCGTCTGCCCGAGAATCTCATTGATGCCTCTTCCCTCTTTCAGGATAGTCTGGCGAATGGCGAGCTCCTCGGCGGCATTCAGTCGCTCCGGCTTGAGCAAGTAGTCAACATAGACGCGGTAGCCACGATCGGTTGGAACACGTCCAGCCGATGTGTGCGGCTGCTCCACAAGCCCCAGCTCTTCAAGATCCTGAAGCGTGTTGCGGATAGTCGCCGATGACAGCCCCATCTTGAACTTGTTGGCAATCACCCGTGACCCGACCGGATCAGCAGAATGAATGTAATAGTCGATCAGATTAGCGAGAATCTGCCGCTCACGCTCCGATAGACTTTCAAAACCGGTCGACATACTGTCCTAACCTTATATCGTGCAACATACTGCCATTATGGCAGAACACCTGCCACACTAATTATACGCAGATTATATAACGGCAGTCAAGGAGAAAGGTTTAGAGGAGATTCCAGATAAATCGAAGGGGAAGAACGGCCACCGCCCGGCTATTTAGAAGGCTTCTTTTCTTCCTTCTTAACCAGGTTCTCTTTGCGATCGTCGATCCCGTTGTGGTTTTTGTCAATGAAGTCATCGAACTTCTTTGGAGCCCCGGCAGCCGGAGCTGACTTCTTGATCGAATCGAGATTCTTGCGCGGCACCGAATTCTTGGGGATTACTTTGGCCTGTGCGGGCTGCTCTACTTTCTTCGGAGGTTCAGTCGTGGCCGGCTTTTCCTTCTTCTCTACCGCAAATGCAGTCAGCGCCAGAGAGAGTGCCAATGCGCTGAGGATGTATGACAACTTCTTCATAGTGAATCCATTCCGTTCATCGCGCCAATGCGAACATCTAGCAGGAAAGTCAGGCAGAAGAATAAACTCCTCTGCCTGACCAAGCCACTAGTTTTTGTTCGCTCTTATCGCTTGCCTTTGCCGCCCGGTTCCGTACGAGGCGGCTTGCTCCCACTTTGCTGGCCACTCGGCTGACTGGGAGATTTGCTGCCCGAATCCACATGCCCCTTGTTGCCGCCTTCACGCTTGCCCTCGCCGTTGCCCCGGTTACTTGGGGTTGACGGCTGAGTCGAACCGGAATTGCCGCTGCCTTCGGTCTTCTTGGCCGGAGCGGTCGTAGTAGTTCCGCTGCGCGTTTCGGTCTTTTCCGTGTGACCGGACTTCCGCTGGTAATAGTCATCTCCGCTTCGAGTGGTGGACGGTGCGACTGCGCCGGTATTGCCGTTATTCGGGTTCGATTCACCGCTCGACTTCCGGCCGCCATAGGTGCGAGTCGTCCCACTTTCAGTCCTGGTCGTACGCACGCCTTTGCGTTCATAGCCTGATCCTGTGCCGGGGCGAGGAGCGACAGTTTCGGTTTCAAGACCACGGTCGGTCTTCACCAGCCGTGAATCGCCGCGGACGTACTTCTTCGGAAGGTTATCCGGAATATTGTCGTCCGCGTAGTTGTTCCCCTTGCCGATGCCGTTACCGGATCCGGGACGTGTAGCGACGACAGAGCCGCGCTCTTTGGCCACGACTTCCTTGAATTTCGGATAGCCGTTGGAAACCGGATCCTTGAACCCGACCGCACGTACTTCCTTGAACTTCGACACAACCGCAGGGCTGGGATGAATTTCAATCTTGTTCAGCACAACCGTATTGTAACGGCTGACATGAATATCATCTTCCCAGCACCGACCCCACGGATCGTAAATAGTCACCGTGTGCCAACCGGCCAGAATCCACGGGACGTACAGAGGCGTGCACCCCCAGTAAACGCCGTTGATGTACACCGACGAACCCCAGGCGTAGTCGATATAGGCATTGCCACAGACTGCCCAGCCGGGATAAATCGGATGGTACACCGGTCGGAAATAATCCTGCTCCCATTCGCTGATATCGATCGCGAGACGGTCATAGGAAAACCGCTGACCGTTATACTTCACGAAGTATGAGCTGTTCAGATAGTCCATGTAATCGTCGCGACTGTCAACATCAGCGACCAATCCGGAATGATCGTACCAGTCCGGGATCGGAAATCTTTCGCGGGAAGCCAGGATCTGAATGTTCTCGGTGCCGGCAGGACCATCAACTTCGAGATCGTAATTGTCATTACCGGACGGGAGTTGATAGGTTACGCCGCCACGAATGTAGTTGTCCTGGTTCGGATCATTCGGGAACAGGAGTCGGACCCGGCCACGGCTGTCGATCGAGTAGATCGCGACAAACGCGTCGCGATTGACCCGATAGCTGAGAACGATGTTGTCCCCTTCGTAGAACTGGTCATCGCTGTGATTGCTCCAGACGTCTACGTCAAGGTAGCGGTCGATTCTCGTGTAGTTGTTATCCCGCCGATTGTCGCGGTCGGAATCGTCATCATCGCGATCCTGTTGCGCATACACCGGCAGAGCTGCCAGGAGCAGAACAGCCGCAAGGGCTGTCATCGTTTCAATCATTCTGCGCCACATATATTGCCTGCCTTTCTAAGATTGCCTTGTTAGCGAGAAGCGCTTACCTGAGTGGTGAACTTCTGCGGATAGTTCGGTTCATGGTACGGGCGCTTCCAACCTCCCTGCGGAGCCACCAATTCCGGATTGCCGGTATCGGTCTGGTATCCCCAGTGGAACGTAATTGCACCCGATCCACTGATCGCGCTTACGCGCAGTTTGGCGAAGTGATTGTCACTCGTCCAGACGACATAGGTGTGACCAACAGTCGCCTCATAGTATCCGACCGCCGACCAACCATCGCTGATCACCGTCGAAGGAGACACCGAGATTTCATCAAAGCTGGCGGTGAGACCCATATCCATAATATTAGTCGAGACGTTTGCCGCATTGATGTAGTCAATCCCGGAGACCCGGTCCACCTGAATATCCGCTGCCGGAGAATTCCAGGCGACAACCTGACCGGCAGAGAGATTCAATCCGGCCAATGTCGATTCCACCTGAACCGGGAATAACGTGGAATTCCCTTCGGGGCGCGGCGTATCAAAAACGTTTTCGGCCGAGAGTTCGGAAATCCGTCCAGCCCGATCAACCGAAGCAACTGCGTAATAGTAGGTCGTGCCGTTGACGACAGCGTCGTCAACATATTCGTACAAGAGCAGATCGAGATTCGGGTTGCTCTCTGCATCGACCTGTCCAACCTGCACATAACCGGTGGACGCCGAAGGTGAGCGGTAGATGAGATACTCTGAAACGTCGGTGTCATAGACACCATTCCAGTAGACATATACCGCCTGGTCCCCGGTAATCGAGTAAACACCTTGTGGCGTGAGCGGGACATGAGTATTCACCGGGTTGTCGTCGTCGTTGCATCCCAGACCAAACAGAGCGGTCGAGAGAGCGAATGCGGCTATCAGGATTCTCTTCATAATTATCTCCATTTATGCGTCAATTACGGTCTATTACATATCAACCCATGTGCCAAACAGAACAAGCTCTTGTCCTCCAACACGTTACGTTAAGTAGTCGTTGGCGCAACTGGGGATATACGCACAATTATTGTGCGCCAGCAGTCCGGCAAAGCACCGTTTCAGTGCATGACGGATCGAGGAGGGGTCAGTCTTGGGAGAGGTTGTATTCTTTGATTTTGGAGCGGAGAGTGTTGCGGTGAATGCCCAGCTTGTCGGCAGTCTCGGCGAGGTTCCAGCCAAGCTGATCAAGGGACCTTTTGATATGCCGTTTTTCCATGTCAGCAAGGGGTGTGACATCCGCACTGAGCGTGACACCAGGCTGGCTGCTCAACCCCTTCAACTCCTCGACAGTGATCGTTGTGCCGTTGGTGAGGACCACGGCCCGCTCGATGACGTTTTCCAGCTCCCGGACATTTCCCGGCCAGTGATAGGAACTTAGCAGTGCCGCAGCGCGAGGATCGATACCGGAAACATCCTTGGCAAGTTTCTTGGCGGAGCGCTCGACAAAGAGAGCAGCAAGTCTCAGAATGTCCGGACCGCGATCCGCGAGAGGGGGCATCTGTATGCGAACGACATTGAGTCGGTAGTAGAGGTCTTCGCGGAACCGTCCTGCGGCCACGGCCTTTTCAAGCTCGCGGTTGGTCGCCGCGACGAGTCGGAAGTCCAGTGCGATTTCCTTGACCGCACCAAGGCGGAGCAGTTTGCGCTCTTCTATGACCCTGAGCAGCTTGACCTGCATGGAAAGCGGCATCTCCCCGATCTCATCAAGGAAAAGCGTCCCTCCCTGGGCCAGTTCGAATCTCCCCTGCTTAACCCGATCGGCGCCGGTGAAGGCCCCCTTCTCATGGCCGAAAAGCTCAGCCTCAAGAAGCGTCTCCGGAAAGGCGGCGCAGTTGACCGCCACCAGCCGACCGGCATGGCGAGTCGACAGCGCATGTATGGACCGTGCGACCAGTTCTTTCCCTGTGCCGGACGGACCGGTTATCAGCACCGTGGTATCGCGCGGACCGACAGTCGCTATGAGTTCTTTCACTTTGCGAATCGACGGTGAGTCGCCTACAATTTCGGAACTGTCCGGAAACACTTCCGCAAGTCGGTCCTTCATCGCCGCGTTTTCTGACAGGAGTCGGTTCTGAGAAATACACTTCTCGATCTTGACCAGCAGCTCATCGAGATCTTCGACCGGCTTGGTAACGTAGTCGTAGGCGCCGGCGCGCATAGCGGCGACGGCCGTCTCAACCGAACCGAAGGCGGTAAGCATGATGATCTGCACGAAGGGATTGAGTTCTCTCAGGCGGGCAAGCAATTCCAGTCCGCTCATCCCCGGCATTTTCATATCGATTACGGCGGCCGGCGCGAAGAGGAGTCGATATTTGTCGAGGGCGTCTTCCCCGCTTGAAGCTTCGGTAATGGCGAACCCTTTGCGGGCCAGAAATCCGGCCAGCAGCTGGCGCTGCGACGACTCATCATCGACAATTAACAGGGAGTTGCGTTCCATATTCACAGAATTAACATCGTAAAGTAACCAAGCTCAACCTCAAAAAAAGACCCGCCACGGGGCGGGTCATAGTCATTCGTTCCGGCAGTGACCGTCTATTTCGAGCCGAAAAAGACTTCGATCCCGGCACGCACATTCATAACCGAGATATTCTTGCCAAACGAGTATTTTTGATCCTGATAGGCTTTGGTGACCTTCTTGGTGAAGCCCATCGTGTAGTCTGCTTCGATGAACAGGCCGCTGTAGTCGGTGGTGTAATAGAATACTCCGGCACCGACACCGGCAGCCAGGCCCGGTCGATAGCCAAGTTCACGGTACTTGGAAGCGCCGTTGTCTACCACAATCCGCGAGAACTTGGGAAACATCAGCCCGAAATTTCCACTCACGTACGGGACAAAACTCGAGTTGCCCCAGAAGTGGTATTTGAGAAACAGAGCCGGGTTATAAACTCGGTGATGCTGTTTCGGGTCGATCGCCGTTTCCTTGCGGCCGAACTGCGAATATTTCGCCGAGAACCCCAGGGTCAGGTTGGCATTCAAGAAATAACCAATTTCGCCACCAAGAGCCCAACCCGACTTCGCACCGAGCGAGTCGTTCCAATTGGTCGCACCGCCGGCAGGCACGCTGAACCCACCGCCCAAACCGACTTCCAGAACATCTTTTTCAGAGCTATCATCCGCCGATGCTACGACCGGAAGAGACAAGAGGGCCAAAGCCAAACCGACCATCACCAACTTTTTCATTCCCACATCCTCAAGTATGTCAGAGCATTCATGTTCCCATTCATCGGTGACAAAGGACTATACGATTGTTGCCACCCGAATAGGCTGTGAAGATACGCTATGGCTGGACGAATTGTCAACTGATTATGTGCAATGCAAAAACAGAAAAGCCGGCCTATGTCTAAGGCCGGCTTCATACTACCAAAGTCAGAAACTCACGGACATTGCGGCGCGCCGATAGCCCCGGTCAAGTAGGCGACCAACACCGAAAGATCGGCGAGGTCAACGGTGCCGGTGCAATTCACATTCCCGCGCGCGAGCGGATTAGGAACCGGTGTCCCAGTAGTCAAATATGACACCATTGCGCTCAAATCGGCGAGGTCGACATGGTTGTCCCCCGAAACATCGCCAACAACAAATGTCTGCTTTACGTTGGTTACGACATAATTGGAAAGCCGGCCAACTTGCCCCTGGGCATCGGTGGCAGTTAACCGATAAAAATATGTTCCAACCGGCTTATTGCTGAAATGATACGTGGTATCCGCAATACCTGTGGCCACCTGGGTGTTGGTGCCGAAGATATCGACATTTTCTATGTCATCGATGTAGACTCCCTCACCGAGCGTAAAGCTGTCGGTGAAGAGGGTCAGCCTGATGATCACCTGCTTCCCTTCATAAGCAGACAGATTGTATGCGGCCCGCACCCATACACCTGACTGACCGGTAATGCCATTTCCGAGATTGAGATGATTGGGATTGGCATTGGTGGTGAGATTGTTGGCAAGATTGATAAAGGTATTTCCGCCATCCACTGAGACCTGCGCATAGAAATAATCCCAGCCGGACTCAACATCATACCACACCCAGAATTTCAGAGAATCATTGGGCTTAACCAGATACGGCGTCTTGGAGACCAGCCAGTGATTCACTCCGTTCGCATTCTGCGTCTTCCACGAAGAGGTCCCTGAGTGCTTTCGCGTAGTGGACAGCGCCATGCGGGAAAGGTTCCAGTAGCCGTTGTCGACATCGGCAGCATCGGTCACCGTCTGCTTGTTGGTCAACTGATAAAGCGTATAGCTGGCGGCCGGATTGATAGTGTCGTTAAGCGTCCAGGTGACATCGAAATTTGGAGTCACGGTGTCGGCTACATGCGGAACCGGCTTTTCCGGCGGAGCCAGGCGGTATGGATTGTCGGCGATTTTTGCCAGGAATAACTCGGTCTGAATATTCTCAGATTCCAGCACTGGAATGCGGAGAGCAGCGGGCCAGAATCCATCGGAGCTGCTTCCGATTTCCGTGGTGAGAGTCACGATCCGGGGTTTGGAAAGGGTGTCGCCCCAGACCCAATCGTCGGCATCACCGTTGGTTGGGTACAGCGTCCAACTTACTCCCGGCGAGTAGTGATTGTCCTTGGTCAGCGAATCTCCCAGGTTTTTGTAGAAATCCTCTCGATCGGAATACCACCGG
>JBATNE010000066.1:0-6347 GCA_049290195.1 Candidatus Zixiibacteriota bacterium
GACCGCGTCCCGGCCAAGTTCAGCGCGCACCTGCTTGAGCGCAGCCGCTGAAGATTCTGCGGTAAAAGTCTTAATTGTCATTGCCCAACCTCACGGTGCCGGACGAAACCAGTTCGACTGTCGGCAGCATTTCGTTGTAAGAGATCACTGCGAGTGATGTATAGGTGGCCTCCACCAGTCGGCGGAGAGCGAGACGTACGTTGGGAGAGCAGAGCGCGATCGGCATCTGCCCGGTCGACTGCATGCGTGAGACTTGTTCGCCGATGCGACGGAGCAGAACGTCGGTCGTAGCCGGATCAAGCACTAGCATCAGCCCCTGCTTGGTCGCCTGAACTGAATCGGCCATCTTTTGTTCGACTGCCGGATCAAACGTGAAGACATTGATCTTTCCAGAGGCATCACGGTACAGCTCGGATATCTGCCGCTTGAGCGACATGCGTGCGTATTCGGAGAGGACATCTGTGTCCTTGGTGATGGCGATGTAGTCGGAGATCGTTTCGACTATGGTCGCCATATCGCGAACCGGAACTCTCTCGGCCAGCAATGTCTGTAGTACCTTGTGAAGGGTGCCAAGCGGTACGATTTCCGGTATGACGGAATCGACGAGTGCGGGATAGTCTTCCTTGAGTGTATCTACCAAATGCCGGACATCCTGACGGGTCAGGATTTCAGCGGCGGAATTACGAACCGTTTCAGTGAGATGTGTCGCGACGACAGCCGACGGCTCTACGACCGTAAACTGCTTTGCTTCAGCTACGTCGCGGAAAGCCGGCTGGATCCAGGTAGCATTGAGATTGAACGCCGGCTCTTTGGTGTCGAAGCCATCAAGATGCTCGACAACATAGCCGGGGTTGATCGCGAGAACGTGGTCCAGCATGAGGTCAAATCCGGCAACCCTAATCCCGCGAATCTTGATCTGATATTCATTCGGGCGAAGGCGGACGTTATCGCGTATCCGCACCGGCGGAACGACAATGCCAAGCTCGGAGGCAAGTTGCTTGCGAATTGATGAAATGCGTTCGAGGAGGTCGCCCCCCTGATTGCCATCGACCAGCGGAATGAGCCCATAACCGATTTCCAGCCCAATTGTGTCGACCTTGAGCAGGTCTTCAGTGCGTTCCTTCGCCGGGGCCGGCTTAGCATCCTTGCGGGAAGCTTCGGCAATCGCTTCCTGGGCTTTCACCTTATTTGCTTCGCGCGTGAGGTATCCGATTCCGCCGATAACAACACCGATAATCATGAATGTCAGCGTCGGCATCCCCGGAACCAGTCCGAAAAGGAACAGCACCGCTGCTGCCACGAGGATGGCCCGCGGCTGACGGCTCAGCTGCTGGGTGAGATCTGCTCCCATATTGGAATTCGATGCGGCTCGGGTGACGATGATACCGGAGGCGGTACTGACCAGCAGGGCCGGGATCTGGGTGACTAGACCGTCACCGATAGAAAGAAGTGTGTAAGTCTTTATTGCGTCGGGAATCGACTTCCCATTCATGGCCACGCCAATCACGAATCCGCCGATGACGTTGATCAGGGTGATAATGATGCCGGCGATTGCATCACCGCGAACGAACTTGGACGCACCGTCCATGGCGCCGTAGAAATCAGCTTCACGACCAATTTCTTCGCGGCGACGACGGGCGTCAGCTTCGTTGATCATGCCGGCATTGAGATCGGCGTCGATCGCCATCTGCTTGCCGGGCATCGCATCCAATGTGAATCGGGCGGCCACTTCAGAAATGCGGCCTGCGCCCTTGGTGATCACGATGAACTGAATGATGACCAGAATGCAGAAGATGATGAATCCGACGACGTAGTTCCCCTGAACGACAAAGTGACCAAACGAGTTGATCACTTCGCCGGCATATGCCTGCCCAAGAATCAATCGGGTCGATGCAACGTTGAGCGCCAGCCGCATCAGCGTCACGACCAACAGCATTCCCGGGAAAACCGACAGTTCCAGCGGGCGAGTGATGTACAGAGTGGTCAGGAGAACGACCAGCGAGAACGTGATATTGAAAGCGAGGGCAAAGTCCAGGAGGATTGGCGGAATCGGGATGATCAAAACGCCAATAATACCGATCACGGCCAGGGCCAGCGCGATATCCGACCGCTGGGTCAGGATGGTCAGCAGATTTGACTGTGATTTGGTCTCAGCCATCTCAGCTCATCACCTTTCCGCGAAGGCGGTACACATACGCCAGGACTTCGGCAACCGCACGATACAGCGACTGCGGCACCATCTGGCCGACGTCACACAGTTTGAAAAGCGCCTGTGCGAGCTGACGATCTTCGATCACCGGGATTTCATTGTCTATGGCGATTTGCTTGATTCGCTGGGCGATCAGGTTCTGCCCCTTGGCCACGACGTACGGGGCATTCATCTGGGAGAGATCATACTTGAGCGCTACGGCGTAGTGAGTCGGGTTGGTGATGACGACATCCGCCTTGGGCACATCATCCATCATCCGCTTCCGCGCCATTTCACGCTGAATCTGACGGACGCGGGACTTGATCTGCGGGGACCCTTCGGTGTCCTTGTATTCTTCCTTGATTTCCTGGATGGACATCCGGATCGACTTCTCGAAATCCCACTTCTGATAGAGGTAATCCAGAATCGCCAACACGAGGATGGCGACACCGATCTTGATGGCGATGAGGAGCGCAATCTTGCCGATTGTAGCGGCCAGTTGCGGCACGCTCATATCCGCGAGAGCGAAGAACTGTTCTGACTCTGATTTGACGACTTTGTAAGCGACAACCGAGATAATTGTCAGCTTGAGCGTGTCGCGTGCGCCGATCACCAGCGAGCGCATGGTGAACAGCTTGCCGATTCCCTGGATGAAATTGAGCTTCTCGAACTTGGGTTCGAGCGCCTTGGGAGAAACCTTGAAGCCGACCTGAGCGATATTGGAAACAAAGCCAATTACGATCAGCGCGGCGAATACCGGTCCCAGAATGATGAAGAACTTGACCAGCTGATCGCTGTAGATCAGGGAAAAATCTGTATTCGACGTCCCGATCGAAGCGGCATTGGCCAGCAGGTGACGCATCATCTCTTCGGTATTCCCGACAATGTGCGGTCCCAGCGCCAGAAGCGACGCGCAACCCAGCAGGATCATGACTGCAGAGTTGAGTTCCATCGAGCGGGCTACCTGCCCGGTTTCACGAGCCTTTTCGCGACGTTGAGGTGTCGCCTGCTCTGTTCTCTCCTGGAAACTGTCTTCAGCCATGTGGGCTTATGCCTTTCCCAGGACAGCGAGCATCGAATACAGCTCGGTGTTGATGTATGTGGTTGCCTTTTGGAGGACATAGGAGAAGACCGGCAGCGACAGCGCCATGATCAGGATTCCTACGCCGACTTTTATTCCAAAGCCGAGGATGAAGACGTTCATCGTCGGCATCATGCGCGAGACGACACCGAGCGCGACGTCAATTAACATCAGCGTGATGACGACCGGCGCGGCGAGCTTGATGGCGATGACAAAGAAATAGGCACTGTACCGCATCATCATTTCGCCAAACGCGCCATTCAGCACTACCTGTCCCGGAGGGATGAGCGCGTAGCTGTCATTGAAAGCTGAGATGATGACATGGTGGCCGTTGATGCCCAGAAAAATGACCGTACCACACAGGAACCAGAACTGACCGAGGATGGAGACTTCACCCATGTCGGGATCGGCCAAGGTGGCCATCGAGAAGCCCATCTGGTAGCTGACGATATCCCCTGCTCCCTGCACGGCCATAAGCAAGAGAGCGAACGTGAAGCCAATGGCCAGTCCAACGAAGATCTCACGAACGGCGAGACCTACCAGGCCGCCCAGAGACTCAACCGGCGGGACGGCGGCTTTATCGAGCGTGGAAACGAGAATGAGCGAGAGCATGATGGCCAGTCCGACTTTGGCCAGCGTAGGAAACGACTGATGCCCCAGAATTGGGGCAATGAGAAACAAGCCTGAGGCACGCAGGAGGATCAGCAGGAAGAGCTGAAGTTTTGCGGCGGCAAAGTTTACAAAGTCGAACAAGGTCCAATTTCCTACAATACGGGTTAATCGGACTTGATCTACTTCAAACCATGTGCCAATGTGAAACAGGACCGCAGGGGTCCGTAAGAAGTTTAATTACAAGGGGTTACAAAGCGAAAATGGACTCGGAAATCGAAACCGAGGGAGGGGTCGGGAAATTTATGCCGCGTAATGGGGAAATTCATTCAGGCAGTCCTTTGAGGCCCCTACCCCACTAGAGTGGGGATTAAAGCGAACATATGGCGGGTGAAATCGGTCAGCATGTTGATCATCCAGGGCAGGAAGAGGAGCAGAGCCAAGGCCACGGCAAGGATCTTTGGGACGATAGTCAGGGTCATTTCGTTAATCTGGGTGACTGCCTGAAAGATCGAAATCGCCAATCCGACAATCAATCCCAGCAACAACATCGGCGCCGCCACCATGAGCGTCACCATAAGGGCCTCGCGACCAATACTTACAACCATTTCCGGAGTCATTTGTCATTTCCTCACATGTGGAATGATTCAACCAGCGATTTGACCAGCAGGTACCAACCATCGACCAGCACAAACAGCAGCAGCTTGAAAGGCAGAGACACAATGCTGGGAGGTAGCATCATCATACCCATGGACATCAGGACCGATGCGACCACCATGTCTATCACCAGAAATGGAATGAATATCACAAACGCGATCTGGAACGAGGTGCGCAGTTCGGAGATAACAAACCCCGGAACGAGCACCTGGAGCGGTATGTCATCGGCGTTCTTCGGCGCCGGCATCTTGGACATGTTCACGAAAAGAGACAGATCCTGTTCTCTGGTCTGGGCGAGCATGAATTTTCGGAATGGCGCTACGGCCTTGTCGTATGCTTCTTCCTTGGTGATTTTCTCGTCCAAATACGGTTTGACCCCCTCGTTGTAGGAGACAGTCGCCACCGGCGACATGATGAACATGGTCAAGATCAGTGCCAGACCAATGAGCAGCTGATTCGGCGGCATCTGCTGAGTCCCAATGGCATGGCGGAGAAATGACAAGACCACGGCAATCCTGATAAACGAAGTCGTCATGATCAGAATCGATGGCGCCAGGGCAAGAACAGTGAGCAAAATGACAATCTGGAGCGTGACCGACAGATCGCCGGGCTTGGTTGCCTTACCAACTTCTATTGAGACTTTGGGGATTGCCTGCGCGCCGACATCGGCCGCCATGGCGATCAGACAGACCGCTGTAAGCAGTATGAGGACAACTGTTTTCGACATTTCCTATATCTCTCTTCATCCCGCAACATCCATGTCACGAGAGTTTCCGGGCCGCTAATTCCATGCAGCTTGCGTACTATTCGAACTAATTCGTCGAGTCTTTGGTCAGACCAAGCCCCTTGAGTCGTTCCGACGCCGAACGAAACAGGGTGCCAAACGAATCGGTCTGAGTCTTCTGCGCCATCGACGCGATGACGCTCGAAGTCCGTTCCTGGTCAAGTTCCGTGAGAACAGATATCTGACCGTCAGTTACTCCAATTAAGACGGATCGATCTGCTACCCGGACCAGCGACAAAGATTTCTTCGGATCAAGATGCGCCGTTTCCAGCACTTCTAAGATACTTGCCCCGCTCTTTCCGGTGGCTCGGCGGGTGGTCATCTTCTTCATGAGAAAGATTCCCACATAGATGCAGACAATGACGACTGCCAGCGCCAGAACCATCTTGAAGATCGAAACGGTCGCTACCGCTTTTCCAACCGCGCCCGTGTAGGCGGTTGAGGGAGCGATGGCGAGCGAGTCAGCCTGGAGCTGGGGGCCATAGACTGGGGTTTGCGCAAACAGGTCGTGCTTCTCCCCGCTCTGCTGCATGGTGATCATAACAAACCCCAGCAAAGCTACACTTAGAATGATCGTGACTACGATCACCTGACGGCGTTTCTGTGGATCAATCTTCGCCAAGGGCTTTCAACCTTTCTTCAGGCGTCACCAACTGGGTAATGCGGAGGCCGAAGTTTTCGTCTATCACGACCACTTCCCCTTTTGCCACCACCTTGTTGTTGACTAGCAGGTCCACCGGTTCACCAGCCAGCTTGTTCAGCTCTACCACTGAACCGGGGCCAAGCGCCAGGATTTCCTGAATTGCCATTTTGGTTCGACCGAGTTCAATAGCTACCGGCAAATCGACGTCCATCAGAAGATCAATATTGCGCGGGGTGTGATTGCCAGCGGCCTGCGACAACTGCTGGAATTCGGCCTTCGATGCCGATGCCGAACCGAAATTGATGTCGTCGGCCGACGCTGAGCGATCTTCTTGAGGAAGATCTTCAAGCATCTTCAGCATCGCCGCTTCCGCTTCATCTTCGGC
>JBATNE010000067.1:0-5464 GCA_049290195.1 Candidatus Zixiibacteriota bacterium
AGAACTAAGGGGACTAAAGATATAGATAATGTTACCGATGATACACACAGACGCAAAGAGGGGGCAGTCGCCGAGTCCGAAAAGTGGGGCTGAACTGGACTTGGCGACTGTAGTCGTCTAAAGGTAATCGGGAGGGTGGTTGTCGGAGCATGAACTTCCTTCCCGGAACAGTACCGGCGTCGCCCTCCCAGTCTATTTCCCTGTAATTCGCGATTAAATCAAGACATCCACCCCAGACTTGTCTGGTTGACTTTGGGGCAAAAATGGACTAAATTCAATGTTCCCCGGTAAACAGGCCGTATAGGAAGTATGATGAAGATTGTCGATGTCGATCCCATGTCCCCGCTGTTTGGCTATGTCCGCCCCGGATATAGCGTCAAGACGGTTAACGGCATGGTGGTCGAAGATACCATAGATTTCAGATTCAAGATCTCAGACGAGCGGGTGGAGATCGTTTTCGCCGACCCGGCCGGCAAAGAGATCGACTTCAAGTTTCACGATGTCGCCGCCGGCGATCTCGGGTTGACCCTCGATGATCACAAGGTCCGGACCTGCAAGAACGACTGCATCTTCTGCTTCATCCGCCAGCAGCCGTCCGGTATGCGCCGCGCGCTGTATATCAAAGACGAGGACTACCGGCTCTCGTTCACGCACGGCAACTTCATCACGCTGTCGAATACGACCGATGCCGATATCGCACGGATAATCGAACAGCGGCTTTCGCCGCTCTATGTCTCGGTGCACGCCACCGATGACAAGCTTCGCCGTTGCATGCTGAAGAATGAAAAACTGCACGCGATCGTCCCACGCCTGAAACAGCTGTCGGAGGGGGGGATCACGGTCCATACGCAGGTGGTGCTCTGTCCGGGGATCAACGATGGTCCGCAACTGGAACGGACGCTCAACGACCTGATCGGATTATTCCCCGGAGTGGAGACACTCGCGGTGGTACCGGTTGGGTTGACCAAGTATCGGGATGACCTTCCGAACTTGCGGAACTATACCGAAGCAGAGGCTTGTGCGGTGATCGACCATGTCGAGAAGAGGCAGCAGGAGTTCCTGAAGGAACATGGCACCCGGTTTGTCTGGGTGGCGGATGAGTTCTATGTCGAGGCGCACCGTCCGTTCCCGAACCGCGCCCATTACGAAGAAATGAATCAGTTCGAAAACGGCATCGGCATGTGCCGTGAGTTCATCACGAACTTCAATCGCCGTCGGTCCCGTCTGAAGGGGATCAAATCAAAACGCCGTGCTCTGTTTTTGACCGGCCGTTCCGCCAACCCGTTTCTTCAGAAAGAAATTGCACCCTATATCAAAAATGAATTAGGCCTCAAGCTGACCATCCAGCCGGTCGTCAATCGGTTCTGGGGGGAACAGGTCTCCGTCTCCGGTCTGTTGACCGGACAGGATCTGTTGCGCGAAGCGCGCAGCCGAGTCAATGACTTCGATGTTGTAGTCCTGCCGCCCAACTGTCTGAACCAGCAGGACCTGTTTTTGGATAACCTGTCGCTCGAGCAGTTCCAGAATGCACTGGGGAAACCGACGGTAGTCGGTCAATACGATCTGGCCGCGACGATCAAAGAAGTGTACGTATGACCCGCCCTACAGTGGCGATCGTCGGCCGCCCCAACGTTGGCAAGTCGTCCCTCTTCAATCGCCTCTTGAATAAGAAGCTGGCTGTAGTTGACCCGACATCGGGTATCACCCGCGACCGTAACTACGCCAACTGCGATTGGAACGGCGTGCATTTCAGTCTGGTGGATACCGGCGGAATGGTGCCGGATTCGAGCGACCTGATGGAGAGGCTGATTCATGATCAGTCAATGTTCGCCATCGGCGAAGCGGACCTGATCCTGTTCATGGTGGACACCCAGACCGGCATCACGGCCGAAGATGAACTGATCACCCGGGAACTGGCGGCAGTAAGAGATAGGATCATTGTTGTGTCGAACAAGGCGGACAACCCGACACTGGCCAACGATGTCTATGAGTTTATGCGGCTCGGACTTGGCGAACCGTTCTCGGTCTCGGCTACGGCCGGACTTGGGATTGGAGAGCTGCTGGATGAAGTTGCCAGGCGCCTTCCACCTACCCCCGAAGTTGTTCCGGAGCCCGAAGATATAATCAAGATAGCTGTGGTGGGCCGCCCGAATGTAGGAAAGTCATCGTTCATCAATAAGCTGACCGGTGAAGATCGGTTGATCGTCTCCGATATCGCCGGCACGACGCGCGATGCGGTTGACTCGATGCTGGATTTCGATGGCCAGCGGTATAGACTGGTTGACACTGCGGGGCTCCGTCGCCGCTACAAAGTAGCGGAGAATGTCGAGTTCTACACGACCTTGCGCACATCGCGGGCAGTCGATGATTGCGATATCGCGGTTGTCCTGGTCGATGCGGCTGATGGTCTGACCAGCCAGGACGTTCGAGTCCTCACTGAGGTCCTGGAAAAGAGGCGGGGAGCGGTGCTTGCGATCAACAAGTGGGACACGATTGAGAAAGATGAGAAGACTGCGGACAAGTTCACGCAGGAACTGAAGGATCAGTTGGCTCAGCAGTCGTATGTCCCGGTGATCTATATCTCGGCCAAGACCGGCCAGCGCGTCGAGAAGGTGCTGACTGCCGCCAAACGGGTTTACGGGGAGTACACCAAGCGGATTCAGACATCGGACATAAACGACTTCCTGCAGCGGACTCTGGGGAAGAAAGCCCCGCCGGCCAAGCAGGGGAAGTACATCAAGTTCAACTTCGTGACCCAGTCGGAGATCAAGCCGCCGACGTTCGTCTTCTTCACCAACCAGCCGACCCTGGTTGATAAGGGGTATATTTCGTTTCTGACGAACCAGATTCGGGAACGATTCGGTTTTGAAGGGGTCCCGATCCGCCTCAAATTCCGCCGCAAGTAGCGATTCACGCCGGGTCGGCCAGTCGGCCGGCCCGAAAATACAGGCTCCAGCCACAATCGACCAGCGTATCGCCTCAAAGAAGGCCGCTTTTGGCCGATAACTCTTTGTATGGCATTCGATCTACAGCAACAAGAGATTCAGGAAGAGCTTGAGACCAAGCTCGAGGCGACCCGTGCCCAGCTCCACGATCTGGCCACGATGGGAGCTGTGGTCACCGCGATCCAGGAGATCGATTCGGTCCTTTCGGTCGTGACTGACATGGCGATACGTCTGATCGACGGTGAAGTCGGGCTGATGATGATCTCTGAGAACGGTGAGCTCCACATGAAGATCTCATGGGGTGTCTCCGAAGAGTTCGTCCGGACGCTGATGTACGCCGACGATCAGGATCTCGCGACATACTGCTTCACCCATCAGGAAGCGGTAATCCTGAGTGACCTGGGGATCAAGAGCGACGAAGGGCTGTCCATTGACTCGGTGATCGCGATGCCAATCCGAACTTCACGCCAGTGTCTCGGCGTGCTTATCGTCTTCAACAAAGTCCAGGGGGGCAACTACACCGAAGATGACCGCGAAGTACTCGAAATGCTCATGAACTTTGCCGCCGTTGCTCTCGACAACTCGATCCTGATCAAGGACAAGCTCGACCGTCAGAAGATCGAGCAGGAAATGGCGATCGCCAAACAGGTGCAGGAGACCATTCTCCCCAAAGATACTATTCATATTAACGGCGTCGAAGTGGGCGCGATCTATTTCCCGGCTCGCGACGTCAGCGGCGACTTCTGGGACATCGTCCGTCTCGATGATTCGCGCTTCATGGTGATCATCGGCGACGTCTCCAACAAGGGAGTACCTGCCGCGCTGGTGATGTCGGCATCATCGGGCATCATCAAATCGCTCATTTCGGGTGACCCGACGATTTCGGTGTCGGCTCTGGCGACGCGGCTAAATGAGCTTCTGGCACGTGAGATCATCAAAGAACGCGAAATGTTTGTCACGCTCTTTTTCTGCAAGTTTGATCTGACCAAGAAGGAAGTGACCTTTTGCAATGCCGGCCATCTTCCGGGGCTGTTCTGGGACGAAACGGAACAGACCGTGGAATCGCTCAATGTGGGCGGTCCGATAGTAGGTCAGTTTGAGACAGCGGTGTTCAAAGAGGGGAGCCGGACGTTTGGCTCCGGAGACAGGTTGTTCTTGTTCACCGACGGTTTGACGGAAGCCATGGACGCTCAGGGTCAGCTGTTCGGTCGGGAGCGGGTCGAGCAGGTATTTACCTCTGAGATCGATCTCAATCCCAAGGAGTTCTGTTTGCGGGTCAAGGACTGGGTGGACCGGTTCAGCAAAGGGGCGCCGGAGGACTCTCAGGACGACTTCACCATCTTGCAGGTGAGGATGGAATAGCCATGGCGCGATATGAATACCAATACAGGTCGGTTTTGGCGTCGGAAGAAGCGATGCTGGACGATTTGGGACTGGCCTTATCCATACCGGGAATACCGATCGCTATCAAGCAGGGTTTCACCCTGGCGGTCTGTGAAGCCTTTACCAATGCGCTGCTTCACGGGAATCAATCAGACCCGTCGAAGCTAATAAATGTGGTGCTGGAGGTAAACGAAACCGGGATACGCGCCGATATAACTGACGAAGGAACCGGTGGGCTATCACGGATAGCCAATCGGAAGGACAGGGGGCTACTGGCCGAAGGGGGACGTGGCATCGCGCTCATAGAACACTACGCCGACAACGTCACCTTTGAAGAAAACGCGGCTGGGGGCCTGAAGGTAACCATTCGCGTATCGATAACGAAGACACAAAAAACGCACGCATAGATCCAAACGGAGGAAACAATGGAAATCACGGTGCAGGAACGCGGAAACGTGGCCGTGCTGAATATCGCCGGACGTCTCGATCTGGCCAGCGGCACACAGCTTAAAGAACAGGTCAAGAAGTTACTGGCGAAGAACTGTACGTCCATTCACTTCAACCTGGCCAATGTTGAGTTCATCAACAGCTCCGGACTTGGCGCATTGGTTTCAGTGATGAAGGAAGTTCGTCTGTTCAAAGGTCGTTTGACGCTGTCCAACCTGGCCAGTTACGTTCAGGAAATTTTCGACATTACTCAGCTTTCTCACATCTTTGAGATCTTTGCGACCGAAGAGGAAGCGTTGAATTCGTATCACCCGGTGGCCATCCACTGATAAGCTGGGGAATAGTGTCACAGGGGGCAAACTTATGAACGATTCGGTAGAACGAATTTCCGAACTTCTCAGCCGCCTTCAGTCGTCGGACTTCTTTGAACGAGAAGCTGCGGTCAAGGAGCTTGGGAAATGCAGTCAGGATGAGGCTGTTGCGGGCCTGGTGCTGGCAATAGAGGATCCCGACCTGGGGATTCGGGAGCTGGCGGCCGACTACCTCACGAAGCTGGAGAGCCCGACAGCGGCTCAGCTGCTCACCCGCTTTCTGGCCCACGAGGACATTGGAACGCGCAATCTGGCGTCAGAAATCCTGGTGCGAATAGGCGCAAAAGCGGTCGAGCCACTGATTGACCAGTTGACGTG
>JBATNE010000068.1:0-2179 GCA_049290195.1 Candidatus Zixiibacteriota bacterium
GACCGCGCCTAGCCCCACCCCGACACCGTAACATGGCACAATCCGCAACAACGCTCTACAAAACCAACGCTGGGAAGTCGGTGCGCGTGCCAGTATTCCAGGTACAAATCGCCTGGGGGCGCGACGCCGACTCCTTCCCGACCGACTGGGCTACGGAGTCCATAGACGAAAGCGCGCGCCTCCAGTCGGTGTCATGGTCGCGGCAACTGGACATGAAAGGGCCGCTATCACAGGGCGCTTCGCCTGTGGCGGTTATGACGGTCGAGCTAAACAACTACGACAATCGCTATTCGCCGTTCAACACGTCCAGCCCGATCCACTCGTTGCTCATGGCGTCTACCACCACAGCGGGCGGGGCAGACGTGGAATACCCGCGCTTGTGGCAGGTACCGATACGCATAAATGTTGGCTTTGAAGCGTCTGAGCTACTCACGGTGTTCACTGGATTGATTGACGAGCCTGACGAAACCTGGGGCGTGAGCGGGTCGCGCGTGTCGTTCCGCTGTTTCGACGTAGGCGGGATGCTCCTCAAGCGAAAATTCTCGACGCAGCTCAAGACGCTCGTCAACGTGCACGACTGGCTGATCCATCTGATGCAAATCGCCGGCATGGGAGCGCACGTTAGCGCGGTGGGAATGGATGAAGGGCTATTCTATATCCCCTACGCCTGGCTGGACGACGAAGACATTTACAGCGAGTGCTCCAAGGCGGCGGCCTCCGAGGGCGGCTACTTCTATTTCAACGAGAACGGCAAGTCCGTGTTTCGTAACGCGGCCTGGTGGGCACAGAAGGCCGATAGCATCACGAGTGTCTACACGGTCACCGTTGCCAAATTCACCGACATCACGCCGGGCTACGACTGGAAGGCGGTTGCTACCGGCGCGCTGGTGGAATACCAAGGGCGCCAGTCAGCGGGGGAGCAGGTGGTGTGGAAGTCGTCAAGCGTGATCGTGTGCGATCCGGCGATAGATGACACGACACCCGGCCTGACTGAAATCGAGGCGCGGCTGGAGTATCCGGTAGACGTTCTCTATGCGCCAGTGCTTTACGTCGATTGGGTGCCGATCAACGCCGGTGGCATGGACATGAGCGACGTGGTGGAATGGCGTTTTACCTACTCCGCACAACGCGCGTCTATCCAACTGCTGAACCAGTCGCACGAAACCGCGTTTATTTCGCGGATGCAACTGCGTGGTACGGCGCTGTTCGGCGGACCGACCGAGCAGGTGGATCGACAAGTCGCCGTGCCGCTCGTGCCGACGAACGTGCTGAGGCTGTCTGACAATCCGTACGTCCAGACCAAGCCGCAGGCCGATCTACTGGCCGATCTGGCAGCCGACCGGATGCAATACCCGCGGCTCACGTACAAGCTGAGCGGCGTTCCTGCCGTGCCGTGGTTGATGCTTGGCGACAGGATCACGATCACGGCAGCCGAACCGATCACGACCAGCCGGCAGGCAATCATCACGAAGCTGGATTTTTCGTGGCGGCCCGACGCGCGCTTTACGATGAACGTGGAAGCGGTGGACGCGGCAGGGTTGTTCCAGTACGATGTGTTTTTCACGGTTGGCACCAGCGAATACGATGAGGGCGGAGTGGTGATATTCCGATGAGCACAATCCCCTATTACGTTCCATTGCCCGAATTCCAGGACAGGGCGCTTCTGAGTGCGACGCGCGTCAATCAGATGCTCTCCAACCTCGACGCCGTGTATGGTTGCGATCAGCGTATAGTGATTGGGCAGTTGTTCGGGTGCACGAGCGACGTTAACCGATCGTGGAAAGGCTGGGTAGCCTTCCACGGCAACGAACTAAAGATCGCACTACCTACCCCAACGAATGCCGCCGGCACGACCGTGGTATTCGATGACTCAAGCAAAGTGCACCGCTTTTCGACCCACTACGACCACGGCACGGCGGGCGGGCTGAAGACGATCCCGATACCGCAGGACGTGGGCTACGAGAATTACGCCGTCTATCGCGTCTACGTAGACAATGACCCCCCGACCTACGCGTATATGACGGACAGCACGGCCTCGTCGATAGGACTTATGCCATCGTTTGGAAATGGCTCCGGATCAAGCGCGGCCGACTTCAACGCAATCATCAATGCCACCGCGCAGCTAGGCGAACAGTTCAACCAGCCGATCATATCCGGCACGCGTTGGATGACGCCCAAC
>JBATNE010000069.1:0-1775 GCA_049290195.1 Candidatus Zixiibacteriota bacterium
GTTACTGGTACTCCAGCAGCTCCAGACACAGGTGCTGGATCCTTAATAACGAGCCCGATTGCTACATTAGTCGCAACAGTATTAGTCGCAGGTGCCGTAGCAGGATACAGATTCTACGAAATCAAAAAAGCACAACGTTAATAATTGATAATTCAGGCTCAGATGTTTGCTCGAATTTAGAGTAAACATCTGAGCTGTTAAATATAGATACCAAAAAAGGAATAAAAACTAAAAAATGAACTCGCAACGACTTTCACTGAGCAGCTCTGTCTTTGCTGGACGTATCAAAAAATTTGATACCTATCAGCATGATGCACAAACTTCTCAGCGAGCGTCGTCCAGAGCAATGCCTGCTAAGGCTGCAGTCTTGAGACCAGTTATTAAACCTGTGCAACAGTTTAAGCAACAAAATGTTAAACCTGCTCAAAAAATTAATAATCACGAGTACTCAAGCCGTGCTTTAAATATTAAATTACCCAACGCTAGTCAATCACTTAAACCGCTTATAACAACCGCCAAAGAAACGGTGTTTACAACAAAAAAAGAACTGTCTAAACCCGAACTAAGAGAAACTGTTCAGAATATTGCTTTAAGCGTTATAGCCAATGTTCCAATTCAGCATTCGGTAGTAATTGAGAGACAATTTGAGCGACCTATAAAAAAAATAAGATTTTCAAAACTACGAAAATTAACGGCAAATATGCCTAAAGCTCAGATGGCATTTTATGGATTTGGCGTTCTAATATTTATGTTTGCAGGAATAGTAAGTGTTCAAACGTTGTTGACTAATAGAGAAGCAAAGCAACAAATAAGTGTTTTAGGGGAGCAAACAAATGTTCCGGACGAGAGCGGAGTAGCAGAAAGCATTGACGGTAGCGCACCCGCCGAGGCAGAAGTTACGCCAAAAGCCTACGCCAGCTACAAAGTAGATCCAGAGGCTCCGAGATACCTGATAATTCCTGATATTGGGGTTAAGGCAAGGATAAAAAGTACCGGGCTGACCAAAGCAGGTGCTGTTGATGCACCAAAAAACTTGAATGATGTTAGCTGGTATAACGAAAGCGCTGTGCCGGGCAATGCCAATGGAGCGTCTCTGTTGCTTGGACACATGTCCGGCTGGACTGTTCCTGGGGTATTCAAGAAGATAAATAAATTGCAAGCAGGTATGAGATTTGAAGTTGAAAAAGGTAACGGAGAAAAGTTAACTTACGAGGTTGTGAAGGGCGAACAGATACCGGTGAGCCAACTAAACATGTCTAAAATTTTACGAGAAGACATAGCCGGACAACACGATCTAAAACTTATGACTTGTTCAGGTAAATACAACAAAAATACTAAAGAATTTGAAGATCGCTACATTGTTTACGCCAAAATTATAAGGTGAGTATTGCGCTAGCTATATAAAAGTGCGTATTATAGAGTTAGTTTGTACTCTAAATGTGTGAGAACAAGCAAAATTTGAGAATTTTTTATTATTTTATATTTCGATTTAAAGTTTAGATAACTGGCTAATGAAGTGATAGTGACGCTGGTGCAAGATCTAGACTGTTCGAGAAAACAGAAAGGTGGTCCTTTATGGGTCCAATTATTGCAGCAGCGTTAATTTCGCTGGGTGTTGGCTATGGAGCAAGCACGTACACAACAAAACAAAAACTAGGTAGTGCAGAGGAAGAAGCTAAAAAAGAACTAGAAAAGGCTAAAAAAGAATCGACTAAACTTGTCGCAGAAGCAAAAGAAGAAGCTTTGAAGCTAGCTGACGAAGCTCGCCGAGAAGA
>JBATNE010000070.1:0-1895 GCA_049290195.1 Candidatus Zixiibacteriota bacterium
CCCCCGGATTAACCAGTTCGCCAAACGCTAAATAAACTACAAAAATAGTTAAAATCTCTGTTAAATTCATGAAAATTGTCCACTTTAGCGGGTGCCTTAAATCTTTCCAATTTCTGCGTACATGCAAATAATCCTGATGAAGCTCTCCAAAAAGTCCTTCTACTTTATCTACATTTATAATTTGCTTCTTTTTCTTATGAAATATTCCGAATATCGAATTCAACAACTTTGGCAACGCAACTGTTGCCTGCTTTATTCTTTTCTCGTCACTAACAATGTACATTAACGCCAAAGTCATAAATATTATGAAAGACGTCAAGCTACTAGCGATTAAAATTACAAGCCTACTAGTTGTTCCAAATATAGACAAAAACATCATCCCGATTATCAAAAATAAAATAATCGATAAGAAAGTTAGGATATGACGAGATGTCTGGACTAAAGTAGATTTTGACCCACGTACACCAAGCTTTTTCAATCGAATCCCTAAATATCCAAAACCACTAACCCCACCTGAAGGAAAAACGTTGTTTACAAAATTCATTTCCAAAGAAACTTTAAAAAGTTCTCTGGTTTTTATATGTTCGCCTAAGGTCTTTAAATAGCTTTGATAAAACTTTGCGACGCTAAAATGATTTAGAAGTTGCAGTGGTATTACTAACAGCATCCAGAGCATATTTAAGTCTGCAAAAGTCTTAAATGCATCCCCTACTTGCTTTCTGGCAAAGATTATTAACAGTACCAAGGCACCAATGGTTACTACGTTTAGCCAGAACTTAATCGACTTTAGTTTCATTAACACTTATAATACCTCGCTTTTGGCGCAAGCGCCAGCCGCTTTAAGGTTGGAAAACCAAAATACAGCAGGGTTTTCCCTCCTTAGCCGCAGGGCAATTGAGAATTGCTCTGGGGATCCAACCCTTTCTAGGCATCTAAAAAACCGAAATAAATTCGGCTTTTAAGATAAGTTGATATACTTAGACAATGAGCGAAAAGTACGAAGTACGAAGTACGAAGATTACACCACAAACAATAGCAATATTGGGGCGGCAGCCGGCACTTGGAATTGCAGAGCTTGAAAGTTTATATGGTGGCGACAATATAACCCCTTTTGGTGCCCAAGCGTGCATTGTTGATGTCGATGCTAAAGACATAGATTTTAATCGACTTGGTGGTTCAATTCGTATAGCTAAAGTATTGGCTACTCTACCTAGTACAAACGGGAAAGAAATTGAAAAATATCTGATAGAAACCACTCCAGAGCATGCATCATATATCGACGGCAAATTATCTTTTGGTATTAGTGTTTTTGGTGTGCGGGTCGCCGGCCGACAGCTAGCCCAAACCGCCCTTTCAGTCAAAAAAGCTATTAGATCCGCCGGAATATCAGTGCGCATGGTTCCACAAAAAGATACAGAGCTAGGATCGGCAACTGTTTTATATAACAAACTAACCCGGGGCTCTACAAGCCCTCCTAGTCAACTGACCGCACACCAACCGGCACTGAGCGCTCCATCTCCTCAGTCATATAGCTATGGCTATTCTCCTTCGGTAGATAAAACACTCAGCACTCGCCCGGAGCACGCTCATAATGACAGAAAGGGCTCGCAGAGTCCCGAAGGAAACGGTTGGGAACTTTTGGTTGTTTCTGACGGGCAGACAGCCTACTTAGCTCAGACAGTTAGAATTCAAGACATAGACGCATATGCGGCTCGTGACCAAGCTAGACCACACAGAGACGCAAAAGTTGGCATGTTGCCACCTAAATTAGCTCAGATTATTATTAACTTGGCCATCGGACGCCTAAATAGATTACAGATTACAGTTTACGGTTTACAGTCGAGCTCCAAGAACACCGCAGCTAAACAGTCAACAGTCAACAGTCAACAGTCAAC
>JBATNE010000071.1:0-41014 GCA_049290195.1 Candidatus Zixiibacteriota bacterium
GCCCAGACGATTCTCTCTCGCAGAAACGACTTCGGGACAAACAGTATTTTGTCGACGGCGCGAGAAACTCATTGAGCTATGTCGTCAAGACCTGTGGGGTTGGGACGATATTTGGTCACCCGCTGCAGGGGAGATCGCTGGTAGCAGCCCCATGGGGCGTTCTGAACCAGGTATCGCAACTGGAGGAGCAGCACAAGCGCCTCCTGACAACGACATTGGATGTTGCCGAAATTCGAGACTTCAAGCGAAAATTCCGGCAGTCCCAGAATCAGAGCGGTCACGTTAGTCGGATCCACTTCAGTTCTATCTCAAGTCCGTCTGATCCCGAACGGTTCAATTGCCCTCTGACAGTGTAGCCGGCCTCGCTCAAAGACGGTAGGATGATGACAACCGAGCAGGTTCTGATCCAGACACTTGGCACACTCGGAGTAGTCCTTCTCCTGGCGGCCTTCGTACTCAATCTTCTTAAAAAGCTTACGGAAACAAGTGCGGCCTACCTATGGCTGAACATTGTGGGAGCAGTGCTCTCGGCGGTGTACGCGCTGTACTCCCACGCGTACCCGTTTGTCGTCCTGGAATCGGTCTGGGGAATTGCGGCTCTGGTGCGGCTGCTATCGACAAAAAAAAGGGCCTCGTAACCGAGACCCTTCTTCTATTTCCGAATCGAGCCATCAGGAACCAGGGTTGGCATTCCCCTTGTTAATGTTGCTCTCGATCTTTGACGTCTTGAACAAATCTTCAACCCAGCGAGAATAGATCATCTGCTGCTTCCCGGACCGGACAACGTTTGCGAGGGAGTCCCTCTTTTCGTTGTACACGGTGAGATCAGCCGGCTGGCGTTCCAGCAGTTTCATGATGACCGCCCCCTGATTATAATCGACCGGCCCGATCAGGTCGCCCGTATTGACGGCGGAGAAGGCGGCGCCGATGACACTTGGATCACGCCCGAGGGACGGGAGGTACCCGTTGCGAGTAAACGGAGCCGATTCCTTGTACTCGAGGCCGTGGCGGGCTGCGATCGCAGTGAGGTCACTGCTGGTACGTGCAGCCGCAAGGGTAGCAACAGCCGTGTCGTGACAGATACCTGCCAGCGTTTTGTTGGTGAGATCCCGTGATATCTGTGCACGGGCCTCATCGAACTCCGCAATTCCGGCGGGGAGTCGGCGAGTGACCTGAGCCACGTAATAAGCGGAATTGGTTTCCATCACGTCGGAAATCGCCCCGATTGCGCTCGTAAAGGCAAACGTGTCTGCCATGGGGTCGTAAGCAAGCAACGGGATTGAAGCCTGCCTCGTAAAAGTGCCGGTCATTTGGACCTTTATGGTCGTGTCGGTAGCGGCTTTCTCGAAACCGCTCTCGGTCGCCGCAGTTCTAAATTCCTGCATCTTGCGATAGAGGTTGTCCATCGAGGCCTGGCTGGGAACCGCACGGATCAGAATATGGGAGGCGTGCGCTTCCTGGGTCGCGGCTGTTCCCGGCTTGGACTTGGCATTCGGATCGCTCCGGTATTCCAGCAACTTGGCGACATGCCATCCGAATTGGGTACGGAACGGCTGAGACAACTCACCCGGCTTCATGGCGAAGATAACGCGTGAAAATTCGGGAATCATGCCGGCCTGATTGAACCAACCGAGGTCCCCGCCTTCAGAAGCGGAATTGTCCTGGGAATACGTCTTGGCCATGGTGACGAAATCTGCTCCGGCCGCAATGGAGTCGCGAATAATCTGAATGCGGCCCTGGGCTTCCTGCCAGTCGGTTTCGGTCGCGCCCTTTTCGACCATCGCGACTTTCAACTCGGCCCGCTCATCCATCTTGTATTCTTCTTTGTGTTCGTCATAGTATTTGCGCATCGCGGCTTCATCCGGATTCGGCACGCGCGCCATATACTTCAGGTACGGGATTTCGATGTAGCCGACCTTGACCTTTTCATTGTCGTCCAGGAACGCCTGCTTGACTTCGGATTCAGTCACCTGAGCGGTCTGAATGATGGACTCCTGCATTTTCAGCCTGATCAAATCTGACCGAACACCGGGCTCCAGCGAAGCCCAGAACGGGGAAGCTTTGGGATCGGCCATTCCGGCTTTGTATTTTTCATAGTCGAATTGGCCGTTGGTCTGAAACGCCTGTACCTGCTGCATGTACTGGGGCGGAGAGAGAAGGAGGTAAGCAAATACTTCCTGATCGGTTACAACAATATTGTGCTTGGCAGCTTGTTGCATGATCAGCTTGTCGTGTACCAATTGCTGCCAGGCGGACTGCTCAAGCTGCTTGGTCCTGGTCTCCGGGACTTCGACCTGGCCACCTTTTGATTCCTGCTCCAAAAGGTTGTTGTACGTCTGCTGGTACACATTCCAACTGATCGCTTCGCCGTTGACGGTACCGGCGTTGTTGGAGCCACCGTAGTTTCCTCGGCCTGAGAAGTCGAGACCCCACTGGAGGAAGATCATGGCCACGAAGAAGAACAGAACTATGAAGATGATCGGGAAAATCATCTTCCTCAGTTTCTCAAACATATTTCAAAACTCCTTCATTATTGCTAATTATACGCAGCATCGGAAGATACCGGGCCAGGGAGGTCGACACATTCCGCCAGAGTCCCCAAATATAACACTGATAAGCGGTTTGGCAACATGAACCCAACCCCAACCCAGCAAAAAAAACTGTTCCTGCCAGACCCTTTGCCGTACTTTGGGGTACCAGAAGAATGGAGCGAAACACAACCACCATGCGTCAAATATCGACTAAACCTGCCATCCTATTAACAGTCCTAATCCTTTTTTCTTCAATCGCTTACGCGGCCGGCCCGATTTGGCCGTTGAAAATCCCCGTCGACTTCGCGTCCGGCTACGGCGACTACCGGAAGGATCGTTTCCATGCCGGCTTCGATTTGCGCACTGGCGGTGCAATCGGCCAACCTGTCTATGCTCCTTCAGATGGCTACATTAGTCGCATAAAAATGTCCTATTTCGGCTATGGGAAAGGGTTGTACATGGTCGGCAGTGATGGCCGCATGTACGTATTCGGGCACCTTTCGGGCTTCAATCCCGGACTAGACTCTCTGGTGACCTTCGCTCAATTCGCGGCCAAACGGTACTATGTGGAGCTCAACTTCCCTCAGGACTCTATCCCCGTAAAGCAGGGGCAGCTCCTGGCGTTTTCTGGCCAGACCGGGGCAGGCGCTCCGCACCTGCATTTTGAAGCACGCACATTGGACAACCATCCTATCAACCCGCTGACCCATGGATTCTCGGTAAAGGACAAGTTTCGTCCCACCTTTACTCGAATAGGATTTCAATTGACCGATGAACAGTCCTTCTTTGCCGGCGGGGAGAGGGAACGCTTCTATTCGGTCCGAGAAGCCAAGAAGGGGCAGTACGTTCTCGACTCCATTCCTTATCTGAACCGTCCGACAGGCGTGCTCGCTGATTGTTTTGACCGTCTGAACGCTTCCGGAATGAAACTGGCGGTGTACGATCTGTCGCTCATTGTTGACGACACAACTTCTTATCAGGCTACAATCGACACATTGAGTTTTGAGAGTGGCGGAGCTGCCGACGCCGTCTATGACTATGTCCAGGCAGCTGGCGGGAAGGACGATACACGACGACTCTTTCTCTCTCGAGAGACCGATCCCACGTTTCCGGGGGTTCGCAAGACTGGGGCTGACCGAGGTGTACTGGGACTCAAGGGAATGGCTATTGGACGTCACACTGCCCGCATTAGGGCAATCGATGCGTTGGGCAACAGTTCTGAGTTGGCGTTCAAGTTCTATTGGGGGCCACAGGGAAGCGTCCTGCCACTTGACTCGATGGTGCCCGTCAATGACTCAGTAACCCAATACTACTTCACGCCTGTAGCTGATTACAAAAAGCTCAATATTGACTCGGTGACGGTGTTTCTCAATCGCGGCAAGTTGTGGGGAGCGACGCCGGACGCTCGGAACAAGTGGCTCCCGACAGGTCAGCTGTTGGTGACAATTTCAGGTAACTACGTAGATCTTGCTGCTATGAGATTGGTATTTACGACCAGGGACAAGAGCCGATTTGCAGACCCACTCTTCAATGGCTATCAAGCCCGATCGCCACAACGACTCACGATAGACTACAAAATTACGGAAGACGGCTTCATGGTAACAGCTGCACTTGCCACCCGGCGAGCTTCTCGCTGCCGCCTGGAGCTCTACTATCAGGGCAAGCTGCTTGGAACCGAACTGCCGAAGACCTTCGTGAATATGGACGTGGCCCAGTGGATTGTCCCTCCGCTCCCACAGTATGCGCGGATTGACCGGATTGGCGTTGCGACCTCCGAAGACACGCTTCTCAAGGCGGACATGCTGGATTCGCTGAATATCGGGATAGTTGGCTTGAGTGATTCGACAGTTCTTGAGGCCGACAGCATGTTCTCAGTGCTGTTTCTCAAGTCAGACGTCTACGCCCCGCGCTTTGTGGCCGTGAAGCGAACGAGGATAGGAAATCGCGATGCCTTGCATTTGGCTTCAGAACATTATCAGGTCTTCCCGGAGGTCTTTGTTCTGCGTTCGCCATTCAAAATCAGACTGCGCCCGATCAAGCATGTTCCTGGTGTTGAGTTCGCCCGGCTCTATCGGCTGGATGGTGAACACAACAGATGGCAATGGATTACGGAGAGGGCGACGCCAGATACACTCCATGGGACGTCTCGTATGGGTGGATCCTTTGCTTCGGTAGTGGACTATGATCCGCCGACTATCAGCGACGTCAATCCCCAGCACGAATTGACCGTATTAAAGAATTTTGACAAGATTCGATTCAAAGTCGCGGACAACCTCGCCGGGTTTGAAGATGATCGCAATTTTACCGTCAAAGTGGACGGTGCCTGGCAGATCCCGGAGTTCGACCCTGAAACCGGTCTGTGCGAAGTTCGAATCCTGAAAGCACTGGCGACCGGCGAGCACCATCTTTCAATAGAAGTTCGCGATCGCGTCGGTCATGAGGGCCAGCAGTACCTGCGGTTCAAAGTTTCAGCCAGAGTTAGTGGTTCAAAGGGGAAGTAAACGTGCTATTTCCTATTCGTGATGACAACCCAACCTATCGCAAACCGGCTGTAACTATCGCCCTGATCGCCGTCAATTGCCTGGTCTTCTTGTACCTGTACTTCATGGGAAGGGCTGGTTTTGAAAGGTCCATCTACCTGTTTGGATTCACGCCGGACTACTTCTTCAATGTGCGCGGGGAGTTCATCGTTCCGAATTGGATTTACTTCACCCCGCTGACTTCAATGTTCATGCACGGCGGGTGGATGCATTTGATCGGCAACATGCTCTTCCTCTGGATTTTTGGCAACAACGTCGAAGACTACTTTGGCCCCGCCAAGTATCTTGCGTTCTACCTTCTTTCCGGATTTGCCGCAATCGCCATGTACTCGTTGTTCAGTTTGAGTTCTCAAGTCCCACTGGTCGGTGCTTCGGGAGCCATAGCCGGAGTCATGGGGGCTTATCTCGTTTTGCACCCACGGGCAGAGATCACATGCCTGCTCTTCTTTTTCTTCATTACGTTTATCACACTCCCAGCCAAGATCGTTCTTGGACTCTGGTTCGCCATCCAGCTAGTCATGGCCATGACCGGCAACTCAAGTGGTGGAGGTGTAGCCTGGCTGGCCCATATAGGCGGCTTTGCCTTCGGCTGGATCGTTCTGAGAGGGCTGGTACGACTTCGCGGCGGCCCATCGGCCGGCCAGAGGATTTACAAGGTTCAGTGGTAAGCGCGTCGGCGTTCGCCGGGCTCTCATGTTCAGCAGAACCAGTTGTGTAATAACATCTTAGTGTTGGATGTGCATTGTCTCGGTCTGTTATGACCTGATTCTCCGGCAAATTGCTTGACTCCCACCCATTCGAACACAGATATTACACTTTGTGAAAAATGTAACAGACTCAGTCTGTCAGACTTGGGCTTTATACCGGGTTTGAAGGAGAAACAAATGCTGATAACGAAACAACAGGCTCTCGATTACCATGCGTTGGGCAAGCCTGGCAAAGTGGAAGTTAATCCGACGAAACCGTGTGCCACGCAGATGGACTTGTCCCTCGCGTACACACCGGGAGTCGCACAGCCCTGCCTGGAGATACATAAGAATCCGGCTGATGTATACAAGTACACAGCCAAGGGAAATCTTGTCGCGGTCGTGTCCAACGGAACTGCGGTGCTGGGGCTCGGTGACATTGGAGCTGCTGCCGGAAAACCGGTTATGGAAGGCAAGGGAGTACTATTCAAAAGATTCGCTGATATCGACGTTTTCGATATCGAGCTTGATACTCACGATGCTCAGGAAATAATCCGCACCTGCCAGATTCTCGAACCGACCTTCGGTGGTATTAACCTTGAGGATATCAAGGCTCCGGAGTGCTTCTTGATCGAAGAGACGCTCAAGAAGACGATGAAAATTCCGGTTTTCCACGACGACCAGCACGGGACTGCCATTATCTCCGCAGCCGCGCTTTTGAACGCACTCGAATTGGTGAAGAAGGACATTTCCAAAGTACGCGTTGTGTTCTGCGGTGCCGGCGCAGCCGGTATCGCCTGTGCCAAGCTGTATTGTTCCCTCGGCGTTAAGCACGAGAATCTCGTCATGGTTGACTCCAAGGGTGTCATGTACCAGGGGCGTGAAGATTTCAACATTTACAAGACGGAATTTGTGCGGAAGACCGATCTCCGTACGCTCTCCGATGCCATGAAGGATGCCGACCTGTTTGTGGGCGTCTCAGTCAAAGACATGGTCACCAAGGAAATGGTGAAGTCGATGGCCAAAGACCCCATTATTTTTGCTATGGCCAATCCTGACCCGGAAATCACCTATCCGGACGCGATTGATGTCCGCAAGGACCTGATTATGGCGACTGGCCGCTCAGACTATCCGAACCAGGTGAACAACGTCCTCGGTTTCCCGTTCATCTTCCGCGGTGCGCTTGATGTCCATGCGACCGCTATTAACGAAGAGATGAAAATTGCCGCCGTTCATGCGCTGGCCAACCTGGCCAAGCAGGATGTGCCGGAAGAAGTCGCCCGCGCGTATGGCGAAGACCATTTCAAATTCGGCCGGGAGTATATCATTCCCAAGCCGTTTGATCCCCGCATTCTCGTCTGGGAATCAGGCGCAGTAGCGGAAGCTGCCATGAAGACCGGTGTCGCCCAGCGCCCTGTGGACATCGAAGAATACAAGCGTCGCCTGTCCAACCGGATCGGTCGCGGACGTGTCATCATGAACGCCATCCACGAAAAAGCGCGCAAGCATCCGAAGCGTGTCGTGTTCCCCGAAGGGAACTCGCGCCGTATTCTCCGTGCCGCCCACTTGGTGGTCGAGGAAGGTGTCGGCAAGCCGATCGTGCTGGGTGATCCGATTGAAATCAAGAAGGTCGCCGCTGAGAATGAGATCGAGATGGACGGCATCACGATTATCGATCCGACTACCTCCGATAAGCGCCCGGCCTATGCGAAGAAGTTCTTCGAAATGCGCCAGCGCAAAGGCATTACAGAAGACAAGGCGAAATTCCTTATGGAAGATCGCACCTATTTCGGCATCATGATGCTGGAGATGGGGGACTGCGATGCCGTGCTCTCCGGAGTGACCTCGGAATATCCGTCGACCATTCGTCCAGCTTTGCAGATAATCAAATTGCAGCAGGGAATCAACCGAGTGGCGGGCTTGTTCGCCATGATCCAGCAGGACAAGGTATTCATGTTTGCGGATACGACCGTGAATATCGATCCGACTGCTGAAGAACTGGCCGAGATCGCGATTCTTTCGTCGAAGGTCGCGCGCCGTTTCAATATCGAGCCGCGGATTGCCATGCTCTCCTTCAGTAACTTTGGTTCGGCGCCCTATCCGCAGTCCAAGAAGGTAGCGCTGGCGACACAATTGGTGAGGAAGCGGGCACCGGAGCTGGTAGTGGAAGGAGAAATTCAGGCTGATGCTGCCGTCATGCCGGACTTTGTCCAGCGCTACTATCCGTTCTCGAATCTCAAGGAAGCAGCCAACGTATTTGTCTTCCCGGATCTGGATTCGGCCAACATCGCCTACAAACTGCTCCAGCGTGTGGGCGGATTGATGGCGGTAGGCCCGATTTTGATGGGACTCTCAAAGCCAGTTCACGTGCTGCATCGCACACTCGAAGTGAACGAAATCGTCGATATGGCAGCGTTTGCCGTAGTCGACGCACAGAAATAGGGGCCAATCGAGGCCAAAACAGACCGTTGGTCAGTTGCCAATGGAGAAGGGCGAGGCTTTATTGCCTCGCCCTTTGTGTTACCTAAGTGTCTGTGCAGGACTAGTATGCAGGGGTAGGGAGCACTCACACGGGGGCAAAAACCGACTGGCCCCCTCTTTTTTGGTTGCCCCAACATCAAAGAGCCTGTAAACTTAGCGCTAACTTTGCCGATCACAGGAAGATAGCGGCAATACAGACGCTCGATAAAAAGGATTTTACGTGGGTTTCTTTGATTTTGTCTCAAATGACATTGGAATAGATCTCGGCACCGCCAATACGCTCGTCTATGTTCGCAATCAGGGCATAGTGCTCAACGAACCATCGGTAGTGGCCGTTGAGAAAAGCACTGGAAAAGTCCTTGCGATTGGCTCGGCCGCAAAGGAAATGATGGGGCGCACGCCGGGCGGGATCGACGCCGTTCGTCCGCTCAAAGACGGCGTGATCGCGGATTTCGAAATCTCCGAAAAGCTGATTGCCGATTTCCTCCGCCGTGTAGTCAAGCACAGGTATCTGATGAAGCCACGCGTGGTCATCTCGGTTCCATCGGGAATTACCGAAGTGGAAAAGCGCGCGGTGCGTGACTCGGCAGAAAACGCCGGAGCGCGCGAAGTCTATTTGCTGCAGGAACCGATGGCGGCTGCGATTGGCGTAGGTCTTCCGGTCGACCAGCCGACGGGACAAATGGTGATCGACATTGGCGGCGGTACCTCTGAGATCGCCGTGATCGCACTGAATGGAATTGTCACGGACACATCGATACGTGTTGCGGGTGACGAATTCAACGATGCCATCGTCAATTATCTCAAGAAGAATTATAACCTGCTCATCGGCGAGCTCACGGCCGAGGATATCAAGATCAAAGTTGGTTCTGCATTCCCGATGGAAAAGGAACTGTCCCTCGAAGTGCGCGGGCGCGATCTCGTGGCCGGTGTGCCGAAAAATCTCAAGATATCGTCCGTGCAGATTCGCGAAGCGCTCGCCGAAACCGTAGATATCATAGTGGAGGCGGTACGCCTGACCCTCGAGCAGACTCCTCCGGAACTGGCGTCCGATATTCTGGAGCGCGGGATCGTCCTCACCGGGGGCGGTGCCCTCTTGCGCGGATTGGACAAGAGACTTCGTCAGGAAACCAACCTGCCGGTCAACGTTGCCGAAGATCCACTCACTTGCGTGGTGAGGGGTACGGGGCGAGTACTGGAGGATTTCGGCAAGTTCAGCAAGGTCCTGGAGCGCAGTCGCAAGGACTAAGTACAGGTAATAGTCCGAAAATTTCATGTACCGTCGGGTCCATTGCCCCGGCGGTACTTTTTTTGCCCAGCGGGACAAATATCTTCAATTTGTATCAAATTGCTCCTGACGAAATCTTTTTGACGATCATACCGTCTAAACAATAGACATTAGGCTTGAGCATTGATGTTCAATGACGGATGGAAGATACACTGCCAGCATGGATGATCACCGGGTCATCCGACGAACTGGAGACCAAACCGCCAAGAGACGGAATACGACATAGATCGAGAAATGGAGTGACCAACATGAAGAAGCTATTCTGGTTGTGTGTGGTGAGTATGCTCTGCCTTGCAGGAGCGGTGGCAGCGCAGCAAACGCCTTCGCCTAGAGGTGGAGGAATGGGCATAGGTGGAGGCCAGATGGGTCCTCGGGGGCAAATGAAGCATGAGCGTATGATGGCTCGTGGACATCGTATGGAGATGATGGCTGAGAAACTGGAACTTACTGCGGAACAGAAGACGCAGATGGAAAAGCTCCGGACCGGATTCCAATTGCAAATGGTTGACCGGCAGGCCGCCGTACGGAAAGCACAGATCAACCTGCGGGCACTGATGCGCGATGACAAGACGGTCGAAGCTGATGTGCATAAGGGGATCGATGAAGTTGCTCGTCTGAGAGCTGACATTGCGAAGGCGCGGTTCACGAACATGCGGGCTATGCAGAAACTTTTGACGGACAAACAGCGCGAGGAACTGAAAAGCATGCGTATGGGACACGGACCGATGTTCGGAATGGGTGACGCCGATGATGACGAAGGGGAAAACGATGACGCCCCGGATATGCCGGACGGCCCCGGTCCAGGCATGGGGAACTAGATCACAAGCAGAAGCGCACCCTTGACAACTAACAAGAACGAATGAGCCCGCCGACAGGCGGGCTTTTCTTATGCGACGACATTAAAGATCTCCCGGCGTCCTGAATCCACAAGCAGAGTGAAGCGATCATAGAACTTGCGCCATTCTTCCGATGCCCCGGTTCCCTGATGTCCGGCCTCAAATTCTGCGAGGCTGTTGAAGCTGCTTTCCAGGACAAAGGTATAGTATTGTCCGGTCAGGTCAGTCAGCACGCGATGCGGCTGATGCCCGGTGCGTTTGAGTATCTCCTGCCCGTCGCGCCATATCGCGATTACATCACGCATCTTGCCGAACTTGATCTGAAAGATGTCTCGTACAACAATCATGATTTCCTCCTGAGTCACATACCTCGGACGTAACCTAATAAAATAGATGGATTCTATTAGTCTACGATACTGAAAATGGGGGCGCCGGAGCTCTCGAGTGAAAACCTGACAAAACCTGACACCCTGCCATATTGGCATTGAGCCGAGAACGGAACTTGACGCTCCACACCGGGCTATCTATATTGTTTTCATGGCATTGGACTCAAAATCCATCCTCCGATTCATCAGCGACAAATCTGACAGGCCCATGCGAGTCAAAGAGCTTGCCCGCGCCCTCGATGTTGCTGAAAGTGACTATCCCGTCTTCCGCAAGATCGTTAAGGCGCTTCTGGACAGCGGCGAACTGGTGCTCCTCAAACGCAACCGTATTGGGCCGGCTGCCCAACTCAATGTCGCAGTAGGGACGATTTCCATCAATCGATCAGGCACCGGATTTCTGGTGCGGGAGGGGCACGAAATTGATCTCCTGATTCCGCCCCAGGGACTGGGGACTGCTCTGGACGGAGACAAGGTCATGGCCAGGCTCTCCGGATCGATCAATGGCCGCGATGCTGCCACCGTCATCAAGGTAATGGAACGCGCGCCCCGGAATATCGTCGGTGTGTTTACCGAGGGTCGGAGTTTCAACTATGTCGTGCCTGACAACCCCCGCATTCATCGCGACATCTACATTGGCTCGGATCGAACCAAAGGTGCGCGCAATGGGGAGAAGGTGGTCGCACGACTGCTGGTGTGGGATGATCCGTATCTCAATCCCGAAGGGGAGGTTGCCGAGCTTATCGGATTCCCCGGCGATCCCGGGGTCGATATTTTGACCGTCATAAAGGAATTCGGATTTCCCGAGGAGTTTCCCGCTGCTGTTTTGGAGGAAGCCGAACGAGCGGCGGGTCAGTTGGCGACCAATATCGAAGGGCGCACCGACCTGTCGTCGTCCTGTATTTACACCATTGACCCTCTCGACGCCAAAGACCACGATGATGCCATTTCCATCGAGCGTCGTGGAACCGGGTATCATCTCGGCGTGCACATAGCCGATGTGTCGGCATTTGTCACTGAGGACAGCGCGCTTGACAGGGAGGCGTTTAAGCGGGGAAACTCGGTCTATTTGCCCGGCACGGTTATCCCGATGCTGCCTGAGGCACTGTCCAGCGACGTCTGCTCGCTTCGTGAGAATAGAAAACGGCTTGCTCATTCCGTATTTATCGAGTTCGACGACAAAGGGAAGATGCTCTCCTGGGAATTCAGTGACACTGTAATCTCGTCTCGCGCAAAGCTAACGTATGAGGACGTTCAGCAGTTCTTCGACCATGGAGAGTCGGTCGCGGTCGACAAGGATGTAGCACACTCACTCATTCTGGCCAGAGAGCTGGCGCAGATACTGTCGAAGCGAAGGAGCTCTGAGGGGTCACTTGATTTTGATCTCCCTGAAGCGAAAATCGTCATGAATGAAAAGGGAGAAGTCCTTGAGTTGGGAAACCGAGTGCGGCTCGAATCGCACCGTCTGGTCGAGGAGTTCATGCTGGCCGCCAATCGGGCGGTCGCCCTGGAGCTGTTCAGAGCTTCGAAACCGTGTCTGTATCGTGTCCATGACAAGCCGGACAAGGATAAGTTAGAAGCATTTTCGCTCATGATGCAAAGGCTCGGCCATAAATTCCCGGTCTCCGATGAAATGCGGCCTATTCAGTTTGCCAAATTTCTGCAATCGGTCAAGACCGAGGCCGAAGCGGATTTCATCAACGAACTACTACTGCGCTCAATGAAGAAGGCGGTGTATCAGAGTGCCAATATTGGCCACTTTGGCCTCGCGTTCACTCACTATGCCCACTTTACTTCGCCTATCCGCCGCTATCCGGATCTTTTAGTACATCGACTTCTTCGGCGGCTACACAACAACACCTTTACCGCCGCCTATACGAAGGAGATCAAGGAACAGATCGATATTGTCGGAAAGCACTGCTCAGACACCGAACGGTTTGCCGAAGCGGCCGAGCGCCAGGCGGTCAAGGTGAAGCAGGTGTCCTTCATGGCCAACCACCTTGGCGAGGAATATGACGGGGTCATCTCTGGAGTGATGTCGTATGGCTTCTTTGTTCGACTGAACAATCTGGGGGCAGAAGGACTCGTTCGCTTCTCCACGGTCGACGATGACTATTACTACTTTGATGAGCAGAATTTCCGTGTGATCGGCAGAAAGAAGGGGATGGTCTACCGCCTGGGAGATTCCATCAGGGTGGGGATTCTTAAGGTGAATGTTGTCCGGGCCGAAATCGATTTATTTATTCCTCAGGTGAAATCTGATCGCAAGAAGAAGATGTCCAAGCCGGCTCCGTTCAGGCCCGGTAAGCGAATCCTGGAGAAAAGGTCCGGCCGCAAGAAGGACAAGACTCGCAAGCGCAAAAGGAAATAATTGGAAGGCAAATGGAGCATCGAGTTGCAGTTTTCATAGGGGAATCCAACCGGCGAGTGGCCTCAGTTGACTGGGGCACTATTGGAACCATGGTGCGTGAAATCGCCGAGTTGTATCAGCTGGTGAAGGAGCGCCAGATCGACCTCATACTGGTGGATGAGCATCGGACGGAAATCACTCCCGCCGTGGCGGTGCGCCTGCGACGCCCTAATGGTCTCACCGAGTTGTGGAAAGTAACGGACACTGCTCGTGAAATGCCGGATGGGGAGTCCGTTTTTGACGGATACATCTCGATTGACCTGGGACAAGAGGGTGTTGAACAAAAGGTGACCGACATTCTGGCTGAAAAGGACCTGTTGTCGGATTATGAGATGGTGGGTCGATCGACAGACATTAAGGCAGTCGCCAGGACAATCCAGCGAATTGCGCCGACCGATGTTTCGGTTATGATTGTCGGACCATCCGGGTCCGGCAAGGAAGTAGTGGCGCGAGCAATGCACAACAATTCCAACCGCAAGGGACGCCCTTTTGTTGCCATCAATTGCGGGGCGATAGCGGAAGGAATTCTGGAATCCGAGTTGTTCGGCCACGAGAAGGGAGCCTTCACCGGATCGGTTTCCAAACGAGAAGGGCTGTTTGCCAAGGCCGAAGGCGGCTCGATCTTTCTTGATGAAATAGGGGAGACCAAACTTGAGACGCAAGTCAAGCTGCTTCGCGTCCTTGAAGACGGAACATACTACCCGGTCGGCTCATCGATGCCACGCCGCGCCAACGTTCGTGTGCTTGCCGCGACCAACCGCGATCTGACCGAAGCGATCGCAGATCGTCTCTTCCGTGAGGATCTCTACTTCCGCATTTCCGTAGTCAAGATCGTAGTGCCATCCCTACTCGATCGGAAGCAGGACATTCAACCCTTGCTGCAGCATTTCTGGATCTCGAACAAGGGGTTGGACTATTCCGATGGTGCTCTGGATTTGCTGATGAGGTACGACTGGCCGGGGAACATCAGGCAGTTAAGAAACTTTGCCACACGAATGGCGGCGCTCAAGCCCAAAGGGCTGGTCGACACGAATGACGTGGAGCGGTTTCTCTCGGAACAGAATTCGACCGCAACTCACCTTCCAGTCACCACGGGAAAGACGGTTGAAGAGGCCGGGCAGGAGCTCATATACAGAGCAATATTGTCTCTCGGAACCGAGATAAGGCTCCTGCGCGATCTGATCACATCTCATCTCCCAGCGGAATCATCGGTTACACTCGACACTCCAGTCGAACCGCGTGTACAATCCATGAGCATGGAAGAGATGGAACGCCGCCTCATCCAGAAGGTGCTGGCGGAGACCAATGGCAATCGCAAGGAGGCCGCCAAGCGGCTGGGAATAGGGGAGCGGACACTGTATCGAAAACTGAATCGCTATGATCTGAACTAATATTTCTCTTGGGGAGTCTGGGCAATGCGAGGGGTCTGTTTGGGGACGCTCGTCTTTCTGGTGGTCGGCACCATGGAAGTCGCGGGGCAGGAATTGACAACAGTCTCTATTCCTTCGGCTGACGAAGTTTATGAGGCGTTAGCTCTGGGAGATATAGACTATGAGCAGTATGTAGCGCTGTTGGAATACGTCGACGGCGTAAGAACCATGAAAGAGAGTGTCTTCCGAAGCGATCTTCCCAGTCTCGACAGATTCTCATCGCTTGGAGTCTTGAGCGAGTTGAATCAGCCTTCAGGCCGACCGAGTCGAGCTTTGGAGACGGCACATCGGAGCAGTTCGAAGGGCCTCTTGAAATATCAATACTACACGACATTTGCTGATTCTCCCAGTGATCGGTATTCGACAAGAGGGGATTACAAGTTGGCACATTCCTGGTCGGTTGGAGGGCAAGTCAAGCGAGATCAAAACGGCCGGGAGAGGTTCACCTCGAGGCGACTCGCGTACCACGCCGATTCGGGGTTCGTTCGTGAACTCGAACTGGGAAACTTTGTTGAGTCATATGGATTGGGCACCATTATCGGGTCCCGAAATAAGGTCCTCAAATTCGACGGGTCGCTGAGTGCCGAGTCATTTCTATTTCCTGATTGCGGAGGATTCAACGGGATCAATGTCGTGACGAAAACACAGACTCGGGAAATTGCCGGCCTGGTATCGTATAATCGGGACACGTCGGCTGAAGTGTTTACCTGGGCGGCAATGACGCGCCAAATGTCGAAATCATGGAGCAGGTCGATTGCTGTCGGGGTTAATCAAGTGCTGGAAAAGCGAAGTAGAATTCGAGTAATCGATCTGAAGGCAGGGTTGACCGTGACACACGGTGTACCTTCCAATCAATGGGCGGTCGAATATTGCTTTCAATCGGGAAGACAGTCTGCGGTGGACAACGTTGTACTTGAAGGAAGAGTACGGTCGGAGAGAACCAGTATCTCGTATTCGGCCTGGCACTACGGATCCAATTTCATTGACATCACAAGTGGAAGTAAGGCTGCTCCGATTCGCCATATGGAGGAAATACCCGCTACTGAGTTCGCTTACGCCGACAAGAGGGCAGGACAGACCGGTTTTCAGGTACGAAACACAAATCAGATCGCACCATGGTTCAATATCGGCGGAGACGTGCTGTTTGGAAGCCGACGCCACGACACCGCCTATGTTCAGTTCTGCCCAGTTGTTGGGATCGAACTCGCACATGGATGGACGGCAAAGATTGATTATTTGCAAACACGTCAAAGCAAGCGAGAAGACGATGTCAGGCACACATCGATCAAAGGGAGAGCCGAAATCGAGACGAGAATGCAAACGCGCGCAACTGACTTGCGAATAGTACTCGCACACACAACTACTCCCACAACGGGCGACTTTGTTTCGATCCTGGCGTCCTGCAAGCATGATTTCAGTTCGGGTCGGCAATGCGAAGTCTGGTCCAATGTCGGACGGTTGGTGCATGGCAGCATCGATTATTGGTATGGATATGTCCGGACGTCTCAGCCACTCTGGGAGAACACAGAATTGTCCGTAAAGGTGACGCATCGCTTTCGCCGCAGCTCCACCCCCAAACATGAAACCGCCGCCAACCTGGAATTGACTGCCCGGATATGAGAGCCTTTCTAGTTTTTGCCTGTGCTGTCGGTCTCAACCTGTACGCTCAATCCGCTCAAGCCGCGGTGCAAGTGAATGAGGTGATGGCAAACGAACCGGGCGCAAATACGACTCTGGAATGGATTGAGCTGTTCAACAATTCCGCGGTGTCGGTCAATTTGGCTTTTTATGAACTGGCGATAGGCTCGACACAGATCGGGTTGTCCGGTTCTCTTGATTCCGGGGCCTATATGGTCGTATGTCGGCGGTTGTTAGCCGCCGGTACCACCCCCGGTTTCGAATCGGTATGGGGAAACAATTCGGGTACGTGGGGAGACGCACCGAATGAACAATACCGCGTTATTGAAGCATCTTTTTCGCTGGCGAATGCGAGCGGCTCAGTGGTTCTGCGTATCGCCGGCCTGGATCAGCCGGCGTTTGCATGGTCGAGCGACGGCATTGACGGCCACTCCTGGGAAAGAAAGTCATCGACAACCAATGAAGTTCTTCAGTGTCTCGATCATACCGGCTCTACTCCAGGTTTCATCAATTCAATCACGCCCGTGGCTAATGACGTGTCCATTGATACTGTGACGGCGACTTCCAGCGGTGGCTCTACAGAATTGCTGATTACAGTTGAAAACGTCGGGCTGAGCCAAGTCACGAATAGGTCACTAGTCGTTTTCAGCCCACATGGAGCTGATTCGCTTAACTCGAGCGATACCCTTGCCACCGCGGTTATCCAAATTCTGGATCCGGGATTCAAGACAGACTTACCAGTCTCTCTCAATCTGTCCGGGGTGTACCACAGGGTTGGCGTCAAGTTATCTGATGATGGCCGAGTGAGAAACAACTACCGGTTTCTGACTGTTCCTGGTTCGCAGTTTCCTCCGGCGCGACTCACCGAGGTGCTTCCCAATCCGCAACTTCCATTGACCAGTGAGTGGGTGGAAATCAGAAATGAAGCTGATACTTCGATTGACCTTGACGGTTGGAGCCTGTGCGATATGGTTTCATGCTATCCGATTAGCGATATTCCCCTGCCAGTCAAGGCTGACTCATTTATTGTACTCTGTCAAGACAGCATTGGGTTCCGGCTGGTCTACACGGACTTGAGTATCCCAGTGCACGAGCCGGCCACCTGGCCGGTCTTGAACAATACGTCCGACCGTGTCGCTCTTGTCGATGCAACGGGAAATATAGCGGACGACTTCACCTACCAATCGACCTATAATGGAAATTATACCTGGGCCCGTTCTGACTCAGGCGGCATTGTCTGGGGGAGATCTGCCGATTCAGGCGGAACGCCGGGACAGGCCAATCGAGTCTTGTTTGCACCTTCGGGGCAGAGAACCGAGATCATGATAACTCCCAAGGCGTTCTCCCCCGATGGTGATGGATTTGAAGATGAGTGTGAAATCGCCGTTTCGTCGGTCAAGGCATCGGGGTACACCATGCGAATCTATGACAAGCAGGGGAGAATAGTTCGGCGGTTTTTCGAAGACAGTCAGTTCCTTCAGGAAACGTATTCGTGGGACGGCAGGTCCGACGCCGGCAACAGGCTCCCCGTCGGCATATACGTGCTCTACTTTGAAGCATCAGGAATAGAAGACGTCAAGCGGGCAATAGTGATAGCGCGGTAACAGATGAAAAGTAGAGCACTACTCGCTACACTCATATTCGCGGTTGTATGCCAATCCGTCAGTGGATTCGAGTTGATGACCAGCCGCGGCAGTTCAATTGGCGGCAATGTAATCCTCTCCAGACAACTTCCTACGGACTTGCTGTCAATTCCCGTCGGAGGGGTGGGAGATCGCCAATGGCGTGTCGAAACCGGCTTTGCCAGGACGTTTGACCTCAAGGATCTGGACCAGGGATTGGTCGCTGCGGCTGCACGAAGAGGGAAATTTGCCGTTTCGATAGGAGCGTCGCAATTTGGCCAACGCGACTTCTATACCGAACAAACGGCAAAAGCTGCGTTGATGTACTGCCTGAGTTCTCTTACGGGGGGAATTGCGGCATCCTACTATCGGGTCTCTTTTGGCGGCATTTATGCCCCTTTGGCTACGTCTGGAGTAGGTGCAGCATTGGCCTGGCGTCAACCTCGGTTCGTGGTCGCAATTTCCGGTGATAACCTCAACAAACCGAGACTCTATAGTGCAGCCGTGCCCTTTCAGTCCAGATACAACGCGCAGGTTGAGTTCGTTTCGAATCCTCAACTTTCGACTCTAGCCAGGGCGACGCTTCAGGAGGCGGAGAGGCCGCAGTTCGGTTTGGGGCAGCGAATTGGGATTGGAAATCGTCACGCGATAATGTGGGGGTTAAGCAGTGCGCCGCTTGTGTACGGGGGCGGTTTGGAGTTATGGTTCAATCGTATGAGTATTTGCTATGCAGCAACATACCATCCGGTGTTGGGACTTTCTCAGACCCTTACGGTGTCGGTTGGTTCAATGCTGTTTGCCAAGGAAAGGGGCACCGGTGTACTTGATCGATAGAGCGACCATTGAAGACCACGAGCGCACCATCCTTGCCCCATATGCAGCCCTGTCGGCCGAATCTCGCGGCCGGGCATACCCTCAGCCCGAGCACAGCTTCAGGACCTGCTTTCAGCGCGATCGCGACCGAATAGTTCATTCGGCTGCTTTCCGGAGGATGGAATTCAAGACCCAGGTGTTTCTACCTCACGAAGGGGACCACTTCCGAACGCGACTAACCCATACTATAGAAGTAGCTCAGATTAGTCGGACAATGGCACGCTGTCTGAGGCTAAACGAGGACTTGGCCGAGGCAATCGCCCTGGCTCACGATCTTGGCCACACACCATTCGGTCATGCGGGTGAGGACGTTCTTCACGACCTGCTGAAGGAACAAGGCGGATTCAACCACAACAATCAGTCATTGAGGGTGGTGGAAATTCTGGAGCAGCGATATGTGGAGCATCCCGGATTGAACCTGTCATATGAGGTTCGTGAAGGGATTGTCAAACATGAGACATCGATGAAAATCTCCCGACCGGAGTTCGGTCCATCGAGTCGCCCCACACTTGAAGCATCGCTGGTTGATATTGCCGATGAGATTGCGTACAACGCTCATGACGTTGACGACGGGGTCAATGCTGGGCTGATCAGGCTGGAAGACCTCAGGGAGCTAGGCATCTGGAAGGCAGCACCGCTGGCAGACCCTTTTGAGACCTCCGGTGTCTGGAAGAACCTCGACGAAGGACAACGTCGCTATCTGGTCGTTCGATATCTCATCGAGGCCATGACCACCGATGTCCTGAAAGAGACTGCCCGCCGTCTGGAAGCCGGGAATGTCACTTCGGTAGACGACTTAAGAAACTCAATAGACCGTGTGGCTCAGTATTCGCTGCATCTTGATCCGTATGTCAGAGAGTTGAAATCGTTTCTCCGCACCAGGCTCTACAAGCACCCACGATTGATGACCCTCATTCAGCGGGCTCGGACGACAATAGAATTTCTCTTCGACTATTTCATGAAGGATCCGGAGAAATTGCCTGCCAGGTATCATGAAATGCTGTTGACTGAGAAGACCGAAGTCGTAATCGCCGACTATATCGCCGGTATGACGGACCGGTACGCCGAGAGGCTATTTGCTCAATACGAATTGCATCATTAATTACTCACCTGTTCAGGTGTTAGAGCTCAATCACCTATCAGATTCTGACAAATGCCAGTCTCCTGGGCGATATCCCAAGCACATGAATGGAAGGCGCTAACGACACTTTGTAGACTTCTATTCTGCAGAAGCGTTCACTGTGGGGGCCTCCCCATATTTGCCTTCCTGTTGTCCGGCAAAGGGGACTGAGGAAGTTTTGCCTGGAAAGGATCAGGGCACGTCAGTTGCGGTTAAGAGCGCATGGACTGCTATTTTGGCGCATATCCGCTTCCTGATGACAATGATCTGGGAAAATCCGCCCTCGTCTTGTTCCACATTCCCGATCTGGGAATTCGGTTCAAGGCCCCCTTTGACGCTGCCGATCCGGACCACTCGGATCTGGCTGCACTGCTGACGCTCCTGGAGTTCATTGACTCCAATCAGAAGTATTTCAAGAACCAGAACTTCCAGCTCTTCGGTAACAACCTGACCCTCATCAATCAGATCAATGGTCGCGAACTGTCTCCGGAGCGCTTCCGGCATTTGATGGAGAAGGCCAACGAGTACCGTCAGAAATACCACTTTGCCATCGAGTGGATTCCCGCCCGAGACAACACTGCCTTCGACGCTCTTTTAGGTTGACCATCCCTCTTTCGGGGTCTATAATTTCCCTGTGACCCCACAACAGCTCAGCAAGGACATTCAGGCCGGCAAATTTGCTTCGGCTTACTACTTCTACGGCACCGAGCAGTACCGGATTGTTGAGGCGGTCAAGTTCATTGCCGGGCAGTTCCTTCCTTCCAAACTCGTTTCGACCAACTTTCGTCGCATCGACGGCAAGCGTACCCCGGTGGGGGAATTGCTCGCTGAACTCGCGGCCTATCCTATGCTCGGCGAACGGCAGGTGTTCGCCGTCTCTGATTTTCAGCACTACAAGCCCAAAGATGTCGAGCGGGTCTTGAAGATGATCTCTCCCGACGATGCTGCTCGCATTGTCATAATGACCTCCCCGGCCGACAAGAAGCCGAAATGGGACTCCGCTTTCCTGAAAGCGGTGAAGAATGTTGCGATCGACGTTGAATTCAAGAAGCTCACCGATGACGAGATTCAGGCAGTCATTCGCAACAAAATGACCAAGGCGGGCAAGGAGATCGCGTCAGATGCTGTCGCGGCTCTGTCGGAGCTCGTGGCGGGCGACAGGGGAGCGCTGGAGACTGAATGTGAGAAACTACTGGACTACCGTGCCGGTGAAAAAGATGTGACGCTGGCTCACGTTCGAGCGGTGGCTGCAGGGGTGCAGTTCGGATCCGTTTTGGAAATTGGCGATTGTGTCGTACGCGGCAATACTAGACAAATTCTAGAGCAATTCCGGTTCCTCATCGCCGATGGTACAACACCTACTGGGCTCGTTTACTTTCTTGGCCAGCACTATATGACCCTGTATCAGATCAAGAACGGCAGACCGCTGGAGCCGTGGCGGAAATGGCTGACCGCCAATTATCGCAAACAGGCCGATCTCTATGATAATCAACAACTTGAAGACATTATCGTCCAGCTTGCGGAGACCGACGGCAAGATGCGCCGGTATGGCGTCAAGCCGGATATTCTCCTGGAAATGATGGTATTAAACCTCGTTGGCAGTCGGAGGGCTCGTGGCTGAGACTCCGGGCGACAAACGCAGGGAATTCTTGGCTCCACCTACGGAATTAGTGGGTGGGGGGGAAGAAATGCCCAAATCGGGTGTATCTGGAGAGGTTGCAAAGCCTGCCGAGCGGAAGTTAGTAGAAGCGGCCCAGAATGGGGACAAGAAGGCGTTCGGCGAGCTCATCAGGCTTCATCAGAAGCGCTTGTTCAGATACATTTACGGACTGGTAGGTTCGTTTGATCAAGCTGAGGATATCGTCCAAGACGCTTTTGTGAGGGCCTATGGGGCTATCAAGACCTTCAGGGCGGAATATTCATTCTACCCCTGGATATCTACCATTGCCCGCAACCTTGCGTTCAACCACGTAAATCGTGAGGGAAGAAAAGAGTCACTCGATAAGATAGTCGAAAAGGGGTTCGACCCTGTTTCCACAGATTTGGGACCGTTGGACAAACTTCTCAGCAAAGAAGCGGACAGCCGGTTCTATCGAGCTCTCATGAGTCTTCCCGTTACCTATCGATCGGTCTTTGTGCTAAGGCACTTTGAGGATATGGATTACGTCCAGATAGCCAGTTACTTGAAAATCCCGCCCGGGACAGTGGACTCGCGACTTTTCCGGGCCAGGCAGATGCTAATGAAAGAGCTCAAGGATTTGTTGTAAGTCGAGGCAGTCGAGCGGCCCCGCCAACAAAACAGACGTATGGAACACTCGTACTTCCAGGACAGACTGTCAGCGTACCATGACAACGAACTTCCATTGCAGGAAAAAGTCGTGGTGGAAGAGCACGTACGAGGATGTGCCGAGTGTGAGAAACTCCTGGAAGAATATGCCAAACTCGATCAACTCGTAGCCGAACACGGCCAGCTTGCCGACAGCGACTATTGGGAAAAAGCGGCACAGAAGATTGATCGGGCGATTGCCGCCGGGGGACAGACTGAAATCGACCATACGCTGACCCATCGCCGAAGGAGCGGGCTATCTTGGAAATTGCTGGCTGCTGCAGCCTCGGTGGTGATTGTCGGATATATCGGAATTAACAAAGACAAATTTCTCACGCCGGACAAGCAGGTGCCGATGATTGCGGCTCCTTCCGTTCCGACTTCGCGCGATTCGGAGGACTACAGAAAGTCGCAGGCCGAAAGCGATCAGCGTCAGACGCAACCGAACGTAAAAGCCAAGCAAGATGCAGGCGGGGCTACAGGAAAGACCGAGAACCTCCCCGAAGAGGCTTCTGGCGAAATTGAAAAGTCGAACGCGGCACCCCGCAAAGAGCTGGCATCGAAACCTGCCCAAAAAGAATCGACGGCCCCCATTACCAAAGACCTAAAGGGCGAAGTCAAAGATGAATTGGCAGTGCCGCAGTCGATAGATCTAGGCAATTCGTTCCAGAAGAGCCAGCCGGCGCCTGCACCGGCGATGAGTGCTTTGACTTCCGACTCTGCGGAGAGTCTGAAACTCAGGCGCGCGTCGAATGAAGCGGCAATTCTGGACGCACAAAGTCCGCCCCCGGACACGGGCCTCGGCCTGGCTCATTGGACGGCGCTGCGGGATTCTCTGCTTCCGCTGGCCGATGCCGAGCACAAAGCCAAGAATGTCCTTGAATTGGGAAAGACCGTGATTTCGGGATATGACAAAGCGGCGCGGAAGCCGAGCCGATTGGCCGCCACGACTGAGCCTTCTCCAGATTCACGGTTAGCCGAAGCCTGCTATTGGATTGCCAAACTTTCCAAACAGCCCGAAGAGAAATCACAGGCTATTGCCACCTTGCGTCAAATAGGCGAGCGAGCCAACGATTCTTTGAAAGCGACCGTTCAGAACTGGATCAAGGAATTGGCTGCCCCCTGACCCTGGGCACTGGCCTACTCCAACTGAGGGCGAATCTTTTTCCTCCGGCTTTCGTATCTACTACTAGAAAGAGGCGTGGAAAGGAGGCCGATTATGCGGCGACTATATCGTTCAACTTCAGACAAGTACATTGGCGGAGTCTGTGGTGGCCTCGCTGAGTATTTCAATATCGACCCAGCCCTGGTTCGGATTTTCTTCATCCTTATGCTCTTTGCCAGCGGATTTGGGCTCCTGGCGTACGTTGTCTGCTGGATTGCCATTCGAAAGAGAATGGCTGTCGAGCCGGCCGCCGTCGAGACAGCTGACCGACCGACCTGGACGCGCTACCTTCCGGGTGCGTTACTGATTTTCCTGGGAGTGATTTTCCTCGTCAGGGAGAACTGGTGGTGGTTCAATTTTGACTGGTATATTGAGCGGTTTTGGCCTCTCACACTCATCGGGCTCGGGCTCCTGCTGGTAATCTATCGCAGCAACGGTCGCCAGAAGTCCAAGTCTGATGGCACGATTCCGCCGTCGGCGCACGTCCACAACGGGGAGGCAGCGCTATGACGCCGTCACGGTTTCGATGGGGCATGCTCCTCATCCTGTTTGGATTGCTGTTATTGTTGCGCAATCTCGAATATATAAACAACAATTTCTGGTCTGACTTCCTGGTCTATCTTCCAGTGTTGCTGATCGCGATCGGGATCGAGAAGATATTTACCAAGACCAAGCTGCAGTTCATCAGTTATGCCACATCGGTAGTCCTGCTCGCAGGCGGTTTGGCTCTGGCAATGACCGGCAGTACCGGCGGTTCGCAGGACAGCTTCTTTGAAGAAAGCACCTATCGGCATGAAGCCGACCCGCAGGTTAAGTCGCTGCACGCTGTCTTGAACCTCGGCAACAGCAATCTCACGGTACGAGATGCGTCGGATGACGTCGTTTCAGGGCAGTTCAAGCAGTTCAGCCAGAAGCCGGATATTGCCTATTCAGTAGATGGCGAGAATGCCAATGTCACTTTTACCGGCAAGGGTAAAGAGTTTCTCTGGGGATTGGTGAAGATCGATGGCGGAGATCCGAACGAATGGTATTTGTCGTTTTCAAACATCATTCCACTCACGTTGGAGTGTAACGGCCACAACGCCGACATCCACCTTAATCTGGCGACCACGCCGACCCGTTCGGTAAGGGTCAGTGCCGACGAAGCCACAATATATCTGAAGATGGGTACGCAGGAGCCGGTGGTGAACGTTGATCTCGAAGGGAAAAACTCGGACATCAGACTCAGGATACCGAGCGGCGCCGGCCTCAAGATTACCGGCACCAACGACGATCAGTATCTGTCCCAGGTTGGTCTAACTCAGCGCGGAAACGCGTTTGTGAGTGAGGACTATGACAGTACCCAGAGTCACATTGAAGTCAAGCTAGATGATCGTTTGAGTTCGCTCTCGATAGATTACTATTGATTCTTCCTCCTCCAGTGGAAGGCCGGGCGGTTCTGTGTGAATCGACCGGCCTTCTGATTTTCGGGCCCGCCGAAAAGTATTGCAAAATGACGCGATTTCTCGTTTTTTGAAGGTAATCATGAAGACGGCCAAATGCATACTCACCATCGTCGCAGTTCTGACCCTTGTGCTCGGATGCGGCCACAAATCTGGCGGCCTGGCGAACGGTGTCCTTCGAATTGGCACTGATGCCACGTATCCGCCATTCGAAACGGTCAATACCGAGACCGGGGCACCCGAGGGTTTTGACATTGACCTGATCACTGAGATTTGCCGCATCAATGACTGGAAACCGGAATTTATCGTCACTCCGTTCGATGGTATGATTCCAGGACTGCAGGCGAGCAAGTACGATGTAGCTATCAGCAGCATCACGATCACACCCGAAAGACAAGCAGTCGTACAATTCTCCGATCCGTACTATCTTGCCGGCCAGGTTCTGGCAGTACCTTTGTCCAACGAGGTGACGCACAATACCGACGATCTCAAAGACAAGAGAGTCGGGGTGCAGCTTGGGACAACCGGTGAACTCATGGCTCAGAAGATTGCCGGTGCCAAGGTCTTTTCTTACGACAATATCGGGGCTGCATTTATTGACATGCAAAACGGTAATCTCGATGCCGTCCTGAACGACTTCCCAACGACCCAGGCTTACATCCAGGCGCATAAGTCGGCAAAGACGGTTGGCGATATTCTTTCAAAGGAGAATTATGGAATCGCCATGCGCAAAGGGGAGACCGAGCTTCATTTGGCGGTCAATGCCGCTCTGGCCCAGATTCGGGAGAGCGGGAAGTACCGCGAGCTTCACCGCAAGTGGTTTGACACCGACCCACCAGCCAATTGAGTTAATCGGCCATTCAAAGTCCTTAATTACTCTTGCTCATCATTCTCGACTTTGGTAATTGACAGAATTGTCCCTGTTCGTATTATTCCTTTACACTAATACTTCGAGCAATTGTACCTACCTGTAAGTCGCGGAGGTCGGCATGTTTAACCTCAGACAATCGTCGGTTCTGATAGTCGCTATTTGCTTGCTGGCTACCAGCGTGTCGGCATCCATTGTGCATGTGCCGGGAAACAAACCGACTATCCAAGCGGCCATTGATTTCGCCCAAAATTTCGATACCGTAGTTGTCGCCGATGGCCACTATTACGAGCGACTGGTAGTGATGAATAAGGCCATCATCGTGGGCAGTGCATATGTTTTGGACCGCCAGACCAGCCACATCACCAGTACGATTGTCGACGCCGATCCAAGCGTACTGGGGCACTCGGACTCCGGTAGTGTCGTTCGATTTATCGTGACCAATCAAGGGGAGTGTGGAATTGTGGGGCTTACCCTTCAGAACGGCACAGGAACGCCGTTCAATTTGCCTTCGGGGGAGTCTTCAGTCGGTGGCGGTGGAGTCTATTGTCTGCTTGGCTATCCACTGATTGACCGTGTGCGGATTATCAGCTGTACGGGAGACCATGGCAGCGGCATTCTGGCGGCCCTTGGCTCCTCCCCGCTCATCAGCTTTAGTTCAATTGCTGGATCGGTAGCCAGCATTGACGCTTCAACACTTATCCTGAGGGATAGCTCTGCTGCAGGGGAGCTGGAAGTGGTCGGGGCTGCGGCCACCGTTCAGTCAAACTGCACGCTTGATTCCATACACAGTCGAGCCTGGGCTATCGTCCAGGTGTCCGGATCGACTGTCGCGGGGGCTGTCCGCTGTCAGGATACATCGCATGGAGAGTTTACGAACTGCAAAATCGGTGGTGCTGCAACGATCCGGGTGAATACGCACGTCGCATTCTCAGGGTCGTCGGTCGGGGGAGTGCACGTCGACAGCTGCCTTCAGCCGGATGGTGACGTCGAGCTAAACAGCTGCCTCATCACCGGTCCCAGTTCACTCAGGGAATCGGACCTCAGATTCTCACGTTGTACTCTGACTGAGGGAATCGACGTAGCAGATGCGGTAGTTGTCATTGACTCCTCAATTGTGGTAGTTTCCGGAGGAAGTATTGTGACCTGTACTGGGGAGGTCATGGCTGGTGTTCAGGGATACTCCGACGATTTCTATGGTTTCAGCGGGCCATCCTGGTTTGATTGCCCAAACATCTTCGTTTCAACCGAGAATATTATCAGTACTGACCCGCGCTTCTGCAGCCCGATCTCCGGGGATTACCGAATTGCCGACAGCTCCGGGTGTGCAGCTGCCAACAACAGCTTCAGAACCCAACTGGGTGCCTTTGGCATAGGTTGTGGTTGCTGTCAAGGAGTCACCGGCAATGTCAACTCCGTAGGCATTGTCGATCTCGCCGACCTCAGTTCGCTGGTGAGTTTTCTGACCGGGGGAGGATACGTCATTCGTTGCAAAGCCGAAGGTAACATCAATGGGCTGGGAATTGTTGATTTGGCCGATCTGAGCTCTCTGGTCTCATTTCTGACCGGGGGAGGATATACCTTTCCGGCCTGCAATTAAGCATATCTTTGGGTCAGCTTGACCACAATGGTGAATTGTCATACTTTCACTCAATGACAACACCCAAATACAATCTTTCGAAACTGCAGAATCGGGTTATTGCCCTTGATGGTCCCGCGGGGTCGGGGAAGTCCACCACGGCGCGGCTCCTGGCGGCTCGCCTTGGCTACGCCTATCTCGATACCGGGGCGATGTACCGGGCAATTACCTATATAGCACTGCGGGATAAAATCAGTCCGTCGGAAAGCCAGCGACTGGCTCAAATTGCCGCCAAATCCGAGTTCAAGTTTGAGACGCATGCGGACGTCAACCGGGTCTTCGTCAATGGCGAGGACTTTACGCAGGAAATTCGGCTGCCCGAAGTGACCTTGCACGTGTCTGAAGTTTCGGCTCACAAGGCTGTTCGTGAAGCACTGGTCGCAAAGCAGAAAGAGATCGGGAGATCCGGCGGCATAGTGGCCGAAGGGCGTGACACGACGACAGTTGTATTTCCCAACGCTGACATAAAGGTCTACTTGGACGCTGATGTCAAAGTGCGGGCACAACGGCGACTCTTGGATCTCGTTCGGATGGGAGTCTCAACATCAGTTGAAGACCAAGTAGCCGACCTGAAACGCCGCGATGCCTTTGACTCGGGGCGTGAGCACTCACCATTGATGAAGGCAAAGGATGCCTTTACGGTGGACACTACCAATATGACGGTTGACGAGCAGGTCGATAAGATTATCGCGCTACTCAAATCTGTATTGCACTAGATCATGAAGATCCTCTATTACGTCGGCTGGAGTCTGACCAAGATTCTGAGCAAGGTATTCTTCCGCATTCGCGTCCGCGGTAGCGAACACGTTCCGGACACTGGTGGGTTTATTTTGGCCTCCAATCATATCTCGTGGTATGACCCGCCGATTGTCGGGAGCTGGTGTCCTCGCCAAGTCTACTTCTTTGCCAAAGCGGAGCTCTTTGCCATCCCGCTCTTGGGATGGGCGATCAGGCGGACCAACGCACTCCCGGTCAAACGGGGGGTGATTGATCGCAAGGCGATCGAATCCGCCACGGCGGTGATCAGCAAGGGGTACGGGCTGACCGTATTCCCAGAAGGTACCCGGTCCAAGAGAGACACGTTTCTTGATCCGAAGCCGGGATTAGGACTCATCGCCAGCCAGGTCGCTTGCCCCATCGTCCCTTGCTATATCCATGGGGCAAATAAACTTAACGCTTGTTTTTGGGGCAGGGATCAGCTGTCTGTAACCTACGGCGAACCGCTTTCGGCCGAGTGGGTGAAGTCCTTTCCAGATTCGAAAGAGGCGTACTTTGCGATGGCCGGGGAAGTGATGAATCGGATTGCCGGGCTAAGGGAGTCGGTCACACAGCATAAAGCTGTGTAACATCCGGCCGATCATAGCAGTAGCACCCGAAAAAAGGGCTTGAGTCTGTTTCCTTTTTGAATATATTCGGGGGCTACCATTCCTAACACTCCGGTTATAAACCCTGGTGTCGTAAAGGAGGTTATTCTGAGAGTCTTCCCGTTGAGGGAAAATACAAGACTCGCAGAAAAGTCGTAAGGAGGTTCTCTTAACCACATGGCTGTTGCCAAAAAGGCCGCTACTACGTCGTCCGATGCCAAGCTGAGCAAACGCAAAGCTTCGGCCACTCGCAAAACCACCAAAATCAAGACCAAAATCACCAAGAAGGAAGTTGAAGTTGTCAATGTCGCCGTGGCGCTTGCAACTGAAGACGAGCAGTTAGAGAAGGTTACTACTGCCCGTCGTCAACGCGTGGCTGAAAAAGCCCGTACCCGTCCCGCGATGGTTCCTTCCCAATCGACCGAAGTTGCATCGATGAAGATCACCGATGTGTCCGGCGTTGTCTATGACAAGGCTGAGTACGATGCCATGGTCGAAATGTACGATTCCACCATCAAAGACATCAAAGAAGGTGAAATCGTCAAAGGTAAGGTCCTTGGTGTGACCATGAACGATGTGATCGTGGATGTCGGATTCAAATCCGAAGGTATCATCCCGATTCAGGAGTTCACCACGCCGATCAACATCAAGGTCGGTGACCCGATCGAAGTGTATCTCGAGCAGATCGAAGATGCCAATGGTCAGCTGATTCTGTCCAAACAGAAAGCCGACTTCATGCGCGTCTGGGATCGCATTCGCGAAGTACATGATTCCGGCGAGACCATTGAAGGTCGTATCGCCCGCAGAATCAAGGGTGGTGTGGTTGTTGATATTATGGGTGTCGATGCCTTCCTGCCCGGTTCGCAGATTTCCCTGCGCCAGGTGCCGGATTTCGATGCTCTGATCAACCAGATGATCGACGTCAAAATTATCAAATTGAACAAGTCCCGCCGCAATATCGTCGTGTCCCGCCGCGTTGTCCTAGAAGAGGAACGCGAGAAGATGCGTTCGTCGCTGTTGAACGAAGTTCAGGTCGGCCAGGTGCGTCAGGGCGTGGTCAAGAATATCACTGATTTCGGCGTCTTCATAGACCTGGGCGGTGTCGACGGACTCCTGCATATCACCGATATGTCGTGGGGCCGGATTCGTCACCCCTCCGAAATGGTCGGATTGGGCGACAAGATCGATGTCAAGATTCTTGATTTCGACGAGAAGACCTCCAGAATCTCTCTTGGTCTGAAACAGATGACTCCCTATCCGTGGGAGAATATCGAGGACAAGTTCCCGGTTGGAGAGAAGATTACCGGTCGCGTGGTTTCGATCACCGATTACGGTGCCTTTGTCGAATTGGAAAAGGGAATCGAAGGACTCATTCATATTTCCGAAATGTCCTGGACCCAGCATATCAAGCACCCCTCCAAGATCATGAATGTCGGCGACAAAGTTGACGCCGTGGTCTTGTCGGTGGACAAGGATAACGAGAAAATCTCTCTGGGCATTAAGCAGATGGAACCGGATCCGTGGCTGACGATCGAGATGAAGTATCCGATCGGCAAAGTGGTGTCCGGCAAAGTCCGCAATCTGACCGCCTTTGGTGCGTTTGTCGAACTTGAAGAAGGAATCGACGGACTCGTTCACATTTCTGATATGTCCTGGACCAAGCGGGTTCAGCATCCGTCGGAAGTGATGAAGAAGGGGGATAAGGTTGATGTCCGAGTTCTCAAGATCGATCACGAAAATCGCCGTATTTCTCTCGGCTACAAGCAGCTGGTTGACGATCCGTGGCCTGAACTGGCCAAGCGGTTCGGCGTCGGCGGCGAATGCCTCGGTACGGTGACCAAGGTTCTGGATCGCGGTGTGGTTGTTGATCTTGGTGACGATGTCGAAGGGTTTATCCCGTCGGCTCAGCTCGCCGGCAAAGATCTGGCCGATCCGACCGGAGTCTTCAAAGAAGGAGAACAGCTCCCCTTGGTGGTTCTGGAATTTGACCGGAGCCAGCACAAGGTGATTCTGTCGGTAGTGGCATACTACAAGAAGCGCGACCGCGCCGAATTCGAAGCGTATTTGGCTTCGCATCCGACCGGAAACTCAGCGTCGATAGCCGATGCCATGCCCGACGAACTCCGCAGCGCCTCATCGGACACGCCGGCGGAAGCGCCAGCGTCAGAGGAGCCGACTCAGGAAATCTAGGCGGATATTCATTCATGTGAATAAAAGAATGGCGGTCGGAGCTTCCGGCCGCCATTTTTCATTCCCGGGACCGCGTTGTGCTGCGACTCCCGAGTAGAGACCAAAGGACAGGCGGCGCACGAAATCGGCATGACATATACATTTGAAATTGAATCGAGTCCTAACTGGGCGAAGCTTGATCAATTTTCCGACCGAACCATCTTTCAGACCCAGGCATGGCAGGCCTTCGTAGCCGAAGCGCAGCACGGAAGTCCGGTTGTACTTCGCATATTCGAGAGCAATCAGTGCGTGGGGTACTTCACGGGATTGGTTGTCAAAAGGTACGGTCTGAAGATCCTGGGCAGTCCGTTCCCAGGCTGGACGACATCGTACCTCGGCTTCAATTTGCTCGGCGATGTGTCACGCGATGCCGTTTTTCAAGATCTTGCCACCTTTGCCTTTCGCGAACTCGGATGCGCCCATGTGGAGATGATGGATCGCAGGCTGGCGGTCAAAGATGTTGTGGCTCATGGATGGAAGCATCGCATTTTCCGAAATTTTGAAATCGATCTCACGCCGAGCGAGGACGATATCTTCGGCCAGATGAAGGGGTCATGCCGAACGAGCATACGGAAATCGCAGCGCGAAGGGGTGACGATCGAAATCGCCAGCGACCCTCAGTTTGCAGACGACTACTTTGGCCAGATGTCGGATGTATTTGCCAAACAGGGGCTCAAACCGACCTATTCGGTCGAGCGGGTTCGCCTTCTCATGAAGCATCTTATGCCGACCGGCAACTTGCTCCTGCTCCGAGCCCGGACCGCGTCCGGCGAATGCGCTGCGACAGGTATCTATCCGGCTTTCAATGATACAATGTATTTCTGGGGAGGAGCCAGCAGTCGCCAGTTCCAGATTCTCCAACCCAACGAGCCATTACATTGGTACGCCATGCTTTACTGGAAGGAACAGGGGATCGCCAAGTGCGATATGGGAGGCGGCGGGGACTATAAGCGCAAATACGGGGGATATGATATTGAAGTCCCGTGGATTCGAAAGTCCCGCTACCCTGGACTTGAGTTTGCTCGAAGGCTCGCCCAGAAAATGCAGGAAAGACGACAGCGCCTCCAATCCTGAGGAGGCGATTGCCTGCTGCCGCCCGCTTGTGTATATTCGCTGACCTATGTCCCAGAATGAATTGAAGACTATCGCGTTGCAGACGATCGGCTGCCGGCTCAACCAGTATGAAACGGAGAAAATGGCGGCCGAGCTGTATCCGTTCGGGTTTCGTCGTGCCGAACCGGGCGAACGTGCTGACCTGTTCATTATCAATACCTGTACGGTAACTCACAAAGCCGATTCCGATTGCCGTCAGATGGTCAAGAAAGCGGCGCGCGACAATCCGCTTGGGAAGGTCGTCGTCGCCGGATGCTATGTAGACAATGACCCCGATCTGGTGGCTTCCTTGAAGGGGGTCGACATAGTCATTCGGAATGGAGAGAAAGAGCAGATAGCAAAGATACTCCCGGCCCGCTTACCGGATCTTTTCGATCGCCCTCAGGACACCAACTGCTCTACTACCATCAAAGATTTTCACGGGCATAATCGCGCCTGGCTCAAGGTCTCCGACGGCTGCAATCAGTGGTGCACATTCTGTATTATTCCAACGGTCAGAGGAAGACTTCGCAATCGACCGGCATCGGACATTATCGCCGAAGTCCTCAGTCTGGTTGCCAACGGATACCAGGAGATTGTGCTGACAGGCGTACACCTGGGGCATTACAAGAACCGAGTCGATGAGCCGCACATGAAGAACCTGGCCGCCCTCTGCCGACTCATCCTGAATGAGACGTCGCTTCCAAGACTTCGATTATCGTCCATTGAACCGCAGACTGTTCGGGAGGATCTCGTGGAGGTTTATCGCGAGTCCGAGGGACGCATTTGCCGCCACATGCACATTCCCCTGCAGTCGGGGTCGTCGAGAATCCTCAAGCTGATGCAGCGACCGTACGATCAGAATACCTACATCCGCCGTGTAACGTCGGTGAAGGATGCTCGTCCAAATACAACGGTAGGGGCGGACGTCATTGTTGGATTCCCGGGAGAAACCGATGCTGATTTCAATCAAACCAGGCGATTGGTTGAATCTGGTCTCATCGATTATCTCCATGTCTTCAGCTACTCCGATCGTCCCGGTACACCGGCTTCCACAATGTCCGAGAAGGTGTCCCCCGAAGTGATCAAGGAACGAAATGCGATCCTTACGTCGATTTCAGCTGAGCTGCGCTCGACTGCGAATCACCGGCAGATCGGCGAGATACTAACCGTAATTGCCGACCACAAGAAAAACCCAGATGAGTCATTTTGGGGGGTGGCAGATAATTTCGTGAAAGTAAAGTTGCCGCACTGGATGTCCGGCGGGCGAGAGATAGTTACTGTGCACGTGACTTCTGCCTGCGAAGAGTTCGTTGAAGGTGAGGTGGTCGGGCACCACACGCACGTAGCTTCCTAGTCTGTTTCGAAACCGCCTCACATTGGCGCTTCCGCAAAGAAATCCTTTCCCTTCCATCCGGAATAATCTTCGATAATCCAGCTCCATTCAGCTCATACTGCCAGCCGTCCCAATGCTCTAAGTCGTAGTACCACAGCGTCTTGTGTGACTGTTGGCAAGAAAGGCACGGGCATTGCTTAGAACAACTTCGGAAAAATAGCATTTTGTGGAGTCGTGTGTGACGAAGGACACTAAACAGAAACCAGACGCTGCCGCCGCCGACGCCAAGTCGGGTCAGGCTCCCGCAGGCGCTGAAGCCGCTGCTGCCGGTAAGAAGAAGGGAATCATGCCGATGCTTATGCTCGGTGGTGGTGGCCTTCTGCTGCTGGCTATAGTTGTGGCCGGCACTCTCTACGTCATCAAGCCCAGCGCTGACGCCGGTTCCGCCGAAGAGCAGGCGACCGCCGCTGTCGATTCCACTGCTGCCAAATCCGCTACCGAACACGAGAAAACTGAAAGCCCTAAAGATACAAGCGCATCGAAACTCGCGACGGACGAAAGCAAATCAGGCGAGTCTCACGGTACCGAAGTAGCCGAGAAGAATCCTGACTCTGCCGACTTCATTCCCGCAGCCGTTGATACTGCCGCAGCCATGGCGGCTCTTTCCAAGAGTATCCAGATCATGGATGAAGCCAACAAAGCGGCGCAGGATGAGGAATTGAAGAGCAATCCTGAGGATTCAATTAAAGAAGCAGCTTGGATTGCCAAAGCTCGCGAAACGATCACTCAGAAAGAAAGCGCACTAAGCGCGCGCGAGGCGGCTCTCACCAAGAAGGAACAGCAGATTACGGCTAAGCTGATGAAGCTGGAGCAGGCGACATCGGATCGGGTTACCAATCTTGCCAAGTTGTACGACGGCATGGAAGCGGCAGCGGTCGCGAAACTGATGGCCAACCTGGAAGATTCCATTGTGGTGTCGCTGATCCCACGGATGAAGCAGAAAAACGCCTCCGACGTGCTCACATTGTTGCCGCCGGCACGGGCAGCCGCCATTTCGAGACAAATTTTGACAATTGCTGACGAAAAATAATGGTTAATTCGCAGAACATAGTGAGCGATTTGCTCTTAGGATTTGGAACCCAGCCCGTCCCGCAACAGGGTCCGACTGGCGTTTCGACGCCTGCCACGGGCGCCGGGAGTTTTGCATCGCTGCTCAGCCTGTTCTCCGGAATCGGTATGAATGTGCAGGGAGCGACCAACTCGCAAATCGCGCCTGCCAACACTAGTGAAGAATCAGTTCTTTTGCCGATGAGCTCTGCAGTGCAGGCCCAGGTCCAGGCACTTATGGGAATGGGATTTACCCCCACCGTTCCGACTAGCGAACAAACCCTGTCACCTACAGTACTCGGCGCGCCGAACCAGCAGAAAATTTTGCAAGCGTCCGCTCTCGGAGTGAGTGCCGACAAAGCTACCGTTCACCTTATCGCTGCCAACGGTCAAGCTCTCGACTTACCGGTTCGCGAAGTGCCTGAAGGCTCCTACCGTGTAACAAATGCCAGCATTACGAATGGCAATCTCAATTTGACGCTGGTCCACAAAGACGATCAGAACACCGAGTTCAAGATAACTCTGCCGACTCAGCCGCTTTCCGGTAATCCCAAAAACGACCTGCCTACTCAGATGAGTTCACTGCAGGTGAATGCGGAGTCAGGCAATTCTCGTGCGATGGCGCACAGTCAGCAGACACCCAGCTTCGAGCAGTTCCTCACTCAACTTAAGGCTTCCGAAGTGACGATCAATCAGCCGCTGCCAGGCACCGCTGGTATGGCGGAACAGGCACCGGTACTGACGATACAAACACAGGTTGAAACGAATCCGATGGTGGCAGTTGGCGCTACCGCGGTCGCACGGCCTCTGAATCTTGCCCGTACTATTGAACTATCTGATACCGGTGAGACTCTGACTGAGCGGGGCAGGGAAAATATCAAGACCATCAGCGCGCAGGCTACCGGTACTCCCAAACCGGCCGAGCAGCTGGTCTCTGCGATTCAGCCAATACAGGCCCAATTCAAGACCGGCACTGCACAGGCAGAGCCATTCTTCCGCCCGACGCCTTTCAAGATCAACAATCGTGTGATGACCAAAGAGACCCCTACTGTGGCGGCCCTCATGGATGCCAACGACATCGGTCCTGTGGGAACATCGCAAAACACGTCGACCTTAGCGTCTGGTAGTTTCCACAATCTTCGCCAGGAGCCTGCGATGACTTTCCGCCAGGATCAAACCGCGGTACGAGTCACCTTACCTAAGGACCTGAGCAGACTGCTTGATGGCTCGCACAAGTCGATTTCAATCAAGCTGGACCCGGACTATCTCGGTCCGGCTCGCCTGAGTCTGACCATGCGCGGTGAGGTTCTCACCGCAAAAATCACTGTCGATACACAGCAGGCCAAGGCTGCACTCGACAATTCCATGACACAGCTTACTGATCAGCTGGCGAACGCCGGCGTCAAGGTGGATCTGATCAATGTCAGTATTCGCGGCGGCGGCGCAGACAATCAGTCGTTCCATCGTCCCCAGGACTGGTTCACGCAGCATCAGCCTCGTGTCATTCGTCACGAATCCAATCAGGCATTTGATGCGGCTGTCCTGGAGGCGGCCAATCGTCAGGTGCCGGCATCATATCTACACGGGCGTGGAGTCAACCTTTATGCGTAGGAGAATCTAAGGATGTCATTCATTGCACCGGTTGCCACCGACTCCAATGGCAAACCAAAGTCCACCGGAAGCATGCAGGCGCTTGGGAAAGATGATTTCCTGCAGCTGCTGGTGACCAAACTCGAAAACCAGGACCCGCTCAACCCGTCCGATGACCAGGCATTCATATCCGAACTGGCGCAGTTCTCATCTCTGGAGCAGATGAATAACATCGCGACAGAACTCAGCACAGCCAACAATTACAGCCTGATGTCGTCACAGTCGCTCAACAATTCGCTGGCGGCAGGTCTCATCGGCAAAACGGTGAAGGCGGATTACTCCGGCGTCTATGTGGAGACCACCAAGAGCTCCACAATCTCGTTTACTTCGGACCAGGCTGCTGCGTCAGTCGAATTCACGGTCAAAGACACGAGCGGCAATGTCGTAACCACGTTTACCAAGAACGACGTCCAGAAGGGTGTCAACGCGGCGACCTGGGATGGTACTGATTCCAAAGGGAACGCGGTTGCCACTGGTTACTACACTATCACGGCCAAGGCGACCATGGCCGGCGGACAGACTTTCATTCCGTCGATGTCGGTTACCGGCACGGTGAGCAAAGTCGTGTATCGTGATGGTGCTTCATTTGTCGAAATTAACGGCGCCGAGATCTCACTCGGTGACATTCGAGAGATCAGCGAAAGCTAATACGCGGAGCTAGAGCAGACATGAGTCAGGGAACACGAATCACGGCCTACCAGCGACCAGTCAATCTACTGGAGATCGCGCAGCGGAATTCGACTCCAGCCAAGGGGTCCGCTCCGGCGTCGGAATCATTCCAGTCGGTGATGTCGCAGCAGCTTGGAAGTTCTCGTCCGGTCCAGATGTCAAAGCATGCCTCGGAACGCCTCTTCTCGCGGGGAATAAACATCTCCGACGATCGGATGCAGCAGGTGAGCCAGGCACTGGACAAGGCGGAGGACAAGGGTTCGCGCGAAACACTGATTCTCTTTGATGACCTGGCGCTCGTCGCCTCGGTAAAGAACAGAACAATCATCACCGCGTTCGACCGCGACAAGCTCCGCGAAGGAGTGGTCACGTCGATCGATTCGGCGGTCATACTGTAATGAACATGAATCAATTACGACTAATACACATTCCAGGGCTGGACTCCATTTTAGATGGAGAGGCCTTGCAATCTCGCAAGGAGGATTCGAAACTATGATGGCATCACTGTACGCCGGGGTATCCGGACTGAAGAATCATCAGACCAAGATGAACGTCATTGGTGACAACATTGCCAACATCAACACTATCGGCTTCAAATCCGGCCGCGTCAATTTTCAGGAAGCACTCGTACAGAGTTTCCGTGGCGCCGGTCGTCCAAGCTCCGTATCCGGCGGTACCAACCCCGTCCAGATCGGTTTGGGTATGCAGGTAGGTACGATCGACAATCTATTCCAGCAGGGCGGTCTCGAAACGACCGGTCAAATTACCGACATGGCTCTGCAGGGGAACGGCTTCTTCGTTCTCGGCGACAATTCGGGTAACCACTTCTATACTCGCGCGGGCGCTTTCGGATTCGACGCCGGTTCCAACCTCGTTGATCCGGCGACCGGTCTCTTTGTGCTGGGCAAGATGGCCGATGAAGACGGTATTATTCCGTCTCTGGCGACTACCGGAAAAATCACGCTGCCGTTTGGTCAGCAGACTCCGGCCCGTGCTACACAGCTTGTTACGATTTCTAATAACATCGATGCGTCGGCGACTGACGCCAATGCCAAGCTGAGTGATGCCGGTAACTCCGGTATCGTGACTGTCAGCGGCAAGGCCACCGACGGTGTCGGCGGCACCCATTCTGTGATCATTACTGGCAACCAGGCTCAGAATGCGACTTTCGGCGGCACGACTGTCGGTAACGATGGTTCGGGCGGCGTGATCGGCGCACTGGGCTTGAACACGACGTTGGCCAGCCTCGGAGTCACTGACTTTACCAACTACGGTTTCTCGGTGGACGGCAAGACGACGCAGATCATCAGTGGATTGAACGCCAGTTCGACGGTTAGTGACTTGATCAACGCCACCAACCAAATCGACGGTATCAAATTGAATCTGGTCGGCGGCCAGCTGGTTGTCACGCGCACCAAAGCCGGAGCGAATGCTGACTACGGATTTACCTCCACAGTTGGCTCGAATACTCTTGCCGGGGGCGGCGGAGCAACCGCGGGAAATATCGTCGGCGTACTCTTTGGCGTAAACGGCGCGAGATTCTCCTCGGCTGGCGGCGCGGCTTCCACCTACGTCGCGACCGATACCTTCACCCCGGATCGCGGTTACGGCGCGGCGGCAGGCCCGGTCATTTCAACCCTTGATCTCGTCTATGACGACGTCACCGGTCTCGTGAATGGCCTCAAGGGACTTGGCGGCGGCGGCGTACAGATGGAATCCGGCGTGAGCGGTCTGACGGCGACCGGCGGAAATCCGCTGATCGTAAAGACTGATCCGACTCTTCATGCGACCTCGATTAACGTTTACGATTCGCTCGGTGCCAAGCACACGCTGTCTATCGAGTTCTTCAAGTCGACCGTGCAGAATCGCTGGGAATGGAAAGCCTCGACGCTTAACGGCGAAGGAATTACCAGCGGCCAGACAGGGTTTGTAGCATTCAACCAGGACGGTTCACTGGCAACGTTCGACTATTTTGGCGGAGCGACCGGCATTAACATCAGCCCGAACAACGGCGCTGAGAATCTGCAGGTTTCCATCAAGGCCGGTACGCCGGGCAATTTCGATGGTTTGACCGGATTCTCTTCCGGTACCCATACGGCGTCTATCATCGGCCAGGACGGTTACGGCCTCGGCATTCTGGAAAAGGTGTCGATCGACAAGACCGGCAACATCTCCGGCGTGTTCTCCAACGGCGTCACCCGTGTGCTCGCCCAGATCATGCTGGCCGACTTTACCAACCAGGCCGGTTTGCGCAAGGCCGGTCGGTCGATGTACCAGCCTTCAGCCAACTCCGGTGAAGCGGTGGAAGGTGTCGCCGGTGCGACGATTTCTTCGGAAATCACGAGCGGTGCGCTGGAATCCTCAGCCGTAGATATTGCCCAGGAATTTACCAACATGATCACTGCCCAGCGCGGTTTCCAGGCGAACGCCAAGATCATCACGACCTCGGACAGCATGCTGGATGATCTGGTCAATCTGAAGAGGTAAGTAAGTGGAAGTACGCGTGAAAGACATAGCCATCGCCCGTTGCGACACTCGCCGTTTTGACGGTGTCGCCGGGACGGTGTGTTCTTTCACTTCAGTTGAAAATACGCCGAACGCCCGGAGAATGACTCCGGGCGCCGGCGCTCTAGCCAAGGAAGGTTAGCATGGCGGCAGAAGAAGACAAGACGGTTGTTGCCCCGGACGCAGCAGCCAAGCCGGCCAAGAAGAAAAGCAAACTGATCCTGTTCGGCGGGATCGGACTCGGAGTCATGGTGCTTGGAGTTGTCCTGGCGATTTTTGTCGTCAAGCCAATGATGAGCAAGCCATCGGCCGATGCGACAGAGGAGAAGGCCAAGGACGAGAAGGCCAAGCCTGAGAAGGAGAAATCCGAGAAAAAGGCTGAGGCCAAGGGAGAGGCAAAGAAGAAGTCGGGCGAAGGGAAAGAGGGCGGCGGAGTGGTCTTTGCGATCAAAGATATCGTCGTCAACCCGGCAGGTACCGGCGGATCCCGATTCCTGTCTGTGTCACTCGGCTTCGAGCTGAGTTCCTCGGCTGCCGCGACCGAATTTGAAGAGCGCGAACCGCTGGTTCGAGATGTGCTGATCACGATTCTGTCTTCCAAGACTCTGGCTGAACTTACGGATGCCAAGGAGAAGGAGATCATGAGAGTGCAGATCAAGAAGCGGTTGCAGCAATTGCTCGAATCCGACGAACCAAACGCAGTCTATTTCACGGACTTTGTGCTCCAATAGCAGGGATACGACGTGGCCAAGATACTATCGCAAGACGAAATTGATGCCCTGTTGACCACCGTGTCGGCGGGTGATTCCTCGGGAGAAGACGGATACGAAGACGCCAAGCTTCGGTCGATCGTCGCGTATGACTTCAAGCATCCCAATCGGGTCTCCAAGGACCAGATTCGGACGCTGGAAAACATGCACGACAACTTCGCTGGACACTTCGGGTCAACTCTGTCGGCCGTGCTTCGCACCATAGTCGACGTCGACCTGGTGTCGGTGGATCAGATCACGTATTCGGAATTCATCATGTCTCTAGTGTCACCGTCGTGCACGTATACGTTCTCAGCCCGTCCGCTCGAAGCGGTCTGTCTTGTCGATTTCAACCCGACCCTGACATTTTCCCTGATCGACCGGATGTTCGGCGGCCATGGGAAGATTCTGGAGACGGAACGGGAATTGACCGGTATAGAGCGGTCCGTGATGAGCCGTTTGGTAGATCGGCTGTATCGCGAACTCGAGAAGTCCTGGGAACACATCGTCAAGGTGGAGCTTGAGCAGATCAGTTTTGAGACAAACCCGCAGTTCATTCAGATCGTGCCGCCCGGCGAAACGGTCGTCGTGATTTCGTTCCAGGTCAAGCTGTTCCAGTCGACCGGGTTGCTGACCATGTGCTATCCATATGTGTCACTGGAGCCGATCATCACCAAACTGTCGGCGCAAAACTGGATTGACGCCACGAAGCGGAAAAACATCGACGCCGAACGCAAGGTCAACCTGGACAACCTGAATCGGGTGTCCGGTGATGTGTCGGCCGTGCTCCTCCGCACCAATGTGAAGATGCGGGATTTCATGGAGCTGAAGATTGGCGACGTGATTCCGTCGGAAACGAAAATTCAACTCCCGATAGAAGTTTGCATTAACCGCCGTAAGAAATTTATCGCCCGCCCCGGCCTCTTGGGAAAGAAGCGGGCGTTTCAGGTACTTGCTGTCCATGACAGGACGTCCAAGGAGAATTAGTGATGGCAGATGAAAAAGACATGGATCTCGCCCAGCCCGATGCTGGAC
>JBATNE010000072.1:0-2135 GCA_049290195.1 Candidatus Zixiibacteriota bacterium
CCACAGACCATCTAATGGCCGAGCGGCAAAGAACATCGATGCAGCTTCGGGACTTCACTCCGCACCCCCATGTGTTGCCGGAAGAAGATCCCAACCAACAATTCACGGAATACGGTCGGGGTAAGAAGAAAGTCCCCACCAGGAATCTTGCCGCACCGACCAAGAATCGGATTAGGTTGCGGTGGGGTCGAACCGAGCGCTACAGATATATGTCCCATCTGGACAATCTTCGACTGCTCGAGCGTGCGATCCGCCGAGCCCGGGTTCCGGTGGCCTACAGCCAGGGATTCAATCCATCGATGAAGCTCTCATTTGGGCCGCCGCTTCCGCTTGGCTTTACATCCGAAGCCGAACATGTGGACATAGTACTGGATACGACGTTCATGACCTACATGCTGGATGGCCTGAAGAAAAAACTTCCGCCCGGATTTGAGGTCTTCGATGCCCGAGTCGTACTGAGCGCCACAACTTCTCTTTCAGCGGCGCTCAACCGAGTCGTTTACACGGCTCCCGTCAGTTGCTGGGAAGACCGAGCTGCTCTACAGAGCCAGTTGGACAAGCTTCTGGCGGCAACTGAACTGCCGTTTGACCGGCCATCGAAGGACACGACCAAGCGGATCGATCTTCGGCCGGCTATACATGATCTCTCGATTTGTGACGATACAGTGGTAATGACCCTGGGAGTTGGAGAATCCGGCTATGCCAAACCGAATGAGCTGGCCGAATTCCTGTCAGGTGGTCTGCGGTATCCCGCTTTCGGTATGCCGTTCCACCGCAAAGAGATGTACCGACTTGAAGAGGACGGTCGCCGCACCGAAGCATTGGATATTTAGAACGTGACTACGAGCGAACATCAACAGACTGGCACATATGACAAGGTCCGCGCGGCAGCCCTTGAAGCACTCATCCTGATTCAACAGGGTGACCAGTCCGAACACGCCATCAATGCGGTGTGTCAGGGGCGGAATTTCCGTCCGATCGATCTCAGATTCCTGATGCAACTGGTCAACGGAGCGACCAAAATGCGCCGCCGACTGGATCACGAAATTCGATTCTATCTGTCCCGGCCATCCGTGGATCTCTCGCTTAAGCTGTCCAATATTCTCAGGCTGGGTTTCTTCCAGTTGCTATTTAACGACAAGGTACCTCCGGCAGCGGCCGTGTCAGAATCGGTCAATCTGGCGCGCCACTTCACCGACGAAAAGCAGGCGGGCCTGGTGAATGCGGTGATGCGTTCACGGCTGCGTGAGCCTGACAAAGTGCGGTTCATCTCTCGTGAAGAGAATCCGGTCAAGCATCTCGGGGATTTCTATAGCTATCCTGATTACTTTGTGGAGTATGCAATTACCGAATTCGGGCTGGAGCGGGCCGAGAAACTCCTGCAGGCTTACAACAAACCGCCGCATATCACCTATCGGGTGAACTTCCTCAAGGCCAAGCCGGACGAAGTCGCCAACATGCTTCAGGAAAACCATATCGAGTTCTCGTATGGAAAATTCTTACCGGAGTTTCTACATATCGAAGGCTCCGGTATGCCACTTGAAGAACAGCTTCTGCAGACCGGCAAAGTTTTGGTACAGGATGAGTCGGCCGGACTGGCTGTCCGATTGCTGAATCCCAAACCGGGGGACAACATTGTCGACCTGACTGCCGCTCCCGGTGGCAAGACGACCTACGCTGCCATTCGGATGAGAAACAAGGGGCGGGTCACCGCGGTTGACAAGTCACGTCAGCGGCTTGAAATGCTGGTCGAAAATGGCAAACGGCTCGGCATCAGGATCATCTCGCCTGTCGTTTCAGACATGGCGGAGTTCAAGTCTCAGCAATTTGACCGCGTTCTGCTTGATCCTCCCTGTTCCGGATGGGGCACCGCCTGCAAGCACTCCGATCTCCGCTGGTCCAAGGACTCAATGGATCTGGACAACCTTGCCCGGATACAGGCTAAGATGATCGACCGTGCCGCCCGTCTGCTCAAGCCGGGGGGTGTAATGGTCTATTCCACCTGCACGATCATTCGGAAGGAAAACGATCAGATAGTCGAAGAATTTCTGCTGCGAAATCCGAAGTTCGAGATTGACTCGGCCGCTCAGTTCTTTGGTCCGGAACTGGTCAATGAGCGGGGCTATGTGAAGACG
>JBATNE010000073.1:0-2038 GCA_049290195.1 Candidatus Zixiibacteriota bacterium
TTGATGATGAGCAGTCTGCAGGCCGTATATTGAAGGTGCTGATTGAAAAATATATTCCTGGCGAGAGGCAAATCGAAATTTCCAATAACCCGGCTGAGGCACTGGAGTTATTGAAAACATACCAGCCATCATTGGTGATGCTGGATATAGAAATGCCGGGTATGAATGGGTTTGATTTTTTAAACAGGGCCAGTGATTGGAGTTTTGATGTCATTTTTACTACTGCATATGATAAATATGCTATTAAGGCTATCCGCTTCAGTGCACTCGATTATTTGCTTAAACCTATTGATATTCTGGAGTTGCAAAATGCAGTAAACCGTCATATTGTAAAAAGGCAAACAATGACAGTTGGTTCTCAGCAGCCACTGTTAGATAATCTTATATACAACCTTCAGCAAAAAGACCAGCAGCAATTCAAACTTGCATTATCAACCAGCGAAGGCATTTTTTTGCATGAACCGAAAGACATAATCCTGCTGGAGGGAAGCAGCAACTATACCAGGTTCTATTTTACTACAAAGAAATCATTGATAGTGGCAAAAACTATGAAAGAATATGAAGATATTTTACTGGAACATCAATTTCTTAGGGTTCACAAATCATATCTCGTTAACAAAACACATGTAGTTAAGGTGGACAGGGAAGGAGTACTTGAAATGAGTAATAAAATGAATGTGCCGGTAAGTCGCCGCAGAAAATCAGAAATACTGCAATGGTTTGGAAAATAATAGCGATGCCGGATTTTAAAGTGATGTAGGACAGTTTCAGAAACGAAGTGAATTATGTAATTGGTGGTGGCATTAGTGGTATGGTACCTTCTACCATTATTGATTGCACGGATGATGAGCCGGCGCTGCTACGGGAAGGGTTGGGGGAGTGGGGTAACTAATGGTTATTGATTTGTTGTCAAGCCCGGCACTATGCCATGCCTCATAAAAATGAAGGAGTAAGATTTTTTCATTTGTTAAAATTAAATTGGTTAAGGAAAGTTGTCTATTCTTTGAGTTGTTTCGGGAAAACAAGAACCAAGGCTATAATAATAACAGAGCAGAACTTATAGTATTTTGTATATTATAAAATTGAAGGGTGAATCAGTATCACCTCCAGACGCACGGTAGAAGGTTCGTATTTGGGCGATACCAGCAGCTAAATAAAATCCGACAGCCATTCTTACAACGGATGGGGCCATGACCAGAATCACTGCTTTATTAGTAATGCCAGCACAATTAATTAAATAATAACCTTCAACGGCTTTTGTAATAGTAAAATTCCCACTTCCGCTCAGGATGGTTCCATCAGCATCAATTTGACCAAAACATAATGGCAGCATATTAACGATACCGGTATTGGGAGTTGTAATTTTTCCGTCCAGGTCAATATCTCCGCTGGGGTTTATAGTTATCCTGTCATTGCCATTCATCCTGATTACCATGTTGCCCGTTGTATTTCCACTGTTGGTTCCCATTCGCAGATTGTCTCCCGACAATTGAACAAAAACTTTATTTACACCTGCATTCTGGATTTGTACTGTGCCGGTGGCATTATTCATAGTTATTTCACCGGTCGAAAACAAATCGCCGGTAACCCGGATATTTCCCGTTACATGTAATTTTTCAATTGGATTAGCATTGCCAATACCCACATTAAGATTAGTATTATATAAGTCGGTTCCGTTTGTTGCCCAATAGTCATTATTGTTAAAAGTTTTCCAGGCGCCTGCCTGGTACTGATACAACCGGTCACTGGTATTATCATACACCATCAGGCCATCTGCAGGGGTTAAAATATTAGTTCTTTGTGTACTGGTCATCCTGGGAATAAGCAAACCCTGTGTAGTACTGGATATGTCTAATTTTGCACTAGCATTGGGGCTGGTAGTGCCAATACCTACATTTTGTGCATTTACGAATTGGGCTGACACAGCAACCAATAAAAAAAATAGTATCCGTTTCATTTTAAGTTGATTTTATTTCAACTCAAAGATGAAATACTAATGAAGGGGAGACAATAGCGAAATAGGGTGAAAAGAAGCATA
>JBATNE010000074.1:0-7367 GCA_049290195.1 Candidatus Zixiibacteriota bacterium
GCGGCCACCACCCTTGTGCTGAATCATTGGGGCGTGATCACCTCCGGCCCCACCCGCCTCTGGGGACGCATCGTTTTCAACTACGATTCCCCGTCGCAGTCGGTGACCTTGCCAATCAGCTTGACTGTCGCCGACACGATTCAACCGGTCCTCTACGATTCCATCGCCACCGCCATCGCCATCAAGTTGGCGGTGAGCAACAATGGCAATATCGGCCACAATGCTGTCGGGAACTTGAATATGAATTTCCGCCCACCCGTTGAATGCGATACCGGCGATGTCGCTCCGTACATCAGTCGCGGCGATGCCAGCATCTATCTGGGAGATGGCTCTCCAGTAATCGTCCGCAAAGTCGGCTCTAATCCGGCGAGCCTCAGCTTTTCGATGTACGGTAATTCCTATGACAATCCGAATAGTTTCAAACCTCTTGCCTTCCCGGCGCCAAGTTTCAAAGACACAAGCCTGTACCAGCGATATTTTTCGGGTGAATTTGTTACATCAGATTCCCTGATCAAAGTCCGGCGGACCTATTATGCTCCAAAAACGTCCGCTGACTCGGCCAATTTCATTGTCGTGAAAACGCAATTCACGCCGAACCCTTCCAATACCGCTGTCACCAATCTTCAGATTGGCGAAGCTTTGGATTGGGACATCCCTTCCGATAGTGTGAACCCGAGCCTTTCCGGCGAGTTGGCCAATAGCAGTGGCTATGATATTACCCGGAGACTCCTCTGGGCTCATGGTTTCAACTCCGCAGACACCGTCACCGACTGCTGGAACAACTCCTACCGTTACGGCGGCGCCGCACTTCTCAGAATGGGACTCAAGGCAAATATCTCCTGTTCGTCTATTCCGGATACCCTCCTCTATGGCGGCTATTCTGCCGCCAGCGACAGCTTTGTCTACCCGTCTATGGGTTTTGTCCCGGAACAGATGTGGACCAATATGAAGAATCCAGGCTATACCAATGAGCCACGGACCACTGATATTCACGTTGTTCTGACCTACAAAGGAGGAGCTACCGGCTATACGCTTCCGGCTAATGATACATTAACCGTCTACACCGCTCTTGCTGTGACTCGAAGTGCTGCAAACGCTGCCGCCGGGCTGGATAGCCTCAAGCGATATATCGACAAGGCCCGCAAATGGAGTGACTGGTATCTCTCCCGCTGTTGCTGTCACTGGGAATGTGTCGGTGTGACCGGCAATGTAAACGCAGCTGGCGGCGTCGACCTCGCGGATCTATCTGCACTGGTAAGCTATCTTACCGGCGGTGGCTATGTTCTCACCATGTACGGGGAGGCGGACGTTACCGCCAACCATACTATCGATCTGGCCGATTTAAGCGCGCTTGTCAGCTACCTGACTGGCGGAGGTTATGTCCTGCCGCCATGTTCGTAAGCAATTGAGGATGTGTGGTCCGCACGATTGCATGAACTTTCCCTCACAGGGAGGATACAATTTATGTCCAAGCGCTCACGATTTCTCACGTGTGTGATTTCGTTGCTGATCATATGCGTAGCAAGTACTAACGCTGCCCTTATCTACAAGCCCACCGATGCAGCTCTGGTGCCGTCGCCGAGCTTCATCGACTTCCCGACCTTCACCCATCCATCGGTCGCCAAGAATGTTCCGGTCATTCTGCACAATACCGGCAATACTGATCTGACCTTCACATCGATCAGTAAGATCGAAGACAGTTGTAAAGGCCCCGGATGCGGTCCCACCCTCTGGCTTGACTACCTCGGCGCCCCTGCAAACATTCTTGCAGGCGATAGTGCGGCCACCACCCTTGTGCTGAATCATTGGGGCGTGATCACCTCCGGCCCCACCCGCCTCTGGGGACGCATAGTCTTCAACTATGATTCCCCGTCGCAGTCAGTCACTTTGCCGATCGTCCTGACTGTCGCCGATACCATCCAGGGTTTCATCTATGATTCCGTAGCCACCAACTGTTCGATCAAACTGGCGGTTGGGAACAACGGAAACATGGGGCACAATTCTATCGGAAACCTCAACATGAACTTCCGCACCAACGAGTGCGATACCGGCGAGGTCGCTCCGTACATCAGTCGCGGCGATGCCAGCATCTATCTGGGGGATGGCTCTCCGGTAATCGTTCGCAAAGTCGGCTCCAATCCGGCACGGTTGAGCTACTCCATGTACAACACCTCGTACGATAGCCCCAACGGCTTCAAGCCTCTCGCTGTCCCGTATGCTGTTAAGAAGGATACGTCGATATATCAGCGCTACTTCTCCGGTGAATTCCTGACTGTCGACTCACTGGTCAAGGTCCGCAGAACCTGGTACGCCCCCAAGACCTCGGTCGATACCTGCAATATCATCATCATGAAGACGCAGTTTACCCCGAACCCTCCCAATACCGCCGTCACCAATCTCCTGATCGGCGATGCGTTTGACTTCGATGTCCCTTCAGACTCCGGTATCAACTCAAGCCTCGGAGGAGTATCTGATGCGAGCGGGTATGACTTGGCCCGACGATTGGTCTGGGCGCGCGGCTATAATTCATCAGACACCGTTACGGATTGCTGGAACAATTCCTACCGTTACGCCGGCGCCGCACTTCTCACCATGGCCATGAGGTCCAACAATAACTGCACTAGCTCAATGGATACCCTCCTATATAGCGGCTATTCTGCACCGAATGACTCCTTCGTCTACCCGACTATGGGCTTTGTTCCTGAACAGATGTGGACCAATATGAAAGCTCCGGGCTATGTAGTTGAGCCGCGGATTACCGATGTCCACGTCGTCCTTACGTACAAGGGCGGGGCTACCGCATATACGCTTCCGGCCAATGACACTCTGACCGTCTATACCGCCCTCGCCGTGACCCGCTCGGCTGCAAACGCTGCGGCAGGGCTGGACAGCCTCAAGCGATATGTAGACAAGGCACGCAAGTGGTGCGATTCATACGTCAGGTTCTGCGGTTGGGGTTGTGCGGGAGATCCGTACATGACCAGCGAAGTCACCTCGCCCAATTGCTGCGTCGGCACCACCGGCGATGTCAATATGGCTGGCGGTGTCGATCTCGCTGATTTATCGGCACTTGTCAGTTACATTACCGGCGGCGGATATATCTTATCAAACCCGGCCGAAGCCAACATCAACCATAACGGTGGCATCGACCTTGCCGATGTCAGTTGTCTGGTGAGTTACCTCACTGGCGGAGGTTATGTATTGCCATCGTGCTAATTCCGCGGCAGTCAAACTCGTTCAAGCAAAAAGGCAGGTTGACCAAAGTCACCTGCCCTTCTATTTGAAGTGCTATCGACAACTGCTCCAGAAAGCTAGCGGCAGTACCAGCCAGAGAATCCCTTTAACGGCAAAGTAGAGTAGCACTCCCCAACCGCAGCGAGTAAACAACCGCTTCATCGCGTGATGACATCATAGGTCACGAACTTCGAACTCATTGGCGCCTCTAGCCCTGCCTGCCTGGCAGCTTCGAGATCCGCGAACCCCCGACGGTGTCCTTCCACAAACGCTTCGGACTTCATCCACGCCCTGAACGATTCCTGATTCTCCCATTCGCTGATGACAAGGTACGGTTCGCCCTCTTTCGAAGGTCTCAATACCTGCATCCGGTGAAACCCCGGCATCGAGTCGATCGCCCCGGCTCGACTCCCGAATAGCTCCTCGAACCGCCCCCGGTAATCCTCTCGACAGCTAATAAAATTGATCGCGACAAACACTACTGCTTCCTGATACTGCCCAGACCAGGTTTACGTAACGAAAATGAAATTCATTTTCATTTAGATAATCGGGAGTAATTTTATGCTGTTTGCCTTTTGAGGTCAACTGAAATCCGAAAGAACCTGTTGACCGAGATTCGGAACTCTTCGGATTGTGAAGTAGAATCGGCCGGTCGGGAAACCAAGTAGAGCACATCGACTCCGTCACCGAAGCTACAAAATGGCTGTTTTCATAGGGGAAATAGAGGGAATAAAAAAACCCAGACAGGTTGCTCGGCCTGCCTGGGCGGACGATATTAGGTAATCCACAGAAAGAGTAACACTTTCCGATTGCGAGAGTAAGATAACAAATCGCCCTAAAGTGTCAAGACCAAAAGTGAAGTTTTCCACATTTTTTTCTTGTACCACAGCCCCCTGTTTTGTGGCCCTGTGAACCGCTTTCCCACCTTCTGGACCCCTGGTTGGACTCGGCTTCGCCGGCCAGTAAAGTGTCCTCGTCAGGGAGCCGGCCGACCAGCTTATCCAGGTCGCCTTCCGGACTACCGGAGCCGAGATAGTTCTACGCAAAGACGATGGAATTACCTATATTTACGCTCCGATACTGGGACCGAAATCAACCGCATCAGCAACATAGAAAATGCCACTGACGAACCGCCGCGCTTACAGATACATTTCTCTCAACATCATGTTGTTATGTCTGTTGTGGTCGCCGGTCTGGGCAGTTGACCACCTCCAGCTGGGGGACAGCCGAAACAACGATTACCTTCCCTACGGTTTGGACACGGTTCGCTGGAATGTTCTCCCCGTTGACCGTCCGCAGATTAAGAACCCCATGCAATTCTACTCCCTCGGCAAGGGAGGGGACTCTGTCAACGGCCTCTACATTACCGCCTCCAACCCGGCTCCGGGCGCCGAATTGACTTCAGATATATCTGTGTGGGTCTGTCGACACCGAGACTACTTTCTCGAGGCGGCCCTTCGCTTCACCACGTACGATTTCGGAACGTATCACTCCACCCGATCAGCGTATCCAGGTATTCTGGTTGGGGGATACAGAGACGATTCGTCTTTTGTAGCCCGTATTCTCAAGGGGGATTCCGGGACATTCTACATCCCGATAAACCACGGTGTCGATGCAGACAGTGACAGCGTCTGGAAAGGTCGACCCTTGTTTGTCCGCGCTTTCGACTACGACCACGACGGACGCGAAGATGCCTTTTTCTGGACTGACCCGGTTCGTGACAAAGTCCCGCGCGATCTGGTCTGCCTTGACCCCGATGCCGGAACCATCAAATGGAAAGTCCCGATTGCTTCGGGAGTTTGGCCCGGTCAGGTGTTCAGTACGCCGGATACACTCAACCCTTCCGTGATCTTTACTGCCTATGGCATGGGACAGGGAGCCTCTGACTCGATCTTTGTAAGCGATTATGGCTATGTGGGAATTGTCGATCACAGCGGCAGGATCGTTAATCACAAGTTCGCCGCAAAATTCAGCGATTTCATCGGCATTGTCCAGCTCCCCGGAGATTCCCTTTACCTGCTATCGCACTCCCTGCCGTTAACAGATTCTCGCATTGAGGCGGATTCTCTCCAGTCCGAGCACTATCTATCGATCATGGACAGCCGCCTGAATATCAAGAAGTCCATTCAGTTGCCCATGAGACACTGCCAGCCGTGGCTTTCCAGCTACGACGACGACGGCAAGCTTGACATCTATACCCTTACCTTTGACGGCACGATACGTATTTTTGACCAGGACCTCACACTGCTGGCCGCCTCTGATTCTTCTTCATTGATTGAATTGGTAGCCGCCTTTCCGACCTATGGCAGCTATGACGATGTGTTCGTTTTCCAGACCCTCCGGGGCTGTGAAGTCTACTCGCACGACCTGCAAAAAATCGCGTTTCTCGGCACCCACGAGTACTACACCCCCTTCGAACTTACCGATCAAGGGAGAATGAGGTCATTCATAGGCTCCGGATCGCGCGAAGAACTGATCGCCGTACCTGTCCGACGGAGCTGGATCGACCTGGTCTCGGTCTTCTACTATGATTATCAGATATGGGTTCTCTCGGCTCTCTTTTCGCTGACAGTCGGGCTCGTGGTCATGAACCTCTACCGGAGCCGCGTCTCCCGTCAGCGGAAGGCGCTTGCCATAGCCAACGCCGAACTGGCCGCGACCCATGATGCGCTCAAGCGCGCTCAGGCGACCATCATCGCACAGGAGAAATACAAACAGGCCAAAGACATGGCCGGCGCATTCGCTCACGAAATTCGCAACGCCCTCTTTCCGGCCGACAGCGCTCTCACCAAGCTGGTCCAGCTCAGCGATCAGCCGACCTCCGATCCGGACCGGATTCGCTCGCTCCGCGAATCAATCCGCAATTCCGTCTCCCGTGCAGTCTCCATCACTGAGGAGATATCAACCTACACCAAACTCGACACCCTGTACGCGCCGGAAACCGTCAGCGTCACCGCGCTGGTCGCGGACCTTATCAAAGGTCACGGAGTTATGCTGGAGGAAAACAGCATTGTGTTTTCTTCCGATGGACCCGCCGATGCCGCCATCCGCGCCAACCGCGCACACCTGGGTGTCGTCTTGTCCAACCTGTTTTTGAATGCCATTCATGCTCTCCAGGGACGGAGCGGCGGTGCAATCGGAATAACCTGGAAACCGCTCGGAGGCGAGATCGAAATCTGCTTTAGCGACACCGGCTGCGGCATCGCGCCGGAACATATCGGCCGCATCTTTGACGCCTTCTTCTCGACCAAAGCGACCAAAGGTACCGGCCTTGGACTGGCCACGTGCAAACGAATCGTGGAAATGTACGGCGGCTCAATCGCTGTCCAGAGCAAACTCAACGAAGGAACCCAGTTTACCATTCAGATACCAGCCGGAATATCTGTCGCCGACAGCGGCGCCTCCTCACCTTCTACTCATCGGAGCAGACATGACATCCAGTGATCTCAGTACCATCCTCGTGGTCGACGATGACCCTCACGTCCTGGCCGCACTCAAAGACCTGTTTATTGATGACTACGTCGTCATCACCGCTTCGTCGGGACCCGAAGCCATAGAGTCAGCCCGCACCCACGACAATGTCGCCGTGGTTGTCATGGACATCAAGATGGAAGGGATGGACGGCATCCGCGCAGCACGCGGTATCTCCGTCTTTCGCCCCGGCACTCCGGTCATTTTCCACACCGGATATCCGGGTGAATACGATGAAGCAACTATCGATGTCGGCGAGCGCCCGTTTGATTTCATTACCAAAGGAACATCGAGCCAGCGCCTCTTGCGCTCCGTGAAGAATGGGGTGGAAGCATGGCGTCTCAAACACGACCTGTCCCGTCTCTATGACATCGGCGAACGGCAGTTCCAGATGATCGGTCATTCGCGCCTGATGCTCGATGTCTATCAGCAGATTCTCAGGATCGCACCGCTCGACACCAAAGTCGTCATCCTTGGCGAGACCGGCACCGGCAAGGAACTTGTGGCCAAGGCTCTGCACAATCTGAGCCATCGGACCGGCAGGAAATGGGCCGTCTTCAACTGCAACCACAAGAATCCGGAGTTGGTCGAAGCTGAGCTGTTCGGCTATCTCAAAGGCGCTTTCACCGATGCCAAGTGTGATCGAGTTGGACTCTTTGAGT
>JBATNE010000075.1:0-1849 GCA_049290195.1 Candidatus Zixiibacteriota bacterium
GTTCCCGATACCCATACGGTTTTCGATCCGCCTTGATCATACGAATATGTCTATGTCCGCGGATCGGATGATGGCCATTCGGTGAGTTCATACGCCTCGACTTCTATCTTACTCGCTTTGCGCAGAAGATGCCTATTCTCTTCCGGTACGATCGAAAAGTGCCTGGATTCATCCAGAGCGAGCGCGATATCCCACAGTCCGTCCTCCCTCGTCACCCACTCCGTTCCGAATCGCTTGAGCGAAAAAGGACGGGAATATGTAAGGAGAGATTTCGTTCCAACATGAGGGAGGAAGTATTCGTGAAAATAGGAGAGAGCGAGCTCGCGCACCGTCCGATAGATCGGATCGCGGAACCGAAGTACCGGATGAGCCGTCTTGCTGATTGCTCCCCAATATCCGTTTTGCTTGTACAATGCTACCACATGATCTTCATCAGGCTTCGCCACCTTGAGGTCGAGGAGAAGTGGTCGCTCCCCATGTATCCACAGCGCGAGCGCGGCGATGCAGGCTCCCTCTATGCAGTGCGCTTTCTTTTCTCGCAGGGCGACACGCGGTGAAGCGCAGGTACGCTCTTTCTTCTCATTATTGCGCGGAAGTTTGTCGAGAAAATCCTGGATTTTTTGGGGCGTTGAAAGACTTCGAAAAAGTTCAAATTCTTTCTCACTGATTCCCCAATCCTCCGCACTCCTTCGACTCTTCATTAATCGTAAAGCCATATCAGTATTTCATTTTTATCATTTCCCCACGATGAGGACTCCAGCCAATCGTCGCTTCTGCCAATGATTCTCCGACGATGAGTCCGTGGAGCTGTTCGAGCGTATCACCATGCGAGACGACGACTACTCGTTTCCCAGGGTAATGCTCTTTCAAATCCGCGAGAAATTCTGCACAACGATCCCTCTCATCTGTCAGGCTTTCCAATCCATCCGATCCATCTGTTTCCATACGCATTTCCGGACTCGGATATTTCTCCGAAAACTTCAGAAATGGTTTCCCCTCCCACTGTCCGAAGTCCGTTTCGCGAAGGCGGAAATCATACAGTACCTTGGCAACCCCCACCCTCTCGGCGATAATCGCGGCGGTCTCGCGCGTCCGTGGTATGGGAGAAGAGATGATAGCATCCGGAATGCCATCAAGGGCGATCGCCTCTGCGACGGCAGTGATCTGTTCCCGACCCCGAGGCGTGAGAGCATACACTTCATCTCCCACAATCGAATCCAAAATCTGGCGAACATTATGTTCCGCCTCACCGTGTCGCACGAGGTATATCGTCAATTGTGGAGAAAAAGTTTCCATCATGAAATTCAACTTAGAAGTTTCGCGATATCGACACCCACCGCGACGATGAGGATAATCGCGAGTGGTCCCATAACTTTCAACATGAACGAGAGGATCTCCTCATTGATTGACTTTTTTTTCTGTTTCATAATGCTGTTTTTATTTTTGTTTTTTCAAATGGAGAGCATTACATTTTCTCCGGCGCATCCACCCCGAGAAGCGAGAGCGTTTCTCCGAACACTGTTTTCACGGCTGTGATCAATGCGAGGCGCGCCTCTGATCGCTCCTTATTCTCAGAATCCACCACGACACATTCATTATAGAAAGAATGGAACCGATCTGCCAGACGGATGGCGTACTGGGGCAATCGATGCACGGAATACTCCGTCGTGATGAGATCAAGGAGTTCTGGAAATTTCTCGAGCTCACGAAGTAACGCGCGTTCGCTCTCCATCACCAAGAGCTCCAAGTGTTCCGAATCGAGAGAGAGTCCTTCTTCACTCGCTTTTCGTAGTATACTCGCGATCCGTGCATGCGCATACTGCACATAGAAGACCGGGTTCTTCTGTGA
>JBATNE010000076.1:0-2378 GCA_049290195.1 Candidatus Zixiibacteriota bacterium
CCAGAATAGTGATAAATCTAAGCTTCTTGTCCTCAATTGTTCTCGTCGCCATTATCCCCGGCACGGCACAGGCAAACGACGACAACAGCGGGATAAACGATTTCCCGGACAATCCGCACCAGCTGAACGCTCGGTCGACCAGGAATGCGACTCTGGGCATATAGCCTGAATCCTCAAGTATTGAAATAAACAGAAAGAGTATGATAATCTGCGGCAGAAATACCAGCACCGATCCTACCCCGCCGATCAAACCGTCAACCAGTAGTGACCGAAGCGGACCGTCATCCATCGCGCCGTAAACCAGGCCCCCAATAAACCCAAATAACTTGTCTATCTCCCCCATCGCCGGCGCCGCCCAGCTGAAGATGGATTGGAAAATGAACCCTACCACACTCAAAAGAATGATCGGACCCAATATCGGATGCAGGAAGAACTTGTCGAGTCGCTCGGTTGTCGTACGGGGACGGTGTTCAGGCTGTCGCCTCGATGCCGCCGCAATGGCAATCGCTGACTGCGTCAGCGCAAACGTCTCCGCCGCCATCAAAGAACCAAACTGCTGGCCGAGATCGGCGCGCGTTGCAGACAATTCCACTCGACCTTCGCCCGATGTCGATTCCAGCCAGGAGCGTTCCGCCGGGCCATTGACATCAAACAGAATTCGAAGATACTCCGCTCGTGTGAAATTTCCATTTCCCGGCACGGCATGAAGTCGTGACAGCGCGCTTATGGTTGCCGGGTGGTAAATGTCCGGAGAAACAACTCTGGGGGCGTCCATCTGCCCGGCAATCGCGCCCTTGAGTTCCGGCACCCCTTTCCCCTTGCTTCCAATCATCGGAATCACGTGTATGCCGCCAAGCTGCCGGGACAGTTCCTCAAAATCAATCACCGCCCCACGCTTCGCCGCAAGGTCCATCATATTGACGCCGACTACCACCGGCTTTCCAATCTGCAGTACCTGGAAAACGAGATAGAGCCCACGCTCAAGATTGGTGGCGTCAATGATGCAGACGATTAGATCAGGGGATTGGTCGGCTTCGACCGTGCCAAAGAGTGCCTGTGCTGCGATATATTCATCGGGAGAAAATGCGGCGAGTGAATACGCCCCGGGAATATCAATGATATTTACGGATTTCCCGCTATCCAGCTTGAACTGGCCGACCGTTCGTTCCACCGTCACGCCGGGATAGTTCGCTACCCGCTGGCGAAGCCCGGTCAGCGCATTGAAAATCGTCGTCTTCCCGCAGTTGGGATTTCCGCAGATGGCCACCATCGGGACCACCTTTGGTCTGGATACGGTCGTGCTCATGGCTCGACTAAGTGTCGACCTGCTTTCCTCTAACTGTCCAGCTCGACCGCGACAAGCGATGCTTCGGCGTGCCGAAGCGTCAGGCAGCAGTTCCCCACCTGAATTTCCAGCGGATCCTGAAGCGGCGCATTCCGCAAATAAGTTATGCGACTTCCCGGAATGATGCCCAGTTCAGTGAGTCGACGCGCCACCGGACTGTCGTCGGTCAACCCGACTACCTTTCCGGACTGGCCGGGACTCATGCGATGAAGATGTGTCATGTCCTATCCTTATAACGAATCATTTGCACGCGTTAAGTAATCCTTGAGGGCGACTATCTCTTCCGGCCGAAGTTTGAGCGGAACACCGTACTTGTCCGATGCCGCCAGCCACTGATCGTCGGTGTGCCCTTTCGGGTCCATCAGTTTGTGACACTTGTCGCACAGACCCTCATATATCCGCTTTCCCTGTTTCTGACGCGCCGTGAAAGTCGGTCCGCTGGAGCAGGAAACTGCGAGCAGCGCCGCCAGTGCGGCCAAAACAAGTGCGCTAGTGTACTTTTGACTCCTTGGCATTTCCTCGACTTACCTTTGCCCGGCAGTCATCACAATACCCTTGTATTTCCACCTTAAACCCTTCGGGCAGAAAACTGTTCTCGTGCGATATCTTTTCAAGCGCGGAAACAATCTTCTCCGAATTGAACTCCAATAACCGTTTGCACCCAAGACAATAGAGATGGCCGTGCGGCTCCTTGGTAATTCGGTCGTAGCGAGTGACGCCATCACCGAGATTCACCTCCGCCGCCAATCCCACCTGGCAGATCAACTTCAGATTCCGCCAGACCGTCGCATAGCCGACCGATCGGTCCTTCTCATGAACCTTCTCGCACAGCTCATCAACAGTGACATGCTTGCCGAGTTCGAAAAACGAACGAAAGATCAGCTCCCGCTGGGGAGTCATCTTGAATCCCTTTGTCCGCAAAAACTCTTTCATTCGTCCCTTCTCTCTCTAATATCGTCCAAATGAAAACGAATATCAATTTCAATAAGTTGCCCGGATCGGAGATTGTCAAGTCCCTTTTGATGTCCACGAT
>JBATNE010000077.1:0-16990 GCA_049290195.1 Candidatus Zixiibacteriota bacterium
TATCTATGGTGACTCGCCTGCCACAGCCGATACCCCGACCACCTGTTTCGCCAACTATGTCATTTCCGGCACCTGTCTCAATTACGGGAATGGACTTCGACTGGATATCCTGTGCACCGGGACCGAATCACAGCGCATACTTCTGGGTGAAACTTTTACCTGTTCGTCAGACGATCTCGATGGTCTGTCCAGCAAACTGGCGCTGGTGGCTGCAAAAATGCGAAGTGCGATGCTGGCCGACTTTAGTCCGAGAATTCAGCGGTTTGCAGTTGTCGCGCCCCCACCGAGCGCGGCATTTGCCCGGCGGCGCAGTATGGACAATATTCGCGATATCGCGTCGCTCGTTCGACACAATGTCATTAACCTGCTGAGAGAATTTCTGGCGTCCGACACTATTTTGGATCCGGACAAGACGACGGAAATCGTGGAAGATTCTCACGAACTGGATCGCTACCTCGAGAAAGAAATCGACGAAGGGGAAATTGTCAGTAACCTCGGCACTGAGTTCGTTGTCATGTTGCCGCTGGACGATCTCAACGGACAAATTCGGCTGAGCGCAGTGCTCTACGCGTTTCGACATGACCCCCCGCTACTGGGCGTACGCCTCTTTTCAAAAGTAATCAAGAAAACGCAATACCGGGACCTGATCGATAGCGCTGTCGTGAATATTCTCTGCAATCTGGACACGCTCAAACTGCTCGGGCCTGGCCGGGGACATAGCGATACGGCCCACGGGTACAAGGCGATCAAAAGTCGATATTGCAAACAAACCTCAAGCTCTCCACTCGAGAGCATTCTGCCCCAGCGCCAGGTTGGGTTCCGCCTTGGGGGGATGTCGCACCGGGATGAAGCGCTCTTTCTGGGTACCAAATCCACTGAGTACTTTGAGTTCTATTACTCTATCCCGATTTTCAGTTCCACCAAGACACTTAGGTACGTACCAAATGAACTGGAGCTTTCAGTCGGATTGGATTATGGCGAGGGGACGCTCTTTCGCCATCGCGTCACTGCGATGAACGTGCTGATGTCGATGCGCTACTCGCTTTCGATGCTCCAGTATACTGACTTCCCCATCACGCTCTCCGTTGGCCCCGGCCTTGGGCTGGCAGGCATGACGTACAAATTCCGCCCCAATGAGTCACCTTACACCGGTGACCGCAAATTTGACAATCAGGAAATACGCCCTATTGCGGCGGTAAGCGGCAATGTGCGAATCCAGGCAGCAAGTTGGCTTCGCGTGGACGTGCTCTACAAATACCAGATGCAGTTGTGCGGCCCGATGTCGCACTTCAAGGATATTGCACTGCAAGGTGGGCTGGCCAGCCCATTTGGAAAATACAGCGGGTACTATACTCTGGTCGGCATTTCTGTCGTCTTTCGATAAACAGACTTCTGGCGTGGGAGGAACACATGAAGAATCGACTTGTCTTGTTCATCATTCTCTTTGGCGTGATCGCACTGGTAAATATCATCATCATCTCATTCAACCCGTCCGTACTGGAGCAGCTGGCAGGACAATGGAAGATTGTCTCGGCCATAGTTGGAGGGGTTGCCACCGTTCTGGGTATTACCTGGAGTGCAGTATGGACAAAGTTGCCGGCCTCCGCGAAATGGACAGTCCTTGTGCTTTCTCTCGCCTTGTGCGCCTTCTGGACATTCTGTGAAGCAATGGCCGCAATGCCCTGGCACGATGTACGTGTACGGCTGACCTGTTCTGACCCAATGATGCTTCAGCTCCGGGAGTATCGAGTTAATGTCGGCGGAACGGAGTTGTTGGCAAACGAGAGCTCTACGACCGGAGACTCCGACCAGATGGTCTTCCTCACCCAACACGCCGGGTATCACTGGCATGAACCACTGACAGCGGTCGTCCGAAGCGGAACCTATGCCGACACGGCCCAGGTCAACTGGCCGTTCCTTTCATTTTTTGCCCCATTCAAAGTGATCGACCACGAAATCCGGATTCCGGCCGGAAACGTCACGATGGCCATCCGCGTCTCCCCGCCCCATGCATCGACGCATTTGGTACAGCGAAGCGGTACCAGGACGGCCCTGGACACCACGATAACGGGAAGTGCGATGATCATGCTCCGTCAGGCAGGGACAATCGAAGCAAAGACAACTGCGCGTGGTTACGAGGAGAAGTCCTGTGTGAAGGGGCTGGCCTCGGTGAGCTCAATTGACACGATTGACATGGTCCTGAAGCCGTTCGGCGCTTCTGTGAGTGTCACCGTCTACAACTTGGGGAATCACGAACTGCCCGATGCGACGATCTTCATCGATAACGCGCAATCTGGTTATCACTCCGGCGCCCTTATACCATTTGAGCCGGGCCACCGGCATACGATTTGGGCACAGTTTGACCGCCCGCCTGACATCTCTCTGATAAGTAAACCTCTGTCGTTTACGCCGAAGCCCGAGGACCATCTATCATTCCGACTTGTCGTGCATCCGAAATGACCCGGCTCAGTCCACCTTTGCAGCAATCTGGCCATGCTCGGTGCGCGCCTATCTCGTGGTTGTCTTGTCATAAGTTCACTTCTCTGGACGTTTCATTGGACTTACCCCGTAGCCTCGGGATACCTGATTTGGTAATGTTAGAGAGGAGAAACTCTGAATCAAGGCGAGATTTTAGTTGAACTCGGCAGATGCCCTCGCTATGTTCGCGCCATGAAAGTTGTGGAGAGTCAGAGTACATGTTGTGACTTTTCGATCACAAGTAATTGTGATAGGGCCTCTGATTTTCCACCGCTCTACCTTACCGATGTCATCGGAAGTCGTTGTCTCACAAGGATCGTACCTCTTCGACAGCTGTCGGATAGAGCATCTGCCTTCTAAGCAGAGGGTAACAGGTTCGAGTCCTGTCGGGGGTATTTGATTCGCACTGGTTGCGTCGCGCAACCGTTTGTCCGGGAGGATATCATGCGAACAATCTCAATTGCTCTCGCCTTCTCAATCCTCGCTTTGTCTCTTCTTTCATGTACAGATTATGAAGATCAAAGTCGTTAGTGCCCCAGTTCTTGCCGCCTTTGCCTCCTTTCTCTTCGGCTGCGCCGGGACCACTCACCATTTCCTCCCGCCCCGTCCTTTGGCTTCCGGAGAAGGAATGGTGTCGGTCAGCTGGCATTTCGACTTCAACAATTGGACCGGACATGACATCATTCCATCGTACAACTTCTACCTTGGACTCGGCGGCAATACTAATCTAGGGGTAGGCTGCAATATCGTTGACATCACCCATGTCTCGCTGGCTACTTATGACAAGCGTGGAGACGATTCCTACGGAGTCTTATTCGCTCATATCAATCAGATAGTGGGGAATGCCTACAACAATCCGTATTTCGAAGCCGGATATGGCGTGTCATCACAAAAGTCCGGCAGTTCACTACTGTTGGCAGGCGGGCTGGCTTACGGGAATGGGATGAGTTACGGTATGATCCCCTCTACTCCTCGAGAGCGGGCGGAACGAGACCAGATGAAGGACTTCACCCATAAGAGGAGCATATTGCCGTTTGTACGCGCTACCTACACCGGTTCCGACTTCGGAGGATCGTTGAACTATTACCCCGGACTTTCTCACCTCATCCGATCAAATGTCATCAATGCCATTACCAGCTACAACGATACCATCCTGTTCATTCCGCATCAGGAAATGAGGTCCGTCGGAGGTCCGGGGGACGGGTCGAGTCCCGCCTTGACTTCGGAAACCTGGGGCTCACTCTTCATTTATTCCACTCATGACTCTCTCTGGCTCTACTCGGGCGGGCTAAATGAGTTCATTAATCCTGAGCACTTTGCGACATGGTCGCCGCTCGTACGAAGTCTGGAGCACAAGTACTCCTATTACAGTATTCGCCGAAAGAAGTGCTTCGTTGACTCCAGGCAACTAGTTGCTGATTGGAAGGCGGGACACGATATTGTGATAATGAGATTTCCATCCGATGCCGCTGAGCTAGTCCCCAAACCTAGTACATTCCCATCTGACCTGTCGCTGGGGATAAGCATCTTTGGTCATTGGACAGACCGGCAATAATGGTGGTAACCGTGGAAGAAGAAAAGGGACTGTAGATGACCGACCACGCCAAGTACAACATCAGCCTCGACATCAAGTACCCGCACCTTCAGGTGATCGATGTACCTTCGATTGTCGATGCCACCACTCTCAAATGGTCAAATCAGACCCTGACCAAAGTCAACGATTCGGTCGTGCGGCTCGGGATTATCGAGGGTGAGTTCCACTGGCACAAGCACGATGATGACGACGAGTTCTTCTTTGTTCTCGAAGGCTTGCTCTATATCGATCTCGAAGACAAGACGCTGGAGCTTGGGCCGCAACAGGGAGTGACGATCACCAAAGGGGTGATGCATCGCCCGCGCGCGCCGAAGAAAGTGGTTATGATGATGGTAGAAACCGGCGCAATCAAGCCGACGGGAGACTGAGACAAATGGCAACCGCCAAGTCGATCAGGGAACTGAAGGGGACGCTCGCGAAAAACCAGCTGGTGGTGCTCGATCGAAGCCCGAAGATCAAAGAGAAACTGGAAGGGTATGTCGTCGCCGCAAACGAACACTTCGTGATGCTGCATCTTCTGGGCAATGGCATCTACCTCGACGGCTATTCAATTGTGAGAGATCAGGATATCCGGCGGTATCGCGTGCTCAGGGACTGGGAGAGATTTGCGCACAAAGCGCTCAAGATTCGGAAGCAATTCCCAGTTCAGCAATCAAAGATAGCGATTGATTCATTTGCGACTATCTTTGAGACAATCATGAAGCGGTTTCCGCTGGTGACAGTCTATCGTGAGAGGATGAACGATTCAGCATGCTACATAGGCAAAGTCAAAAAGTTGACCGAAGCTACTGTCACGCTCAGCGAAATTGATCCTGGAGCCAAGTGGGGCAGGGTTCGCCGCTACAATTTCAAGGACATTACCAGAATCGACTTTGGCCAGCCATATGAATGCGCTCTTTGGCTGGTCGCCTGCCATGAGTCTGGGGACAAGGCTGCGTTAAGGCGAGCCAAGAAACTGGACCAGCCTTACGCGAAGCGCGGGCACTAGATGACCTTGTGATGAGTGTTGGAATTTGAAATAGGAAGAAAGACTAACCATGTTCGGACCCAAGGGACCATTCTGCCAGAGTTGCGGCATGCCGCTCTCACGTGACATTCTCGGCGGCGGCACCGAAGCCGATGGCTCCACTTCGACCGAATTCTGCTCGCACTGCTATCGGAACGGCACATTCACCGAGACGGATATCACAGTCGAAGAAATGACTACCAAAGTCCGGGACATGCTGAAATACAAGATGCACCTTCCCGGTTTCATGGCGAAATACTACTCCAAAGACATTCCCAAATTGAAACGCTGGGCGCTCAGAAAGTAGGCACTGGCCACGCAATGATCCCCTGGCATTTCAGAATTACCAGTGACCTCTCCCCGGACGAAGCGTTCGCCCGCATTCGCGCCGCAACGGACACCCATTGCAACATGATGGTCGCTCTCCCCTGGCGGCGAAAGAGCGAATCAGGAAAGACCTACCTTTTCGGCGGGCGCTTCACTATTGACACGCGTTCGTTCTGGCTGGTTTCCGAGCCGTATTACTCGCACTGGAGGAGAATGCGAACGGTCTACCATGGTAGAGTCATCGCCGGCGTCGGTCAGACGGAAATTGTAGGCTGGACCCGGGGCCCCCTCTTGGCAATTGCCATAGTGGGTGTCGGATTGCTGACAGTCTTGTGGAATCAAGGAAGTCGCGTGCTGGCCGGCCCTTGGAATATGGAAACGACCAAATGGTTCGCGGCGGCTGTCACTGCAATTGTGCTGCTGGGAGCGGTTTCGGCGGTGACGGCAAAGATGGCCAGGGAAAAGCTAACTGACCTCCTCGCGCACCCGGCCGACAACAGGGATCGCGAAGCGGACTAAGGAAAACACACTATGCCCCACACTACTCGCCCAATCGCTGAATCTGATACCCCGGCGCTGACCGAGCTGTTCAATTTCTTCATCACCAATTCATTTGCCGCCTATCCATCAATCCCAACTGACAGTTCCATTTATCGTCGCCTGAAGGAGTCAGCTGGAGATCTTCCATTCTACGCCGTGGATGATGCCGATGGCAAATTCATTGGCATTGCCTTGCTTCGGAAATTCCACCCGGCCGACACCATGAAGCATGTCGCCGAAGTGACCGTCTTTCTCTCCCCAGATCAGACCCACACCGGCATCGGGAGCGAGATACTCCAGCAATTGGAAACCGAAGCCCGCGCCCGAGGCATAACTATTCTGATGGCTTCGGCATCCTCACGCAACGAACCGAGCCTGAAGTTCCAACAGCGGAACGGCTTTGTGGAGTGTGGACGGTTCAAACGGGTCGGCAAGAAATTCGGCGAAGAATACGATATGGTCTGGATGCAGAAGTTTCTCGATTGATACCATGGAGTTTAAGATGAAGGAAAGCACTTCATCCAAACGAAATGAACTGCTCGCCAAGGTTGGCATCTATGCGATCATGGCCGCTCCTATCGTGGTTCTCTATTTCGTGTACCGCGTTCCACTGAAGTACTTCTTGTTGGGCTCCGGCTCATGGGGATTCGGCCTGATGATCAAGATGCTGCTTTACCATGGCGTAATTCGAAAGCTGCCGAAATCGGTGCCCGTCGCAATCTCCGCCATCGCAAACGGAGTATCGTCGGGAGTATGCGAACTGGGGGCGGCGATTGCCATTTTTGCACTGGTCGCGCCGATGACATTTCTGCAAGTGTTGGCGTTCGGCGTGGGGATCGGCTCGTTCGAGGCCTGGCTGGTGGCAACAATTCCAAACCTGCTCTCCGGAACCGATCTGCACAGTGGCGCACAGAAGCTGGAATCTCAAATTGCTCAACTGCCCCCTGCTCAGCGCAGAGTCTTTGAGATCCTCTTTCCGATCCTGGAACGATTGTTTGCATCGATGATTCACGTCGGTACTCGCGCCTTGACGTATGTCTGCTTGGCATCCGAGAGTATGCTGGCGGGACTATTGGCTGTGGCCGTGTTTGTGTTTGTCGATGGCTGGCTTGCGTTCCGGCTCTTAATGTCGGAGAATCCCAACCTCCGGCAAATGAGGCTTCTCTATCTGAATCTTGGCTTGACGGCAGCAATCTCGTTTGCCGCCGGACTGTTTGCCCTGTCGCGGCTGTATCCGTCGTGACTTCAGCGACTCCCCACTGACGCGACATGGTCTGGATGCAGAAACTTCTCTAGGCCGCCCGATACAATTTGACTTGCACAAAACCGGGCCAAACATCGTATATTTCAGGAAGAAGTGACTCCAAGGGCGGTATCACCCATATACCCTCATTTTTGTGGAGGCAGGTATGAAAACCCTGATTTTGGTTCTCGCGCTCGCGTTCCTGGTCGCCTGCAACGGTACGGGCCCGACCGATGACAACTCAATCCCCAACTCACAATCAATTATCGCCGGCTGGCAGTATGTCAACTGGGCGTGGGGATACAATCATGGCGCCCGGTATATCGACCGCGATGGCAACCAGCTGGCGGTTTCGTACCAACTTGCCGATTCCCTCTGGCAACTGGCCGCACAGGAAGATCTCACGATCGCGCAAATGAACCTGCTGCTGAGCAAGGCCCAACACGTCTCAGTCACCATTCCGAAAGATTCGGTGCGGGCTGCCGCCAAGCTCGCGCGGCTCTCTGCTTCAGGGCCTTACTCTGATACTTCGATGGTCGGCGCCGATATGGGAGCCAATGAGTGGTTCGGATTTGTGTTCAACGAAGATACCAAGATGTACCATCGGATAATGCTGAAAGTCGATGGTGATTGGAAATTTGAGAATCAGTCTGCTTCGGCGGCGAAACTTGTGGCGATAATTGAGAATTATCGCCTGATCGAAGCGGTTGCGAAGTAGCGGGGGGGCGAGGCCCGAATTCGCGACATTTTCATAAACTCCTAGCGAATCCCCTCCAAGCAACAGGAGCGTCCCGCTTGAAGGCGGGATCCTTCGCCTCGCTTGATTCGGCTCGAACAGGGCTCCTGCCCTACGACTGAACTTACTCCAACCTATCCGTATCCCGCAACTCCGGAAACAGCTTCATCCAGCTCAGCGCAACTACCACCGTCCCCAGCCCGCCGATTATCACCGAAGGGACCGTGCCAAACCATGCCGCCGTCACGCCGGATTCGAATTCCCCAAGTTGATTCGATGTTCCTATAAACATCATATTCACCGCACTCACTCTCCCCCGCATCTCATTCGGAGTCTTGAGCTGTACCAGCGATGATCTGATCACCACACTGATAATATCCGATGCCCCCAGAATCACCAGCATCGCCAATGAGACGAAGAACCAGGTCGAGACCGCAAACCCAAGCGTCGCTAACCCAAATACAACCACCGCGCCGAACATGATTCTTCCGACTTTTGCCCTCAATGGATGTCGCGCCAGATAGACCGACATCACCAGCGCACCCATAGCCGGTGCCGCGCGCAAGAACCCCAAACCAGTCGGGCCGACCTTGAGAATTTCCGCCGCATAAATCGGCAAAAGCGCCGTCGCTCCGCCGAGTAATACGGCGAACAGGTCGAGCGAAATTGCCCCAAGAATGACTTTCTTGGCCCAGATGAAGTGAATCCCGGCGGTGAGAGATTTGAGGGTCGCCGGTTCACGATTGTTGGAGCCCTTGGGGGATTTCATGATGGCCGATTGCAACGCCCCAAAGAGAAAGACGGTCGAGATCACGACATAGACAACCCCCGGCCCGAATACGTAGAGGAATCCGCCGAGGGCCGGGCCTACTATTGCCGCGGCCTCCATCGAAGATGCCGCCATGGCCGCCGCGCGGGGGAATTCTTCGGAAGTCACAATTAGCGGAAGTAGCGCCTGCTGGGCCGGCATCTGAAATGTCCGCACCGCTCCAAGACAGAACGCGATCACTAGAATTGATTCTTCGCTCGCCCAGCCCGTGAAACTCTCTACCGCCAGAATCGCCACACCGCATGCCTGGAGAAACTGACAGAGCCCCATGATGATCCTTCGGTCATGCCGATCCGCCACATGCCCGGAATAGAGGGTCAGGAGGATCATCGGGAGAAACTGCATCAACCCGACCATGCCGAGGATGAACGCGCTTTTGGTGAGGGCGTAGATGTGCCAGCCGATCGCCACCGCGAGCATCTGATAGGCGAGCGTGGAGAGCACCCGCGCCGAGCAGAAGAGCAGAAACGACCTGTTCCTGAGAATGCTCAGTGGCGTAGAGGGAGAGTTAACGGGTGCTGTCATGCAGAGTGAATATCAATTTTCATTCTGGTAGAACGAATGGAATTGGCGCGAGTTCCGCAAGACAAAAGCGCAGTAGCATTCGTAGGTCAAGACCCCTGTGGTCTTGACGTTTGGTTACAGAAAGTCAAGAGTGCAGGACTCTTGACCTACGGCCTCATTCATGAAGGTCCGTGAAATCAACTCCGACGGCAGGCAGAAATTTCATTGAGTCAAAGGGAACGTCGAGTTGATACGATTCGTATTTGAAGACCAGTTCGCCGGAATTTGTCAAGCTCACATAAGTCGGGACATTTGTACTTGAATCACATAAGAGTCTTACAGTAACGTTGTCGCGGGTCAATTCATACGCTCCGTACATGCGCTTGTCATAGCCATGCAAGAGGACTCTCTTGCCTCCCCGGGTAACAAAGAAATTCACTTCGTCTCCAAAATTCAAGTCTTGCACCCAATCAGGAGAGGGAGGACCGAATGGGCGCAGAGAACCGAGAGGTGAAATCCCTCTCTTTCGGTGACGCCATAATCCAGTCTTTCCGTCGGAATTAATTATCCACCAATTTGGGCCATTTATGATAGTGACTTTCCCAAATTCTGACTTGCTCTCGGACCTGAATTCTGCTCTCAAATAGCCCTGCTTGTTCCAGTATAGCTCCAAGTAGGGTATTGCGACTAACGATTCGTCTTGCGACCTAGCCAAGACCGAGAGGGATACGTGATTCATTGAGTCAGGCCACACCGTCGGTTCCTTATAGGACTTGCATGAACAGCAAATTGTCATTAGCGAGAGGAAAAGCACACAGACCCATATCCACCGACTGAAACATACAGACTTGCAAATCATAGAACCTGCGCCCAAAGCACATTTCGACAATCTAAGAACCATATTAGTCCATTTGTTAGTTGCAAAATAGCCTAATAGCCACCTCAATGATGACTAAAGGCACTATTGCGAGAGCAATCCAAACAAAATCATTATCATTTCTTGAAAGATCAAATATGGAATTGACACCCTGAATGTCTAGTATTTCTGCCTTTTGCGAAGTTGACTCCTGGTCCAGTCTAAAGCAACATGGAATGCAGACCAGAATGAAGAGCATCAAGAAGAAAATGTCACCAATCTTTACAAACACTCTACAGCTCCCCGTCAATTGTTGAATATTGTATCGAGACCGATAAAACCAAAATGCGCACCAAATAGGGATTAGGACCGTAAAGCGCAAGCACCACGGAGATAGTCGTTTCACAATCTGTCTCAGATCTCAGTTGCGTAGGGTGCGAGCCCTGTTCAAGACGAGCGTTGCGAGTCGATGAATCCCGTCTTCAATCGGGACGCTCGCACCTTTATCAATCCCCTATCCCCGGGAATGTCTCGCGGGGGTCAATTCGAAGTCCAGTCGTTCGATCTCCGCTATTCCACAAGATGTCAATCGTCAGCACAGAGTCAATTTCCTGCTTCGCAGAAATTGAGTCACAGTCAAGAAACAGAATGAACTTCCCCGTGTGCCCCGGCTTTGCATCCATCGAGATTTCTGCAGGCTGATCAAACCCGTTCGGTTGGGCAATGTAACAGGGGAGCGTCGCCGAGGCATTGATGAGCTCTGCATCATCTCGAGACAAATTCCTTGGTTGACTAACGACAAATTTCAGCATGCGCCATGGTAGTGAGTTCACGTTTACACAAACTGAACTTCCCGACATCCCCCCCAACGACGCATAGCAAATCACACGAGTATCCAGGGCCTTGAGCATAGCAGTATTTCCGCTGTGATAGAGATGGTACACCGACCGTTCGCCAATCAAAGACCAACCCTTCGGTTTCACCAACAAATCTTGTGACCAATCAACGGTCGCACCGCCATTGTTCAGCTGAACTGATACGATTGCATGGGGAAGTTCTGTCTTAGCAATTGTCTCTCTTCCAACAAAAAGCCAGGAGCCAAGCGTAAGACAGGCAATCGTACATGTTGTGAAGAAAGCCATGACAACGGCCATCACGATCAAAGTCCATTGCCACCATCTGAATTTCCGTTTCATTTGCCTCCCAAAGCCCTTATCATCGTAGTATGCGAGCACAGGGCTCCTGCCCTACAACCTACACCAACCCGCGCAATTTCAAGAACTCCACGCATTCTTTGGCGTGCGTCATCGCCAAAAGATGCCCGCCATTGAGCGCCAAGTCAACCATTTGAGGAATCGGAATTACGTGGTCCCGCTTTCCGTGAATTCGAATCGGCTTGGCTCCCAATTCCCCCAACCCCGGCCAGTCAAAGATGGCAAAACAAGTTGCGCGGATAAACGAAGCCTGGCTTCGGGAAAACATCCGGGTAAGTTCGTTCGGGATTTTCGCGGCGGCCGTTTGGAGAAACTCAAACGGTGCCAGCCGGGCCAAGGGGTGCAACCGAGCCAACAACTCAGACACTTCGCGTGGATGAGTGGCACTACCGATAAGTATCAGGGCTTTAACTTTGCGCTTTTTCGCGATCTCGCAGGCCACTATTCCACCCAACGATGATCCGATGAGAGTAGTGCCATCGGGGATATGCGCGGTTTCGATGATTCGATCTGCTATTTGGGCTATCGAAACTTCGTTCCGGTATTCCGGCCAGTCGATACAAACCGCTCCTTGTATACCCTGCCACGCCGGGGCCGCGTACATCGTGTGGTCCCCTCCCATGCCGGGGAGGAGGAATATCGACTTTGGCTGAGTACTCATTGCTGTTGATTTTCACCCCTCGAGCCGGGCCTTGCGTCTATTCTATGCGCCTTTCCCACCAAACGGCAAGGGCACAGAGCTCCTGCCCTACGACTACTAACACGCATTGCCTAAAACGAACGGCCCATCACAGTGTCCACATGCAGATAGGCATCTCTATATCGAACAAGTCCGTCCAACACGATTATCAATTCGTCTGGCCGCATTTGTCCATCTCTATCGTACCGATATGGAAGATCCGTTTCCAAATCGAATTCAATGAAGTCTCCAAGTGACGATTCGCCTCCAATTGGTCCTTCTCGAAGGCCAGCCGGAGGAACGTAATGGCCTACTCTACCCACGTGTCGCATCTCGATTCCCCTGCAGATAACGCGAATCGTGTCCAAATTGAACTCAAACAGCTCGGAGTTTTCGTGATATTGTGCCCTTAGAGAAAGATACACCGGGCGTTGACCGTACAAACTGCTCTGGCCAGTAATCGTTAGCTTAAGTGGGGCACCAGTAATCTGCACTTCTGTCTTCGTATGAAAGGTCCCACGATCCTCTAACCGAAGTTTCCTATACAGCGGCGCCGGACCTTCACATCCGGCGGACATTGCAACAATGACGGCCATCCCCGCCGCAGCAGAACAGACCCCTGACAATTTTCTCACTTGTCCCCTTCCAAATCCGCCTTTGCCATGCGGCAGGAGCACAGGACTTCTGCCCTACGAACTACCTTCTCCAATGACTTAATACGGTCGCCCCCAAGGCGGCAAGTGCAAGGACAACAGAAACACCTATGAAGAACATTCCGACCTTGTATCGAATCGACTTCGATTTGTCGAATAGATATCCTATCGACCAATAGTCCAGTTCTGACTTCGACATCGTGAACCATCTCCATGCGGACGAACAGATAAAGAAGACATACATAATCACGAATGCAGTTGGAAATGTCACGAACATGTCATGCGCGTCCATTTAACTTCCCTCTCTCTCAATCACCCCACACACCCCTCCGCCACCTTCGCCAATATCCCCGGGCCGCCGTAGATGAAACCGGTATACAACTCCACCAAATCCGCGCCGGCTTCGAGAAACTGCCGCCCATGTTCCGGCTCCATTATTCCGCCACATCCGATGATCAACGGCCTTTTACCATGATCATCGCAAATCCCGCGCAAGGTGTGGACCACCGCCAACGAAGTTTCCCTCAGTGGATCACCTGATAATCCCCCCGATGTCGGCGCCTTGGTCGGCCAGGGCTGTGCCAGCTCGCGGGCGAGTCGGGTCGACGTATTCGTCGCGACAAACCCGTCGCAGGCGTCACTCTTAAGCATCGGGACGATGACATTGGATAGACTCCCTTTGGTCCAAACCTGTTCGTGAGAATCATCTGGACCGATTTTAAGCAGTACAGGCTTGACCGGTCCGCCATGCGCCAGCCGCACCAGCCGTTCCTTCAACGGGAGGAATACCCGATCCGCCAGTGTTCCCTGTTCGAGCAGATCCCGCAGCCCCGGCGTATTGGGAGAACTCAGATTGACCACAAACAGATCGGAGAAGTCGTACAGCTCTTCCACCAGAACCAATAGCTGCGAGAGCGTGATACTCGCGAATTCATCGGCCGATTTGGCGGTTTTCATCGACATCGGGTGCGGCCCGATATTACTGGCAATGACAACACCGCTCTCTTGTTTCATTTTCTGGAACTTCTCTAGCCGAGGGATGACTTTGTCTACCCCGTGACTCGGGAATCCAAGTCGGTTCCAGAGCGCCTTCTTGGGCGGGATTCGTTTGAGATTCGGCTTGGGGTTGCCACTGTGCGGCGTAACCAGCACAGTGCCGATTTCGATAAATCCGCAGCCAAGCTGGGTTAATCCGTTCAGCGCGACGCAGTCCTTGTCAAACCCGGCGGCGATCCCGAGTCGGTTGCGGAATTTGATCCCTTTCCACTCGAACGCATGTTTCTCCGTAAAGTGACCGCATTTCGGCCAGATCGGCATCCGGAGGGCAATTAGTCCCAGATGATGCGCCAGAGTTGGATTGGATAATTTTATCAGGGGGAAAACTTTTCGATAAAGGCTCATGGAGTCAAATGTACCGGGGATTTGGAACGCAGTCAACTGTGAACGCCAGCCGAGTGGATCGGTCCATATTGGTGGAGAGCACGGGGTTCCAGAGGATCATATGTGCCCCACCCTTCTGGGTGGGTTTCATCACACTTAGGTCGTAGGTCAAGACCCCTGTGGTCTTGACGCTAAGCAATTAGGTGTCAAGAGTGCAGGACTCTTGACCTACGAATGAAACCCGATCATTTCAAGGCGGTCCCTCGCGCTGTGCGCGGGGACTGCCTCGCGATGACGCACTCGCCGCACTCGTGACCGTGAGCCTCCACCTGTCATCCTGAGCGTAGTCGAAGGATGAACTGAGTGGGGCGAAGCAATCTTTCCCCTCATCCAGCACCACTTTCCTCCTCTTCGCATTCAAGGTTACCCGGTGTGGACGTAGGCAGGTAGACGGCTGTATTATGGGACAGATTGCTTCGTCGCTCCGCCTGACGGCGGAACTTCTCGCAATGACGCACTTGGGCCACGTGTCTATGACCCCAAATCTCAAGCATTGACTACCTGAATCCATTTTAGTATTGTGGCGGCATGGAACCGGTTCAGACTCCGACTCACGAGCACCACCATTACAAGTACTACGATCTCATCATGGCGCTGTTCGTGACTGTCCTGCTCTGCTCCGATCTCATCGGCCCGGCCAAAATCTGGGAAGTCGGCGGGATGAAATTCGGCGCCGGTATTCTCTTTTTCCCGATCAGCTATCTCTTTGGCGATATCCTCACCGAAGTGTACGGCTATGCCCGCGCGCGCAAAGTTGTCTGGGCCGGATTCGGCGCACTGGTGTTCGCTTCCCTTATGTCCTGGGTCGTTCTCAAACTCCCGCCGGCCGAAGGCTGGTCCGGGCAGGAAGCGCTTCAGTCTGTGTTCGGCGGCACTCCCCGCATCATCCTGGCTTCGATCTCCGCCTACTGGGTTGGTGAGTTTTCGAATTCGTACACCCTGGCCAAGATCAAACTGTACACCAAAGGGAAATTCCTGTTTGTCCGGACGATCGGCTCGACGATTGTAGGCGAAGGAATCGACTCGATGGTCTTCTACCCGCTCGCCTTCTGGGGGGTCTGGACCACCGATCAGATAGTGGGCGTCATGATCGGCAACTACGTCCTTAAGGTCCTGTGGGAAGTTATCGCTACACCATTCACGTACAAGATCATACGGTTTTTGAAACGAGTGGAAAACGAAGACTACTACGACTGGAAGACCGATTTCACGCCGTTTTCACTCAAAACCGACAATTGACCTCACCTTTCTCCATTGTTTTGCCTTGTAAATCCCTCATTTTTGCTTACACTTAAGGTATTCATATTCGTCCATGATTCATCTGGAATCATCGGCCAATTGGGATGGAGGATTCGATGCGCACATACCGCCCTGCGGACAGTCCCGGCTTCCGTTATCTACTCACGCTTTTTCTCATTCTTTTCAATCTCATTGTCACAACGTACGTGACCGCGGAGGAGCTTCCTTCACCGCTGGTGCCGACTGAAAACACATCTCCGACAACTGATCCACCCGGTCCTCAGCCGGTGTATGGTCCAGCCTATCCGGCCAGATACGCAGTCATTCAGACCGGTGCCATCAACGCCATGTTCAATTCCCACGCCCAGTGGGGATCCGGATTTGATCCACACTTCTCGCTGATTCCTCAGTTCCCCAACTCCTCATATGAACTTTCTTCCGGCTCCGGTGTAACCTATCTCCTTGCGGGAGCGCTTTGGGTTGGAGGAGTAGTCGGTGGAGATACGCTGGTTTCAGTTGGCGCTGACGGCTGGCAGAATGTAACGGAAACCTATCCCGATGGATACACCTCAACTACTTTTACCGGGTCGGTCGTTCCCATTCAACCCATCGGCGACCTGGCTTTTCGTTCTGATTGCACCGACTCCATCCATGCCGGCCTCGGCAATCTGTATAACCCTTTTGACCACCGCACGCACAAACCACTTCCCATAAAGATTGCGATACGGGCACATGCCTGGAACACGGCGCCTGCCGATCACTGCATCCTGTACGATGTCGTGATCACCAACATCGGCACCCAGACTATCCAGGACGGCTATGCCGGACTCTATTTTGATGGTGATGTTGGGGACATTTCTGACGGATATCATGCCGCAGACGATATCACCGGTTTCACTCCCGATGGCGGCATTGCATACATCGCTGACAACGATGGTGACCTTTTCAAGGCCAGGTCCTGCCCCGGTGTATTTTGCGCCAAACTTCTGGCGGATAGCTGGCCCGCCGGCACATTGAGCTACAACTGGTGGATTGGAAATGCAAACCCGGTGAACGATTTCGGCCCGCAGCGCGTCACAACCTACCGTGACCTCGGAACTGGAGGTCAGGGAACACCTGAAGGGGACAGAAACAAATACTGGTACCTTCGCAACGGCGATATCGACTACGATCAGGTTATGACCTGTCTCATGGCCAGTGACCCCAATTGGACACCGGTCGGTCAAGCCATCTGTCAGGCATTCTCCAAAGGATTCGATACCAGATTTCTCTATTCATTTGGGCCATTTGCGTTGGCTCCCGATTCAGCCGTGCGATTCGTTTTCAGTACCTTCTCCATAGACTCGCTTCATACCGACCCCGACAATGACAAGAATATCGGACTAAGAGGTGGCACGTATGACCCGTTCACCTACGAATCCAAGCTGAACCTTGACGGCGTCAAGCAAATGGGGCATGTCGCCGATTCGCTTGCCTTGTTCCTGCTTGATCCGTCAACTCAGGTCTATGGTCTCCGCGTTGTCAGCCGCTTTGCCGATTCCGTTTTGCTTGAATGGGATGATTGGGGATTCGGATCTATCGATGGATACAATATCTACGCCTCCCCCATTCCGGATACCGCGTTTCCGGTTAAAGGAATCCTGCCGCCATGG